>NZ_CP141608.1:4715164-5022126 GCF_035581345.1 Pseudomonas sp. JQ170C
TCCTCGAAAACCTCGACGGCCTGCGCGACCTGGTGTTCCCACCCAGCGTCCACCTCGAAGACGAGAGCCAACTGCGGCTGGACCAACAGTTTCCTTCGGTCTGCCTGATCGGCCTGGGCCGCTGTGGTTCAAACATCGCCCTGGATGTTGCAGAACTTGTATACAACGCCAGGACCTTCTACCTCAACGAATTCAATAATCAAGACCCTGCCGGTAGCGAGTCCAGCTACAGCCCGGCGCGCTGGATCCGCAACAATCTGCGCCTGGTACAGAACAAACCCAGCAAACCGGTGTTCCTGGTCGAACCGCTGGTGATGCTTGGCGACCTGGACAAGGACATTGCCGGGCGCATCCGTTTCTCGGGCAAGGGTGAAAAGAGCGGTTTCATCCGCGACTACAGCAAAATGAAGATCATGGACCTCTCGGAAGTCCATGCCGGGGGTGCCGGTAATGCGCCGATCCTGGGCCAGTACCTGGCCAAGATCATTCTCAACAAGGAGACCCACCGATTCTCCAGCGCCGACTGGAAGCTGATTCATTCCTACCTGATCGACTCCTGCGGGATCAAGGCCAACCAGTCCAGGCTGTACTTCTACATCTTCAGCGCCGGTGGTGGCACGGGCTCGGGCATGGCATCGGAATTCGGCCTGGCCCAGCAGTACTCGTACATGAACAAGACCTTCGATACCAAGCCGGCGGACGAGAACGACGGCAAGAGTGGGCACTCGTTCGTCTTCGAGCCGATCTTCACCAGTGGCATCTGCGTGCTGCCCAACATTTCCGATCACCGCAGTGAAATGTCGGAAGCGCTGCACATCAACGCTGGCCGATTGCTGTGCAAGTACCTGTCGGAGGAATGGGACTTCTCCTACAACTTCGATAATGAAGACAGCAGCGAAGCCAGCGTCATGGGCCGTATCCGCCCCTGGAACGCGATGATGCTGATCTCCAACGACATCATGCGCTATGCCGAAGAAAACGATGACGGCAACATCCAGAACATTGATGTCAATGCCATGGAGAAGCATGCCAACCAGTACATCTCACAGCAGATCTTCAACATTCTCACCGCCCAGGCCGTCACTACCGACTACGACCAGACCTACTTCCGTCGGGCGGGCATCGACATCGGCGAAACCATCCGCCTGGACGCCAATGACCTGTTCATGAGCCTGGCCGGCCCGGTGGCCATCGCCTACGCCGAATCAGTGGTGCCGGAACGCACTTCGCCGGGCACGGACAAATTCAAGGTGTTCGAGAAAGATCAGCAGCCCCTGAACATCGATGACCTGTTCTTTCGCTCCATCGATCTGCCCCACTTCAACACACAAACCCAGGCGATCGAGGGCATCAGCCTGCTGCCGATCGAATCCAAGCGCTATCGGGCGGCGCTGGAGCAATACAAGTCCTCGGGCTACGACGCTGCGGCCCTGCACGACCTGCACTTTTTCAAGAATTGCTCGTCGGTGGTCTCGATTGTCTCGCTGCCCAAGGACTACAAGCTGTCGTACATGGACCTGAACCGGCTCAAGACCCACCTCAACAGCCTGTTCCCCAACACCACCCTCAAGCGCTATGCCTTGGTCATCGGCGCATCGGCAAACCTGTCGCTGACCACCCTGATCGCCAAGAGTCCGTGCCTGTCGGACGACTTCCTGACCTTGATCGTGGCGTTCATCAAGCGCTGCTTTGCCCGCAACCCGTACCGCTTCGACGACACCCTGGACAACGCCATCCTCGAATTCATCACCAGTGAAACCTTCGATGAAGCGCGCATCGATGACCTGCTCAATGAATACGAAAACCCGGCGAAAATCCTCGATACCAACTGGTACGCGATCAAACCGATGTACGAGAAGAAGTACCGCGAGCTGATCAACGACAAGAGCAAGTTCGTCTCGATCAATGACATTCGTCTTTCACGAGAATGCGTGAAGAAGGCGGTGAAGTACCTGCGCGAAATCTACCGCCATCGCATCGGCAAGACGCGGGTGATTTCGTTGAACAGCCATACCGGGAAGGTCGACTACTGATAGAACGCATCGCGGGGCAATCCCGCTCCTGTCCGCCAGGAGCGGGATTGCCCCGCGATAAACTGTTACCTGCGCCACGGACTGTTACCAACGGTCACCCCGCCTGAACAGTCTCGAGCACCAAAATCGTCTGCCTGTGCGTTTTCACGCACCAATTTCGGGCACGCTCACTCAGGTTTCTTCACCTGAATCACGATGAACGGTGAAACCACCACTGCCCAGATCTCTGGATCGCGGCTCTGAAGGTCTAGCGCCTGCTCTGCAGTAACGGCGCCCACCGTGCCAGCATTACGCCATGCGGCCACGGTTTCGCTACGGTTCTCGGCCATCGCCTGTGCAACTTCAATCAGGTCCAGGGACGTGTCGACCCAAATCAGGTCACCTTTGGCCCAAAAACGCTCCAGGGCTTTCCACTCGATTACTGCGGTCTCGCCGAGCAGCTTGGCATAGAGGGTGCTTGGTTGATCAGTCATGGGTTCCTGCCAGAAATAATTCGACTACTGTAAGAGGTCGGTATTTTTGCAGAAAAACCCGGTTTCAAAGAAATAATTGAGAGAAAACAACTGGAAAGCGGCGACTTTCCGCGTGAATTGGGCTGGGCCTAGCCGCTTTACTGTAAGTTTCTGTCAATTAAGCGACATGCTCCGAATTTGCCTCAGCGGGCCTGCTTTTCAAGCGACAAAGCGGCGCTCTACACTGTACCGGTACAGTTGCCAGGGCAAAATCGGAGCAGTCCGGGACCGTGACGAGGCGTGGCCTCCTACGGAACCTGATCCGGTCCTCATGCGCTGGCCGCCAGGACTATAAAAATTACAACAGAATGAGTGGAGCATTATGAGTAAGGCTACTAAGCAGATTTCCAAGCTGTTTGCCGCAATGGTTCTGGCCGGGGTTGCCAGCCATTCGTTTGCAGCCGACACTATCAAGATCGGCATCGCCGGCCCGAAAACAGGTCCGGTGACTCAGTACGGCGACATGCAGTTCATTGGTGCCAAACAAGCCATCAAAGACATCAACGCCAAGGGCGGTGTCGACGGCAAGATGCTTGAAGCCAAGGAATACGATGATGCGTGCGACCCTAAACAGGCCGTGGCAGTCGCCAACAAAGTGGTCAACGATGGCGTCAAGTTCGTAATCGGCCACCTGTGCTCCAGCTCCACCCAACCTGCGTCCGACATCTATGAAGATGAAGGCGTGATCATGATCACCCCCGCCGCCACCAGCCCGGAAATCACCGCCCGTGGCTACAAGCTGATCTTCCGCACCATCGGTCTGGACAGCGCCCAGGGCCCGGCTGCAGGCAACTACATTGCCGATCACGTCAAACCGAAAGTGGTTGCAGTCCTGCACGACAAGCAGCAGTACGGTGAAGGCATCGCCACTGCCGTGAAGAAGACTCTGGAAGACAAAGGCACCAAGGTTGCCGTCTTCGAAGGCCTGAACGCCGGTGACAAGGACTTCTCGTCCATCATCCAGAAGCTCAAGCAGAACAACGTCGACTTCGTCTACTACGGCGGCTACCACCCAGAGCTGGGCCTGATCCTGCGTCAGGCCAAGGAAAAAGGCCTGAACGCCAAGTTCATGGGCCCAGAAGGCGTCGGCAACGACTCCATCTCGCAGATCGCCCAGAACGCCTCCGAAGGCCTGCTGGTCACCCTGCCGAAGTCCTTCGATGCCGACCCTGCGAACAAGGCCATCGTTGAAGCGATCAAGGCTGACGGCAAGGACCCAAGCGGCCCGTTCGTGTTCCCTGCCTACTCGGCTGTCCAGCTGATCGCCGATGGCATCAAGGCTGCCGGTAGCAGCGACGATGCAGAAAAAGTCGCGGCAGAAATCCACAAAGGCACCTTCAAGACCCCGACTGGCGACCTGTCGTTCGACGACAAGGGCGACCTGAAAGACTTCAAATTCGTGGTCTACGAATGGCATTTCGGCAAACCTAAAACCGAAGTTTCTCCTCAGTAATTCCGTCTGACTACATGACTACTAAGCCCACTGTGCGAGCAGTGGGCTTTGTTTTACGAGGTTCATGGGCCTGATTCCCGCGATCCGGGAGCAGGTTCACCTGAAAATCTTAAAACCGTCACCAGCGGTTCGCTGACAGTGCCTGTGTCGAAGTGGCTCAAGACCACAAGACCGAGCCGGGAATACCCCACCAGTGAAATGCGTACCAGGTTTTTAGGAGCGCTGTAATGCCTGAGATCTATCACTTCTTCCAACAGCTGGTTAATGGCCTGACCATTGGCAGCACCTATGCCTTGATAGCCATTGGCTACACAATGGTTTACGGCATCATTGGAATGATCAACTTCGCCCATGGCGAGGTCTACATGATCGGTTCCTACGTGGCCTTCATTGCCCTTGCCGGGCTGGCCATGATGGGTATCGACTCACTGCCGATATTGATGACCGTCGCCTTCGTCGCAACGATCTTCGTGACCAGTGCCTATGGCTACAGTATCGAGCGGGTCGCCTACCGGCCGCTGCGTAACAGCAACCGGTTGATCCCGCTGATTTCTGCCATTGGTATGTCGATTTTCCTGCAGAACACCGTATTGCTATCCCAGGACTCCAAGGACAAGTCCATCCCCAACCTGATCCCAGGGAGCATCTCTTTCGGACCGGGCGGCGCAGAGGAAGTGCTGATCTCCTACATGCAGATCCTGGTGTTCGTCGTCACTCTGGTGGCCATGACCGGACTGACCCTGTTCATCTCGCGTTCGCGTCTGGGCCGGGCCTGCCGGGCCTGCGCAGAAGACATCAAGATGGCCAACCTGCTTGGCATCAACACCAACAACATCATCGCCCTGACCTTCGTCATCGGTGCTGCCCTGGCAGCCGTGGCGGCCGTGCTGCTGAGCATGCAGTACGGGGTGATCAACCCCAACGCCGGTTTCCTGGTGGGCCTGAAGGCCTTTACCGCGGCTGTATTGGGCGGTATCGGCAGTATTCCGGGCGCCATGCTCGGCGGCCTGGTGCTGGGGGTGGCTGAAGCCTTTGGTGCCGATATCTTCGGTGACCAGTACAAGGACGTGGTGGCCTTCGGCCTCTTGGTCCTGGTGCTGTTGTTCCGTCCGACCGGCATTCTCGGCCGTCCGGAGGTTGAGAAAGTATGAACAAGAATCTCAAACAGGCGTTTTTCGCCGCCTTGCTGGTCTGGGCCGTGGCCTTCCCGGTGCTTGGCCTGAAGCTCAGCATCGATGGCATCCGACTGATCGTCCATAGCCAGGGGGCCTTCACCCTCACGATCATCGCCGTGTGTTCGGTACTGATGTTCCTGCGTGTGCTGTTCGACAAACAGTGGAGCGCAGTGATGCGCACCCGCTCGGACCGCAAGCTGATCTCGCCGGCCGTGAGCAACTTCCTGACCCTGCCCAAGACCCAGCGCTGGATCATCCTGGGCCTGATCGTGGTTGCACTGGTGTGGCCATTCTTCGGTTCACGCGGCGCAGTCGATATCGCCACCCTGATCCTGATCTACGTGTTGCTGGGCCTGGGCCTGAACATCGTGGTGGGCCTTGCCGGGCTGCTCGACCTGGGCTACGTCGGCTTCTACGCCGTCGGCGCCTACAGCTATGCCCTGCTGTCGCACTACTTTGGCTGGGGATTCTGGATCTGCCTGCCGATCGCCGGCATGATGGCGGCCACCTTCGGCTTCCTGCTCGGCTTCCCGGTACTGCGTCTGCGCGGTGACTACCTGGCCATCGTGACCCTGGGCTTCGGTGAGATCATTCGTCTGTTCCTGCGTAACCTCACTGGCCTGACCGGTGGCCCGAACGGCATCAGCAACATCGAGAAGCCGAGCTTCTTCGGCCTCACCTTCGAGCGCCGCGCGGCCGAGGGCATGCAGACCTTCCACGAGTTCTTCGGCCTGCAATACAACTCGATCAACAAGGTCATCTTCCTCTACCTGGTTGCCTTGTTGCTGGCCTTGCTCGCCTTGTTCGTGATCAACCGTCTGCTGCGCATGCCGATCGGTCGCGCCTGGGAAGCACTGCGTGAAGACGAGATCGCCTGCCGCGCACTGGGTCTGAACCCAACCGTGATCAAGCTCTCGGCGTTCACCCTGGGTGCCTGCTTCGCCGGTTTCGCCGGTAGCTTCTTTGCCGCTCGCCAGGGCCTGGTGACCCCGGAGTCGTTCACCTTCATCGAATCGGCGATCATCCTCGCCATCGTCGTGCTTGGCGGCATGGGTTCTCAGTTGGGCGTGATTCTCGCGGCCATCGTGATGATCCTGCTGCCCGAACTCATGCGTGAATTCAGCGAATACCGCATGTTGATGTTCGGGGCATTGATGGTGTTGATGATGATCTGGCGTCCGCAAGGCCTGCTGCCTATGCAACGTCCTCACATGGAGCTGCGTCGATGAGCCGCGAAATTCTGCAAGTCAGCGGCCTGAGCATGCGCTTCGGCGGCTTGTTGGCGGTCAACGGCGTGGCCCTGACCGTCAAGGAAAAGGAAGTGGTGGCCTTGATCGGCCCTAACGGGGCCGGCAAGACCACAGTGTTCAACTGCCTGACCGGCTTCTACAAGCCGAGTGCCGGCACCATCCTGCTGGATGGCCAACCGATCCAGGGCCTGGCTGGCCACGAGATTGCCCGCAAGGGTGTGGTACGGACCTTCCAGAACGTGCGCCTGTTCAAAGACATGACCGCACTGGAAAACCTGCTGATTGCCCAGCATCGTCACCTGAACACCAACTTCTTCGCCGGCCTGTTCAAGACGCCGGCGTTCCGTCGTAGCGAGCGCGAGGCCATGGACTTCGCGCAGTTCTGGCTGGACAAGGTCAACCTCACCGAGTTCGCCAACCGTACCGCCGGAACCCTGGCCTACGGTCAGCAACGACGCCTGGAAATCGCCCGCTGCATGATGACCCGCCCGCGGATCCTCATGCTCGACGAACCGGCCGCCGGCCTGAACCCGAAGGAGACCGAAGACCTCAAGGCCCTGATCAGCCTGCTGCGTGAGGAACACAACGTCACGGTGCTGCTGATCGAGCACGACATGAAGCTGGTCATGAGCATCTCCGACCACATCGTGGTCATCAACCAGGGCACGCCCCTGGCTGACGGAACCCCGGAACAGATCCGTGACAACCCTGAAGTGATCAAAGCCTACCTGGGGGAAGCGTAAATGCTGCAGTTTGAAAACGTTTCCACCTTCTACGGCAAGATCCAGGCGCTGCACAGCGTCAACGTCGAGATCCGCCAGGGTGAGATCGTCACCTTGATCGGTGCCAACGGCGCGGGCAAATCCACCTTGCTGATGACCCTCTGTGGCTCTCCCCAGGCCCACAGCGGCAGCATCAAGTACCTGGGTGAAGAGCTGGTCGGCCAACCGTCCTCGCACATCATGCGCAAGAGCATTGCCGTGGTACCCGAGGGGCGCCGGGTGTTCGCCCGCCTGACGGTGGAAGAGAACCTGGCCATGGGTGGCTTTTTTACCGACAAGGGCGACTTCCAGGAACAGATGGATAAGGTCCTGCACCTGTTCCCGCGCCTGAAGGAGCGCTTCACCCAGCGTGGCGGTACCATGTCCGGTGGCGAGCAGCAGATGCTGGCCATCGGCCGGGCGCTGATGAGCAAACCCAAGCTGCTGTTGCTTGACGAGCCGTCACTGGGCCTGGCGCCGATCATCATCCAGCAGATCTTCGACATCATCGAACAACTGCGTCGTGATGGTGTAACGGTCTTCCTGGTCGAGCAGAACGCCAACCAGGCCTTGAAGATCGCCGACCGTGCCTATGTACTGGAAAACGGCCGGGTGGTGATGCAGGGCACGGGTGAAGCCCTGCTGACCGATCCAAAGGTACGCGACGCTTACCTGGGAGGTTGACCCACTGTAGGAGCGGGCTTGCCCTGCGAGAGTGATTCGATAGTCACTTCGCATCGCGGGGCAAGCCCGCTCCTACGTTTTTGAACCAGCGCATCAGGTAGTCGGCAAGCACCTGAACCCGCTTGGGCATCGCCCCTTGATAGGGATGCACGAGGAACAGCGGAACGCTGCGCGTCTGATAGTCATGCAATAGCCACAGCAATCGCCCTTGCGCCAGTTCCCCATGCACCATGTAGGAAGGCAACCTGGCAATCCCCGCCCCCAGCAACGCGGCTTTCTTCAGCAGGCTGTAATGATTGCTGGCAAAACTGCCGCCAACCTGTACTCGCACCAATTCATGGTGCTGGTGATACAACCACTCCTCGCGACCACTGTAGTGACTGTTGAGCAAGCAACGATGGCTGCTCAGTTGCGCAGGTGTGTCCGGCTGCCCATACCGCTGAACATAGGCCGGGCTGGCACAGGTCAGCTCCTGCATCGCCAGCACCGGGCGTGCCACCAATCGCGCATCGTCCTGGACCTCGGTGCGAATGGCCAGGTCGAAGCCATCCCCTAGCAAGTCACGGTAGCCATTGTTCAATTCGAGCTCCACTTGAAGGTCGGGGTAGGCCGAGGCGAACTCCAGTAACAGTCCTTCAAAAAAAGTCTCTCCCAATGACACCGGTACGGTGATGCGCACCGGGCCTGCCAGTTCGTCCCTGAGCATGGACAGGGTCTGACGGGCCCCCTCCATTTGACGTACCAGCGCCTGGGCCTGGGGCAACAGCATGGCCCCCGCGGCGGTCAGGCTCAGGCGGCGCGTTGTGCGGTGCAACAACTTGACCGAGTGACTGGCCTCCAACGCACTGATGCGCTTGGACAACTGCCCCTTGCTCCAGCCCAGTTGCTGGGCAGCCTGGGTGAAGCTACCGGCATCCATCAAAACGGCAAAGGCCGCCAGGTCGTCCAGGTCGCTCATGGATTGTTTCCATATGAAAACCAAAGGTTGCCTATTAGCACGCTTATCTGCACAAAAATCCACCCTAGACTTGAGCCTTGTCCTCCCAACCTGCAAGGAACGGTTCTATGAAAATCCTGTTGATCGGCGCCAGCGGCACTATTGGTTCAGCGGTAGCCAAGGAACTGGAACAACGCCATGAAGTGATTCGTATCGGTCGCAGCAGCGGTGACTACCAGGTGGATATCAGCGACAGCGCGTCGATTCGCCGCCTGTTCGAGCAGACCGGCCGCTTCGATGCCCTGGTCTGCGCCGCCGGCAACGTGACCTTCGCCCCACTGGCGGAAATGACCGAAGCACAGTTCGCCCTGGGCCTTGGCGACAAGCTCATGGGCCAGGTGAACCTGCTACTGATTGGCCGGGAATTCATCAACGACGGTGGCTCGTTCACCTTCACCACCGGCGTCACCAGCCATGACCCGATCCGTACCGGCGCCTCGGCGAGCCTGGTGAACGGCGCCATCGATGCCTTCGTCAAGGCGGCGGCCATCGAGTTGCCGCGCGGCTTGCGGGTCAACTCCATCAGCCCCAATGTGCTGGTCGAGGCGATGCCGGCCTACGCACCGTACTTTCGCGGATTCAAACCCGTCCCGGCCGCCGAGGTGGCACTGGCCTATGCCAAGAGCGTCGAAGGTCTGCAGACCGGCCAGACCTATCATGTGGGCTGAGGCCTTGTGATCGGCGCCGAGCCTGCGTAACGTGGCGGCACCTTTTGGTAGAGACTCTGGAGTTTGCTCGATGCGTGCCGCCCCTTCGCTGTTGCTTGTCGCCTTGTTGCCGCTGTTTGCCGGCTGCCAGATGCTGGCCGATAAACCCCAGGCCGCCTCAAGCGTTGGCATGACCCGGATGCAGGGCGAGTTGAGCGCACAAGGTGGCCAGTTGCTGTTCAAGCCCTGCACGGAAAATCGCCATTTTGCCGTGTTCGATGCAGGCAACACCGGCATTCTGCAGGAAGCAGCGGACCTGGCCGATGAGCCGGGTACGCTGTTCGCCGATATCAACGGCACGCTGTCCACCAGCCAGAAAGCCGGCAACGACGGCCAGTTGAACGTGCAGCGGCTGTACCGGGTCGAGCACTCCAACAGTGCCTGCAGCGACCCCAACTTCAAGCGCCTGACCCTGCGCGCGAGCGGCCACGAACCGGACTGGAACCTTAAGGCCAGCGGCAAGGGCATGGTCCTGGACCGTCCCGGCCAGCCGTCCCTCGCAGTGCCCTACCTGGAAGAGCAGTTGCCCGACGGTCGCTTCAGCCTCAGCACCGAAGCCAACGGCCAGCGCGTGGAACTCTGGGTCGCCCCACAGCGCTGCGTCGATATCGCCACCGGCGGCGTGCAGCACTTGATGGCCGAGTTGCGTGTCGATGGCCAGACCCTGCGCGGTTGTGCTTATTACGGCGGCGCACGCAACGACTGATCATCGGCGCACGCGTTTCTCCTGCCTGCAACGGCGGCGAACAGCTTATACTTGGCGGTTTGTGTAAAGCCGCCGGCCGTTCATGGCCGGGATACTGGACCCTGCCATGTTACGAATCACCGAACTGAAGCTGCCGCTGGATCATCCTGATGAAGCCCTGCGCGAGGCAATCGTGCAACGCCTGGGGATCAGCGACGAGCAGTTGCTGGACTTCACCCTGTTCAAGCGCAGCTATGACGCGCGCAAGAAGAACAGCGAACTGCTGTTCATCTACACCATCGACCTGAACGTCAGCAACGAAGCCGAGCTGCTGCGCACGTTCGCCGACGACCACAACGTCAATGTCGCGCCGGACGTCAGCTACAAGGTGGTCGGCCAGGCACCTGCCGACCTGCAGGAGCGTCCGATCGTGGTTGGCTTCGGACCGTGCGGGATCTTCGCCGGCCTGCTGCTGGCACAGATGGGCTTCAAGCCGATCATCCTCGAACGCGGCAAGGAAGTGCGCCAACGTACCAAGGACACCTGGGGCCTGTGGCGCAAGAGCGTGCTCAACCCCGAGTCGAACGTGCAGTTCGGTGAAGGCGGCGCCGGTACCTTCTCCGATGGCAAGCTCTACAGCCAGATCAAAGACCCGCAGCACCATGGCCGCAAAGTGCTGCACGAGTTCGTCAAGGCCGGTGCGCCGGACGAGATTCTCTACGTCAACAAGCCACACATCGGCACCTTCCGCCTGACCGGCATGGTCGAGAACATGCGTCATGAGATTCATGCGCTGGGCGGTGAAGTGCGCTTCGAGCAGAAAGTCACCGACCTGCTGATGGACGACGGCCAGCTCCATGGCGTAGTGCTGGAAAGCGGCGAACAGCTGAACTCGCGCCACGTGATCATGGCCCTGGGCCACAGCGCCCGCGACACCTTCCGCATGCTGCACGCCCGCGGCGTGTTCATGGAAGCCAAGCCGTTCTCCATTGGTTTCCGCATCGAGCACCCACAGTCGCTGATCGACCAGGCGCGCCTGGGCAAGTACGCCGGGCACCCGAAACTGGGCGCGGCAGACTACAAACTGGTGCACCACGCCAAGAACGGACGCTCCGTCTACAGCTTCTGCATGTGCCCGGGCGGCACTGTGGTAGCGGCCACCAGCGAGCCAGGCCGGGTAGTCACCAACGGCATGAGCCAGTACTCGCGTAACGAGCGTAATGCCAACTCGGGCATCGTCGTCGGTATCACCCCCGAGCAAGACTTCCCGGGCGGTCCACTGGCCGGTATCGAACTGCAGGAAAAACTCGAATCCCACGCCTATGTGCTCGGTGGCAGCAACTACCAGGCACCGGCCCAATTGGTGGGCGACTTTGTCGCTGGCAGGCCGTCTACCGCCCTGGGCAGTGTCGAGCCGTCGTACAAACCGGGCGTCAACCTGGGCGACCTGGCCCCGAGCCTGCCGGACTTTGCCATCGAAGCCATACGTGAGGCGTTGCCGGCCTTCGATCGGCAGATCAAAGGTTACAACCTGCACGATGCGGTACTGACCGGCATCGAAACCCGCACCTCGTCACCGCTGCGCATCACCCGCGATGCGAGCATGCAGAGCCTGAACCTCAAGGGCCTGTTCCCGGCTGGTGAAGGTGCTGGTTACGCGGGCGGAATCCTGTCGGCGGGTGTCGACGGAATTCGCATTGCCGAGGCCGTAGCCCGCAGCATGCTGGGTCTGGAGCAGTAAATGGTTATCGCGGGGCAAGCCCGCTCCTACAGGAGCGGGCTTGCCCCGCGATGATTTCAAATCCCCGCACACAAGATCGACTCGGGTAGCGCCTCGCCCCGCTCGACGCACGCCGTCACCGCCTCGATCCCCTCCCGCAACTGATACCCCTGTCTCGTCAGCCAGTCCTGGTCGTAATAGCTGGTCGCATAGCGATCACCGCCATCACAGAGTATCGCCACGATCGAGCCAGTCTCCCCGGCCGTACGCATCTGCCGTGCCGCGATCAACGCACCGATCAGGTTGGTACCGCTCGAGCCTCCCACTCGCCGCCCCAGGCGCTCAGCGAGGTAGTGCATGGCTGCCAGCGACAGAGCATCCGGCACCTTGACCATCGCATCGATGACATGGGGCAGGAACGATGCCTCTACCCGTGGACGGCCAATGCCTTCGATCCGTGAGCCGCAATCAAGCTGCAAGGTGCGATCACCGCTCTTGTAGCTGTCGAAAAATACCGACCGCTCGGCATCGGCACACAGTACCCGGGTGGTGTGCTGGCGATAACGCACATAGCGCCCCAGGGTTGCCGTGGTGCCACCCGTACCGGGGCTGGAAATCAGCCAGCTCGGCTCTGGATGGCGCTCGAAGCGCATCTGGCTGTAGATCGACTCGGCGATATTGTTGTTGGCACGCCAGTCGGTAGCGCGCTCGGCGTAGGTGAACTGGTCCATGAAGTGCCCGCCACTTTCTCGCGCCAGGCGCTCGGACTCGGCGTAGATCTGCGTCGGATCATCGACCAGGTGACTCTGGCCGCCATAAAAGGCGATCTGGGCAATCTTTTCCTGAGAGGTACTGGCGGGCACCACGGCAATGAAGGGCACACCGAGCAAGCGCGCAAAGTAGGCTTCGGAAATCGCCGTCGATCCACTGGAGGCTTCGATCACGGGCGCACCGGGGCGCAACCAACCATTGCACAAGGCGTAGAGAAACAACGAACGCGCCAGACGATGCTTGAGGCTACCCGTGGGGTGACTGGACTCGTCCTTGAAATACAAGTCGACGCCGGGAAACCCGGGCAGAGGCAGCGGGATCAGGTGGGTATCGGCACTGCGCTGAAAGTCAGCCTCAATGATACGGATGGCTTCGCGTGCCCAGAGGCGGTGATCAGTCATGGTCCTGTCCCGGAAAAGATCAAAATGCAAGGGATCATGGTAGGAAACCCCGGCAAAAGCTAACAGATACAGCCGCACTAAATATTTCGATACAACTGCTAGGCTGCATGAGGCAGGATCGCCATCACTTATAACAAAAGCGAATATGTTTTTTGTTTTAAAGAATATCTGCTCACGGTAGGGTGTCGCCCTATTAGAAACCTCAGGATGGAGATCACCCTTGCTGCGTAGCACTTTCACACGTTTCTTTCAGTTGGAAGCTGCCAGCGGTCTATTACTGATTGCTGCAGCTGCCCTGGCCCTGATCATCAATAACTCGCCGTTGTCGTACTTGTACAACGGCCTGCTGGATGTCCCCGTGGTCGCCCAGATTGGCGCACTGAAAATCGCCAAGCCTTTGCTGCTGTGGATCAACGACGGCTTGATGGCGCTGTTCTTCCTGCTGATCGGCCTTGAGGTCAAGCGCGAGGTGGTCGAAGGCCACCTGTCCAAGCCTTCGCAAATCGTCCTGCCCGGGGCAGCCGCCATTGGCGGCATGGTCGTCCCGGCACTGATCTACTGGTTCCTGAACAAGGACGACCCGAGCGCTACCGCTGGCTGGGCCATTCCGATGGCCACCGACATCGCCTTTGCCCTGGGTGTACTGGCCCTGCTGGGCAAGCGGGTGCCGGTGTCGCTGAAGCTGTTCCTGATGACCCTGGCGATCATTGATGACCTGGGTGCAATCATCGTCATCGCCCTGTTCTACTCGAGTGAGTTGTCGACCTTGTCGTTGATGCTGGCGGGCGCTTGCCTGTTGGCCCTGATCGCCATGAACCGGCTGGGCGTGGTCAAGCTGGGGCCTTATATGGTGATTGGCCTGATCCTCTGGGTCTGCGTGCTCAAGAGTGGTGTGCATGCCACCCTCGCCGGCGTCACCCTGGCCCTGTGTATCCCATTGCGAACCCGCAATGCCGAGCCCTCTCCCCTGATGACGCTGGAGCACGCCCTGCACCCGTGGGTCGCTTACGGCATCCTGCCCTTGTTTGCCTTCGCCAACGCTGGTGTATCGCTGGCCGGTGTCACGCTTGAAAGCTTCACTCACCATGTGCCTATGGGCATCGCCGTGGGCTTGCTGCTGGGCAAGACCATCGGGGTATTCGGCCTGACCTGGATGTCGGTCAAGCTGGGCATCGCCGCCCTCCCCGCCAACGCCAACTGGGGCCAGGTGCTGGGCGTGGCGATCCTGTGTGGCATCGGCTTCACCATGAGCCTGTTCGTGGGCTCCCTGGCGTTCGTGCCCGGCAGCAGCGAGTACGCCGGTATGGACCGCATGGGCATTCTCACCGGCTCCATTCTTGCCGCCCTGATCGGCTACACCATCACCGCGCTGGCCAGCCGCAAAGCTGTCACCGCCTGAGCAAAAATCAGGCGATAAAAAACCCCGACCGGCACTGCCGAGTCGGGGTTTTTTTATTGCCGTTGGGGTATCAGTGCGAAACCCGGCTGGTGCCATCGACGGTCATGATGCGCACCCGCTCACCCACGCGGAAGATCTCGTTTTCCTGCACGGCCTGGACGTAGGCACGCATGCTGCCGTCGTCTTCACGCACGGTGATTTCCACGCCCTGGGTGCGGGTCAGGCCTTCTTCAGCGGCCGAACCGGCCAAGCCACCGGCCACGGCACCGATGACAGCGGCGACGATGCTGCCGCGCCCGCCACCAATGGCGCTACCGGCCACACCGCCGACAACGGCGCCGGCACCGCCGCCGATTGGCGTCTTGGTGCCTTCGATCTTGACGGGGCGCAGGGATTCAATGGTACCCATACGTACGGTCTGAACACGGCGGGCTTCGTCGCGCGAGTAGCTATCGCCGGTCAGGCTCGAGGCGCAGCCAGTGAGCAGCATCGACATCGTTGTGAAGCTGGCCAACAGCAAAACAGATTTACGCATAGGATGATCTCCAAAAGTCAGGTGTTCATTAGACTCCGCGCGTTGACGACTGTCACGACCGAGGCGGGGTAAAATTGCTTCCATTCAGCTTCCATACAGCCTGTTTCATCGAATGCAGCCTGTAAATACGTCTAGCGCAAGGATAGTCATGGATTACTTCATCGTCGTCGTCACGACTGTGGCAGGGTTGTACTTTCACTGGTGGTTGTATGTACGCATCCGGCGCTGGATGGACCGCGACCTGGCGCTGTCGATGGCCGGCAAGGATGAGCGCAAGAAAGCCTACATGCTCGAGTGCTTGGACAAAGCGCGCGCGCAAAAGGTCAAACGCGGGGAGTTGGCGGCCTGGCTGGAACGCGAGGCCGCCGGATATACCGATTAAGGCGCCAGGCGCTCGCGCACCCAGGCGCCGTCCTGCAAGCGGTAATTGAGGCGGTCGTGCAGGCGGCTGGCGCGCCCCTGCCAGAACTCGACGCGCTCGGGCAGCAAGCGATAGCCGCCCCAGTGCTCAGGGCAATGCGGCTGCGTATCACTGAAGCGCTGCTCGGTGGCCGTGACCAGCGCCTCAAGCTCCTCGCGACCCGCAATCACCCGGCTCTGCGGTGATGCCCAGGCCCCCAGGCGGCTGCCCAACGGACGCACCTGGTAATAGTCATCCGACTCCTTGGCGCTGACCTTGACTACCTTGCCTTCGATGCGCACCTGCCGCTCAAGGGCCGGCCAGAAGAAAGTCATGGCGGCATTGGGATTGGCTTGCAGCTGCTGCCCCTTGGCGCTCTCGTAATTGGTGAAAAAGGTGAAGCCTTTGTCATCCAGGCCTTTGAGCAAGAGGATCCGGCAGTGCGGGCGACCGTCAGCGTCCACGGTCGCCACAGTCATGGCGTTGGCTTCTACCGGCGGCTGCTCGGTTTTCACCGCGTCGTCGAACCAGTGGCGAAACAACGCGAAGGGTTCGTCCGGGGCCTGGGCTTCAGCCAGGCCATCACGGGTGTAGTCGCGGCGCATATCGGCCAGGGTCTGGGTCATTACTGCGTTCCTTGACGATCAGTTGGTCTTCGCAGGGCTGGTGTTGGCGGCCACTTTCTTCGCCGTCGGCGCAGGCTTTTTAGCTGCAGGCTTGGCGGCTGGGGCTTTCTTCTTGGCTGCCGCAGTCTTGGTTGTGGCGGCTTTTTTGGCGGTGCTCGCCGCTTTCGCTGGCGCCTTGGCTGCAGGTTTCACTGCCGCCTTGACCGGCGCCTTGGCATCTTGCACGGCGACCAGTGCTGCCGGGCTTGGAGTTGGCTGCTTGTACTTGGCGAGCAAGGCAATCATGGTGTTTTGCGGCGTCAGTACCATCTCTACGCGACGGTTCAAGGCGCGACCTTCAACACTGTCATTGGCCGCACGCGGCATTTCCGAGCCCATGCCCCGCAAATTCAGACGATCACGCTCCAGGCCGCTGAGGCGGAAGATCGCGGCAATCGACTGCGCACGTTCCTGGCTGAGTTTCTGATTGAGGGCGGCAGCGCCGCTGGTATCGGCATGACCCAGGACCAGCACGGCGGTCTGCTTGTCGGTCTCGATGGCCTTGGCCACCCGGGTGATCGGGCCCAGCGTCACCGGCAGGAGCATGGCTGGGCGGTCAGGGTTGTAGGATGAATCCACCGGCACGGTGACTATCAGCACATCTTCACGACGCTCAACCTCGAACTTGCTGTCCTTGATGGCTTCACGCAGGCGTGGCTCATAGTTGTCCAGCCAGGCCTGGGTGGCCTTGTGGTCGATCTTCGGTACGGCAGCGGTGTTGCTCTTGGCGCTGTCGCCGAACGGCCACCACCAGCGGCTGCTGCTTTCCGACTTGGCATCGGCCTTGACCACTTTCTCGGTGACTACTTGCTTCACTTCCTTGTCGGCAACCTTGTCCGAGCCAAAGGGCCACCAGTTGAGCCCGCCATCCGCTGCGCCATTTTGAGAGTGCTGCGCGCAACCGGTCATGGTCAGGCACAGGGCAAGGGCTAAGGTTTTATGTGAAGACATCAGCGATACACCATGAAAATGAAAGAAAATCTGCTCAAAAGCGCTGAGCATTGGAATCCAGAATAGCCAAAGGGTTCAGGCAACACCGGGGTCAACCGATCAAAGGCAACTGCCCAGAACCCGCACCAGCTTCTGCGCCCGCGGGTCCATCAGCACATAAGGGCCCAGGGTATTGGTCACGAAACCGAACGCCACATCGTGCTCAGGGTCGGCAAACCCGACCGACCCACCCGCGCCCGGATGGCCGAAAGCCTTGCTGCCCAGGCCGAAGGTGGCATTGGCTACCGACGGCTGGTCAAGCATGCAGCCCAGGCCGAAACGGGTACGGGTCAACAGCGTCTTGTCATCGCCCAGGCTGTGTTCGCGCGTCAGCTCGTCGAGCAGCTCGGACTCCAGCAGACTGCCGTCGAGCAGCCCCGCGTAGAACCCGGCCAGGCCGCGGGCATTGCCGTGGCCATTGGCCGCCGGCTGTTGCATCCGCCGCCACTCAGGCTTGTTGGTGCTGGTCAGCATCCCTGGCGGGTTGGTAAAGGCACGGGTAGACAGCGCCTCTGGCTCGCGCAGGGTAACGTGCAGCAGGCGCTGGGCCGCTTCATCACCCATGTTGCCCTTGCCCCTGGCAATATGCGCCACCCGGTGGAACTGGTCATCGGCCAGGCCAATGTGAAAATCCAGGCCCAATGGCCGTGCCGTGCGGGCAACAATGGATTCACCCGGCTCACGCCCGTCGGCGCGGCGAATCAACTCGCCTATCAGCCAGCCGTAGGTGATCGCCGCATAACCGTGAGCGGTCCCGGGTGTCCACCAGGGCGTTTCAGCGGCCAGGGTGTCGACCATGGTCTGCCAGTCATAGAAAGAATCGGGGCTCAACAACTGACGAATGGCCGGCAATCCGGCTTGATGGCAAAGCAGCTGGCGCAGGGTAATGGCCTGCTTGCCGGCTTGGGCAAACTCTGGCCAGTAACGGGCAACCGGAGCGTCCAGCGACAGCTTGCCCTCGCCTACCAGCTGCAGGGCGGTGACGGCGGCAAAGGCCTTGGTGCAGGAAAACAGGTTGGCAATGGTATCGCTGTGCCAGGCTTCGGCCCCGTCCTTGTCGGCGGTACCCGACCAGAGATCAACGACCGTCTCGCCGCCGACCTGGATACACAGCGCCGCACCACGCTCCTGAGGATCGTCGAACAACGCCGCGAAGGCTTCGCGCACTGCTTCGAACTTAAGCTCGTAATGACCCTGAATCTGCACCCAGCCGCTCCCGAATACACCAACACCGAAAATGGCGTGCATTGTTTCAGCCTGCGGCGGATTTGGGAACAGACAGCGGTCAGGCAGTTACTTGCCCAAAAAGCGATTCGACCCGGCGCACGCAGGTGCGCCGGGTCGCCAAGCAGGCATTACGGGGCTTTGGCGGCCTTTTCGGGCGCTGGAGGCTTGCCGATCTGCGCCTGTGCTTGCAGGTTGCTTTTACGCACGCTCTCGACAAAGCCCTGGAACGGCACATCGGTGATGCCCAGCAGGCCGAAGTGTCCGTTCTCCCCATCCAGCAAACGTCCGCTGGCCGGTTGATCCAGGTACTGGAACCAGTGCACCCCGACAATCGTTGGCTCAGCCAGTGCGGCTTTGACGAACGCGGCATAGGCAGGCCCTCGTGCCTCTTCCTTGGCCACCTCCATTGGCCCTGGCCAGAACGGCCCGCGATCACGCGAACCGAACTGGAACTCGGAGACCAGTACCGGCTTGTCCAGTGCATTGAGTTGGCTGAAGTCGTAGCCGTCCTGGGGCTTGGGTGTATAGAAGTTGAAGCTCAGTACATCGCAGAACTCGGCACAGGCGGCCACTGCTTCCGGTGTACTGACCGCATAGCGCCCGCCCAGCAGCAAGTGATTGGGGGCATGCCATTTCAAGGAGTCGGCAATGGTCTTGAAGTAGGTTTCGGCAAACACCTTCTGGAAGTATTTGAAGTCGGCCTCGATCTCCGGATGCTCAGGGCTCGGCAACGGCGGCTCGAAGCCTGGGTCTTCCATCAATTCCCAGGCCGGCAGGTCGATACCCCAGGCCTTGGACAGCCCCGCCTGGTTGCGGTACTTGTCGCGCAACTGCTTGAGGAAGGCACGCTTGGCCGGCACATCGGTGGTCAGGCGCAGCGTCCCGTAGGCCAGGGCATAACGCGCCTTGGGATCATCGCCTGGCGCGGCCCAGGCCAGTTCGTTGTCGGCGAAGTAGCCGATCAACCAGGGGTCGTCGCGATGGTCTCGCGCGGCAATGGCTACCGCACGTTCGGTGGCCATAGCAAAGCGAGGGTCGAACGGGTCGGGCATACGGCCCCACCAATCCATGCCCGTGCTGATGCTGGTGTAGTCACCCACGATCGACAGCGGCAAGGTATAGGCCATGCGATCAGCCTGCCCCAAGGCCGGATCGCTCCAGTTGCCCAGGGTGTTGAACCCCCACCCCTGCAGGCGATCCAGGGTATGCCCCTGCCAGCGCTGCTTGTCCAACACCGGCGCCGGGCACTCCACTGCAGGCGCAGTGTCGGTTGCAGCCGCCGGGGTGCAGGCCTTGCCATGGGTGCGCTCGAGGTTGGCGGCATAGAAGTCGTACCAGCGCCCCTGATTGAAACCGCGCCCGCTGGACGATCCGTTGCCGTCGTTGTTGTCGCCATCGCCATAGAACTGCGCCAGCGGCTCGCCCGCCTGTGGCAGGGCGGTGAACATCGACTCGCGTCCGGCCACATAGGTGCGCCCACCGTCGGGGGCGACCGCATTGACGCCCAGCGAATAGAACGGATGGCCTTCAGGGGTCACCAGGTACCAACGGCCGTCATGCTTTTCGGTGCGGAAGAAACCTTTTGCCTCGAAGCGTGCACCGGTGGTCACGCCGCCGAACTTGTCGTGCGGCAGTTGACTGCGCTCGGCCAACCAGCCCTTGAGCTGCTGCTGTTCGCGTGCCGTCGCCGCCTTGAGCTGATCGTCGCTGACGATCTTTTCCGGCCAGCGGGCGCGGGTGGACTGGCCGTAACCATCGATCAAAGCGGTGTAGGCGGCCTTTTGCACCTGATCATCGTCCTGGGTGCCCACGCGCTCGATCATCAGGCTCTGGGCGACGTTGGGCTTGTTCATCGACAAGGTCACCGCCACCACTTGCGTGAGATCCAGCTCGCCAGCACTGCTGGTCAGCAACCAACGCTGACCTTCATGCACCCACGGCATCGGTGGCCCGGCACGCATGCCCTGACTCAGCGGCGAGGTAGCCTTGAGCGGCACCAGCACCGTCTGCGCAGGGCCCGCCGGCAGGTCGATGCGACTGGTGAGGGTCTTGCCGTCGCTGCTCAGTACTGTGACATCTATGGTCAGTGGCCAGTCCATGCCGCTTTGCAGGCGCAAAGTCATGGCGGTCGCGCTGGACCAGTCCCAGGCCCCCGATTGCGGGCTCAACTTCAAGCTGGGCCGCTCCACGGGGTTGAATACCACGCGGCGCAATACCTCTCCCTCGGCCGTCTGCTCTGCATTGTACTGCGGCAAACTGGCATCCTCGGTCGCCACGTTGACCACGGCGGCCGGGCGCACGAAGCTGAACAACGTCTGTTGCCCGGCCAGCAACGGGGTGCTGAACAACAGTGCGAAGACAGCGGGCAAGGTACGGCGAATCATAGGGCTGGAGCTCTCCTTGAGGGCCCTTGCGGGCCTTGAACTGAGTCATAGACAACGCCCCGGCGTAATTCGCTGCAGGGCGTCAGGAAATTTCCCGTCGAAACGGCGGCAGCGCGTTGAGAATAGCTTTGCCGTAGCGCTGGGTGACGACGCGTCGATCCAGCAGGGTGATGGTGCCGCGATCCTCTTCGGTACGCAGCAGGCGACCGCAGGCCTGGATCAGACGCAACGAGGCGTCCGGCACAGCGATCTCCATGAACGGGTTGCCACCGCGGGCTTCGATCCACTCGGCCAGGGCTGCCTCGACCGGATCATCGGGCACCGCGAACGGAATCTTGGCGATCACCACATGCTCGCAATAGGCACCCGGCAGGTCGACACCTTCGGCAAAACTGGCGAGGCCGAACAACACGCTGGAATCACCGCCGTCGACCCGCGCCTTGTGCTTGTTCAAGGTTTCCTGCTTGGACAGGTTGCCCTGGATGAACACCTGCTTGCGCCAGTCCCGGTCCAGGCCGTCGAACACGTCCTGCATCTGTTTGCGCGAAGAGAACAGCACCAGCGTGCCGCGCGAGCCTTCGACCAGCTCCGGCAGGTCACGAATGATCGCTGCGGTATGGGCGGCGGCGTCTCGTGGATCGGCACGCAGGTCCGGTACCCGCAAAACACCTGCATCGGTGTGATGGAAGGGGCTGGGCACGACACTGGTCACGGCGTCCTTGGGCAGGCCAGCACGCATGCGGAATCGGTCGAACTTGCCCAGCGCCGTCAGCGTTGCCGACGTCACCAGCGCGCCATAGGCGACGTTCCAGAGGTTACGGCGCAGCATCTCGGCCGCCAGGATCGGGCTGGCGTTGACCTCGATATCGAACAGCGCCCCGCTCTCGGCCAGGGTCAGCCAGCGCGCCATGGGCGGGCTGTCTTCCGGGTCTTCGGCGGTGAAGGCGGTCCACAGCTCCCAGTTACCCTGGGCGCGCATCAGCAGGCTGCCAAACAGCGGGTACCATTCTTCAGCCTGATGGCTGGCGATGCCGATGTTCACTTCCGCATCCATGCCTTCCTTGAGCAAATCGGTCAGGCGGGTGAACAGGTCGGTCAGGCGTGAAAAGCCCTTCTTCAGCTCGATGCCCATCTCGCGCATATGCTCGGGCACCACCCCGCCTTCAAAGCGATGGCGCGGCCGTTCGCGGCCTTCCATGTCTTCGCCGGGACGGAAGTCAGCCACCTGCTCACAGGCACTGAACATGAACTGCTGCTGGGCCTTGATCTCCCGGGCCAGCTCCGGCACCTGCTCGATCCACTTGCCCAGATCGCCTGGCAGCGGGTGCTGGGCGAGCAGTTTGGTCAGGTTCTTGGCCGTCTGCTCCAGCCAGTCGGCGGTGGAGCGCAGGCGAGTGTAGTGGGCGAAATGGCCGATGGCCTTGTCGGGCAGGTGATGGCCTTCGTCGAATACATAAATGGTATCGCGCGGATCAGGCAGCACCGCACCGCCGCCCAGGGCCAGGTCGGCCAGGACCATGTCGTGGTTGGTGACGATGACATCGACCTTGCCCATGCCTTCACGGGCCTTGTAGAAGGTGCACTGGCCGAAGTTTGGACAGTGGCGACCGGTACACTGGCTATGATCGGTGGTCAGGCGGGCCCAGTCCTGGTCTTCGAGGGCCTGGGGCCAGCTGTCGCGGTCACCGTCCCATCGGTTGCCGGCGAGCTTCTCGATCATGCTGGTGAACAGCTTCTGGCTGGCCTCATCGACTTCGATCCTGAAGCCTTCTTCCTCGAACAACTGAGCGGTGGCCGATTGGGCCTGGCCCTCCTGCAGCAGCAAGTCGAGTTTGGACAGGCACAGGTAGCGGCCACGCCCCTTGGCCAGGGCGAAGCTGAAGTTCAGGCCGCTGTTGCGCATCAGGTCGGGCAGGTCCTTGAAAACGATCTGCTCCTGCAAGGCGACCGTCGCCGTGGCGATCACCAGGCGTTTGCCTGCGGCTTTGGCAGCCGGGATCGAAGCCAGGCTGTAGGCGACCGTCTTGCCGGTACCGGTGCCTGCCTCGACCGCCACAATGGCGGGCTCACCGACACGGCGACCTTCGTCATCGCAGTCGATATCGCCAAGGACCTTGGCCACTTCGGCGATCATCAGGCGTTGGCCATAGCGAGGCTTGAGGCTTTTGGCTTCGAGAAAACGCGAATAGGCGCCCTGAATCGTGGTTTTGAGTTCGGTGCTGATCATGGTGTCGGGGCGCCCGGAGGGCTGGATAAATTTTCAGTGTTTCGATTGGGTCGCTATCATACCCCGCTATTGCCCTTTGCGCCGAATGGAGATCCCGATGACCGCCTTTGCCCTTCCTTATAGCCTGCACGTCCTGGCCGCCCTGGTGTGGGTCGGCGGGATGTTCTTCGCCTGGCTGATCCTGCGGCCTGCGGCGGTTGCAGCCCTCGAAGGCCCCGCTCGTCTGCGCTTGTGGGTGGAAGTATTTCAGCGTTTTTTCGTGTGGGTCTGGGTGGCGATCGCGGTGCTGGTCATCAGCGGCGTGGGCATGCTGCACATGCGTTTTGCCGGCTTCGACGGGGCGCCACGCTATGTTCAGGTGATGATGGGCGGAGCGATCGCGATGATTGCGCTGTTCATTCGTATCCAGTCATTGCTGCTACCGGAGCTGCGTAAAGCGGTCAAGGCAGAAGACTGGCCGACCGGTGCGTCGGTACTGGGGAAAATTCGCCGGGTGGTGGGCTTCAACCTGCTGCTGGGGATGGCAGTCGTCGTGGTCGCCACGGCCCGCCTGCCCTTCTGATCCTGCAGGAGCGGGGCCTGCCCGCTCCTTCAACAACAAGTCCGTTCTAGCGTGGGCGGGGTGCCGGGATCGAAAGCACGTGAAAGATCCCGACCAACAGGATCTGCAGCCGATCGAACCAACGATGGCTGCGGTCCCTCAGGCGGCTGTTATAGGCCAGCACTTCCAGCAGGTGCAGGCCCAACAGTCCGATCCCGACGGCGCTGATCAGTTTGTTGAAGGGAAACGCCTGGGGAATCAGCAGATTCACCAGCACTACCCACCAGAACACCACCGTCAGCGCCTTGCCCAAGCCCAAGAAAACTTTCATGCGTGCCCCCTGCCGTTAGTTCAGGTGCAGTTCAACCCTGCGGTTCTGCGCCCGCCCCTCCTCGGTATCGTTGTCTGCAATCGGCTCGCTCTCACCCCGGCCCTGACTGGTGACTTTCGCCGGAGACAACCCCTGGCTGATCAAGTACTCGGCAACGCTACTGGCACGCCGCTCGGAAAGCGTCTGGTTGTACGCGTCCGTACCCTGGCTGTCGGTATGGCCGATCACTTTGACGCTGGCCACGTTGGCGGCGTTCAGTTTGTTGGTCAGCGCCTGCAATTGGGTATGGGCGCTGCTGGTCAGTTCTGCCGAGTTGAATGCGAACATCACCGAGCCCTGGTCGTTGAGGGTGATCACCTCAGGTACAGGGGCTGGCTCGGCTTTTTCGGCGGCGGGATACTGTGGCAATGGGCAACCGTTATGACTGACCGGGGTGTTGGCCGGCGTGTCCGGGCAACGATCACGGCGATCGAATACACCGTCTTCATCTTCGTCACCGTCCTGGGCGTAGCAGATCAGCCCACCGGCAATCGCGCCAGCAGCACCGGCTCCCGCGGCCCAGGCAGAACTTTCAATCGCCCCCAGTCCACCGCCGACAAGTCCGCCGAGCAGGCTGCAGATTGGCCAGGTCCTTTGATTGAGTGGTGCGCTGCCATCACTGTGAGTGGCGCAACCGGAAAGCAGGCTTGCCGCCACCACCACTGATACTGCGGCCTTGGAGAGAACACTCATGGGAATTGCTCCTTTGTCACCGGTCGCTACCGGTCACACAGGAGTAAAGACCGGCCTGCGGCACTTCTCAAGCCGCAGGCCGTTGCGCGTCAGCGCTCGATGCGAATTTCCACACGCCGGTTCATCGCCCGGCCTTCAGCGGTAGCGTTGTCAGCTTCCGGACGGCTCTCACCGGCGCCTTGAACCGAAACGAAGCTGGCTTGCGGTACGCCGCTGCTCACCAGGTAGTCGGTGACCGATTGGGCACGGCGTTCCGACAGTTTCTGGTTATAGGCATCACGACCGACACTGTCGGTATGCCCGGTCACACTCAACCTGGCATTTGCCGCTTCTTGTTTCAGGCGAGTCGCAATGGTGTTCAGGCGCTCCTTGTCGGCTGCGGTCAGCTTGGCCGAGTCGAATTCAAAGTGAACATCACGGATCACGATCACTTCTTCCTTCACTACCACCACTTCTTCAACCACGGCGGGTTCCGGTGGGCACCCATTGGCATCGACCTGGACACCACGAGGCGTACCCGGGCACTTGTCACGGCTGTCCGGTACGCCATCACCATCTTCATCACCGTCGCCATGGGCCCAGCAGTAACCTGCTGCCATACCCGCACCCAGCAAGGCCCCCCAGCCAGCCCAGCTCGAGCTTTCTATAGCACCCAAGGCGGCGCCACCCACACCCCCGACGGCCGCACATTTTGGCCAATCGGTTTTTTGCAAACCTGCACAACCAGTCAACACGCTGGTAAGCAGAACCAGAGGTAAAGCTGTGCGTACTATGCTCATTTGTTGCATCTCCTGGGATTCGGTGCAAAACCGATGCTCATGGGAGTAAAGACCCGCCGAACCATCTCCGCCAGCAATAAGCCATGATGCCGCCATCAGTCACTATGCCTGGGGGCCCGGGACCGTTAGTCTTGACCCATCTGACCGAGGATTCCCGATGATTGACGGATTTTCCCAGCGTACGCCGCAACAGGCCCTGGCCGCGCTGCTTGAACGCCATGCTCCACAACGCCTGCTGCTGGTGGGTTCACGCTTCCCTGCACTGGAAGCCTTCGCCCAGGCCCACCCGCAGGTCGAGATTGCCCAGGCTTCCCCTGGCCCGTTGCCCGCCGAGCTTGCGGCGCAACGCTTCGACCTGGCCCTTTTGGTCGATTGCCTGGAGCACCTGCCCAAGCGCAACGGCCTGCAATTGCTGGGCGGTATCCGCAACCTCAATGCCAGCCGTGTGGCGGTGCTGGCGGACCTTGAGGCCTGCCAATGGCAAGACACCGACTTTTTCGCCCTGGCCCTGCAGGCCAATGAAAAATTTCAACGTGATGAACAGGTGCTGAGCCTGTTCACCTATGATCTACGTGAATACAAACAGGTACCGGACTGGCTCAACGCCAGGTTCTGGGCCAACCCTGAAAATTTTGGCAAGTACTGGTGGTGAAACAATGAGTGTCTCGGTTTGTCCTTGCGGCAGCGGTAACCTGCTCGACGCCTGTTGTGGACATTTCCATGCCGGCCAGCCGGCACCCGACGCGCAAGCCCTGATGCGCTCGCGCTACAGCGCCTACGTGCTGGGCTTGATCGACTACCTGGTAGAAACCACCCTGCCCGCGCAGCAGGCAGGCCTGGACCGCGACAGCATCATGGCCTGGAGCACCCAGAGCACCTGGCTGGGCCTCGAAGTGGAAGGCGCCGAAGTGTTCGGTGGCCAGCCTGAACATGCCTTTGTCACCTTCACCGCGCGCTGGCACGACAACGACGGCGAACACAGTCACCGCGAGCGCTCGGCCTTCGTGCAGAACAATGGCCGCTGGTACTTCATCGACCCCACCGTAGGCCTCAAGGCCGGACGCAACGACCCCTGCCCCTGTGCCAGCGGGCAGAAGTTCAAGAAGTGCTGCGCCAGCTACCTGGGTAACTGACGTTGATGGCCCGTCTGTTGTTGCTCAGCATCCTGATACTTCAACTGACGGGCTGTGCCAGTTGGCTGGGGGATGATTACCGTGACCCCGAAGTTCATCTGGTCAAGGTCGAGGCGGTCAAGATGCGTCTGTTGGAGCAAGAGTTCGTTCTCCATGTACGCGTCGACAACCCCAACGACCAGCGCCTGTTCATCCGCAGCCTGAGCTACACCGTGCGCCTGAACGATTTGCTGCTGGCCGAAGGCGAGTCGAGCCTGTGGCGCAGCGTGGGCGGGCACGCCCGGCGCACCTTCAAGATTCCGGTGCGCACCAACCTCTGGGCGCAGGTAAAACCCCTGGCCAAGCTGCTCAAGAATATCGACCAACCCCTGCGCTATCGTCTCGATGGCGAACTCAACAGCGGATTAATCTTCACCCGCGACCTGCACTTGTCGCGCAGTGGTGAGATAATTCCCGGCGATCTTTTACCGGAGTAACCCGCAATGACCCAACAACCCCATGTTCATGGCCCCGACTGCAACCACGATCATGATCATCACGACCATGACCACGGCCATGTTCACGGCCCGCACTGCAACCACGCCCCCCAGGAGCCAGTGCGCAATGCCCTGAAGGACGTCGGTCGCAACGACCCATGCCCGTGCGGCAGCAACAAGAAGTTCAAGAAGTGCCACGGGGCCTGATTACAGCCCTGTAACAGCGGTCGCCGCCTGTGGCTATGCACAGGCGCGACCGCTGCTCGCTTGTACGGCGAACTCAACAAGCACCTGATCAACAGACCGTTCGTCGCCGGGAACCCTGACAGCGGTGTGATTGACGCGAGGCTTTGAAAATAAAGGCTTCTCCCCCGCTTGCATGGTGTGGTCGGGCTCACTAACGTAGCGCCTTTTAGTCGCCACGCCCTGCAGGAGCCCATCCATGGCCGCGCCAGCCTTTCCCCCTTTTATTCCCCGGTTCGGCGTAGCCGCAGCGATGTTTGGCCTGCTTGCCCTGGGCGGCTGCCAGATGGGTGGTTATCGCGACAGCGTGCCGCCGAACACGGGCGTGCAACCGCTCAAAGGCCTGGCGCAGAATGTCTCGGTGCGGCGCAACGCCCAAGGCATGCCGCTGATTGAAAGCAGCAACTTCCACGATGCCCTGTTTGCCCTGGGATACGTGCATGCCAGTGACCGCATCGGGCAAATGGTCGGCATGCGCCTGCTGGCCCAGGGGCGTCTGGCCGAGATGGCCGGAGCCGATGCACTGGAAACCGACCGCCTGATGCGCGCCGCCAACCTCAAGCAAACGGCCAACCAGCTCTACGCCGATGCCTCGCCGCGCCTCAAACGCTTCTTCGAGGTCTATGCCCGCGGCGTCAACGCCTACCTGTTCCGTTACCGCGACCGCCTGCCAGCGCCGCTGGCCCAATACAACTACCGCCCCGAGTACTGGAAGCCGGAAGACTCGGCGCTGATCTTCTGCCTGTACAACTTCAGTCAGTCGGTCAACTTGCAGGAAGAACTGGCCGCCTTGTCCCTCGCGCAGAAAGTCGGCAGCGACAAACTGCCCTGGCTGTTGCCCAGCTACCCGGACGAACCATTGCCGATGGCCGAGGCCGACAAACTCAAAGGCTTGAGCCTCAGCCAATTGGGCGCCCTGGCACCCCTGGCTGCGGCCAGCGAGCAACTGGCGACCCTGAACCTGCTGGGCACGCCCGGCTCCAGCAACTGGGCCATCGCCCCGCAACGCAGCCGCAGCGGCAAGAGCCTGCTGGCCAGCGATACCCTCGGTGCCTGGGCCATGACCCCGGTACAGATCCGAGCGCCCAAGTACCAGGCCGCCGGCGTCACCCTAGCCGGCCTGCCGCTGGTGCTCTCGGGTTACAACGGCAAGCTGGCCTGGAGCACCAGTGCGGTGATGGCGGATAACCAGGATCTGTTCCTGGAACGCCTCAAGCGCGAAGGCAGCCGCCTGATGTACCAGGCCGACGGCAAGTGGCTACCGGCGTTGGCCCGCAACGAGACCTTCTTTATCAAGGGCCAGCGCCCGCAGCGTGAAACCCTGTTCGACACCCGCCATGGCACCTTGCTCGGCAGCACGCAAAACGCCAGCCTCGGCCTGGCCTTGCAAGTGCCGCAGCTCAAGGGTGACATGAGCATGGATGCGTTCTTCAACCTGTCACGGGCGCAGAACGTCGAGCGTGCCTTCGACAACACTCGGGAGATTGGCGCCGCTGCGCTGAACTTCGTCTTTGCCGACGCCAGCAACATTGGCTGGCAGGTCAGCGGACGCTTCCCCAACCGCCGCGAAGGCCAGGGCCTGCTGCCCTCGCCAGGCTGGGACAGCCGCTACGACTGGGATGGCTATGCCGACCCAATGCTGCACCCCTACGACCAGGACCCTGCCCAGGGCTGGCTCGGCAATGCCAATCAGCGCAGCGTGCCCAAAGGCTACGGCATGCAGCTGTCCAACAGCTGGTACTACCCCGAGCGCGCCGAGCGCCTGGGGCAACTGGCGGGTAACGGCAAACACGACAGTCGCAGCCTGATCACCATGCAGAACGATCAGACCTCACTGTTCGCCGGCAAGCTCAAGGCAATGTTCGAGGCACCGGGCATGGCGCAACCGCTCAAGCAAGCCATCGACAGCCTGCCCCTCGATCAACGGGCCAAGGCCCGGGAAGCCTATACCCGGCTGATGGCGTTCGATGGCCGACTGAGCACCACCTCGGCCGACGCAGCCTTGTATGAACTGTTCCTGCAGGAAAGCGCGAAGCTGACCTTCCTGGATGAACTGGGGCCGGAGTCCTCGGCCACCTGGAAGGCCTTTGTCGGTAATGCACGCCTGTCCTACTCGGCGCAGGCCGATCACCTGCTGGGCCGGGAAGACAGCCCGTTCTGGGACGATGTGCACACGGCGCAGAAAGAAGACAAACCGGCGATCCTCGCCCGTAGCCTGGCCGCCGCCGTCAGCGCCGGTGAAGCGCAACTGGGTAATGATCGTCGCGCCTGGCAATGGGGCAAGCTGCACCAATACCGCTGGCCTGCGCCGACCTTCCATGGCCTGGGTGATGCGGTCAAACGAGGCCCGCAGGCCACCGGCGGCGATCACAGCACCCTGAACCTGGCCCCCTATGCCTGGGGCCAGGATTTCAACACCCAATTGCCGCCGTCGCTGCGCATGGTGGTCGACTTCGGCCAGGTCGAGCCGCTGCAATTGCAGACCAGCAGCGGGCAGTCCGGCAACCCGGCCAGTGCGCATTTCGCCGATGGCCTCAATGCCTGGTTCCAGGGCCGCTACATGAGCCTGCCCCTGCAACCGCAGAACTTCGACCGGGCCTACGGCAGCAAGCGCCTGACCCTGGTACCGGGCAAGTAACCCTTCCCCGCCCGCGCAGCCGGTGCAATGCCGGCTGCGCTGATCCATATCAACAGCCCCCTCCCGCAATTGCCTTACAACGAAACTGGGGCGAAGTTCGCCCCGGTTTTGCCTGATGATCTCTAAAAACGATTGCACACCTGCGCCCGGGGATCGCCCCAGGACGGGTGAATAAAGGAATATTGCAATGGCTTGTGCCTTTTCGCGTCTGGCGCTGTACGCCGCGACGTTGCTGTTGATCCCGACCCTTCACGCCAGCGCTGCAGCGCCGGCAACACCGCCACCCGACCCGGTCGATGACACCCTGCTCGAACGCGGCAAATACGTGGCGCAACTGGGTGACTGCATCGCCTGCCACACCGCCCCCAAGGGCCCGCTCATGGCCGGTGGCCTGCAGTTGAAGACGCCCATGGGCATCATCTACTCCAGCAACATCACGCCCGACCCGGACACCGGTATTGGCCGCTACAGCTTCGAGCAGTTCGACACCGCCATGCGCGAGGGTGTGAGCGCGGACGGCACGCACCTCTATCCGGCCATGCCCTATCCGTCCTACGCAAAAATGAGCGAAGAGGACATGCGCGCACTCTTCGCCTACCTGATGCACGGCGTACCCGCGATCAGCCGCTCCAACCAGTCGGCCAACATGAGCTGGCCGTTCAACATGCGTTGGGGCCTGGCGTTCTGGAACTGGGCCTTCCTCGACAACCAGCCGTTTGAAGCCGACCCCAACCAGGACCCTGTGATCAATCGAGGGGCTTACCTGGTACAGGGCCTGGGACATTGCGGTGCCTGCCACACCCCTCGCGGCATTGCCTTCCAGGAAAAAGCCCTGAGCGATGCCGGCAGCAGCGGCAAGCACTTTCTGGCCGGCGAAACCGTCGAGCACTGGCGCGCCCTGAGCCTGCGCAACTTGTGGACGGTGCCGGACACCGTGCAATTGCTCAAAACCGGACAAAACCGCTTTGCCACCGTGTCGGGCAACATGGCCGAAGTCATCCACCACAGTACCCAGCACTTCAGCGATGCCGACCTCGTCGCCATCGCCAGCTATCTCAAATCCTTGCCGCCGGGCGAGGATGACTTGCCCATGCCGACCGTAGCGGTGACGCCGGCCATGCCGCCGGATGACCTGTTCAGCAGCCGTGGCGGCCTGGGCTACACCCAGTTCTGCAGCGACTGTCACCGCACCGATGGTGCAGGCGTCAACGGCATGTTCCCGCCACTTGCCGGCAACCCCAGTGTCGCCTCCAACGACCCGACCTCCTTGCTGCACATCACCCTCACCGGTTGGAAAACTGCGCAAACCGCGACCCACTCACGGGTCTACACCATGCCCGGCTTCGCTCGCCTGTCGGATCAGGAAATCGCCGAGATCCTCACCTTCGTGCGTGGGCGCTGGGGCAACGACAGCCCGGCCGTCACCGCCGGGCAGGTGAAGAAATTGCGCGGCCAGCTCAACCCGCAAACGACGGATTCAAGCGCATTCCAGACACCGCGCCTGGCCGACTTGCTGGCCGCCCCCAACGCCGAGCAAGTTGTGCGCGGTATGCGCCTGCACCTGCAAACCAAGGCACTGCTGCCCGATAACGTCGGTAACGCACTGAACTGCACAAGCTGTCACCTGAACGCCGGTACCGTGGCCGACGGCTCGCCTTTTGTCGGCGTCTCGGCCTTCTTCCCCGGCTACGCGCCGCGCGCCGGCAAGGTGATTACCCTGGAGGAACGCATCAACGGCTGCTTGCGCCGCTCCATGAACGGCACGCCGATCCCGCCGCAATCAGCAGACATGCAAGCCATGGTCGCGTACTTCGAGTGGATGAAGAACAACACCCAGCCTGGCGACAAGGTGGCCGGACGCGGGGTCGGCAAGATCGACCCGGCCATCAAGCCGGACCTTGCCAATGGCCAGCAGGTGTACGTCAAGCAATGCGCGGTGTGTCACGGCAGCAACGGTGAAGGCCTGGCCCGCGACGATGGCAGCCTGGTGTTCCCGCCGCTGTGGGGCGAACAGTCGTTCAACATCGGTGCCGGCATGGCGCGCACCTACACGGCAGCGGCCTTCGTCAAACGCAACATGCCGATCGGCTTTCACGAGCGTTTCCCGTTGGGTCAGGGCGGCTTGAGTGACCAGGAGGCGGTGGATGTCGCCGCGTGGTTCTCGCAACAGCCCCGGCCGGACTTCCCCGACAAGGTCAAGGACTGGCCCAACGGCGGCAAGCCGGTGGATGCCCGCTACTGATCGGCAGGAGCGGGCCTGCGCCGCGATTGATGCTGGCAGCGCCGGCACTACGCGGCGCATGCCCGCCGCTGCGCGTAGAGGACTGCGCGCCTGGAAACTTTATGCTTATATCAAGCTTTTCAGGACCGACTCACTAGGACCGTTATGCATCACTCGACCCACGACATTCTGGCGCCGGTTCCAGGCATCGCCCGCCAGATCCACAGCTTTCATTTCGGCCCACGGGGAGCCGGCAAAATCTATATCCAGGCGTCACTGCACGCAGACGAGCTGCCCGGCATGCTGGTGGCCTGGCACCTGAAGCAGCGCCTGGCCGAGCTCGAAGCAAAGGGCGTGCTGCGCCGCGAAATCGTGCTGGTTCCGATTGCCAACCCGGTGGGCCTGGAACAGGTGTTAATGGATGTGCCGCTCGGCCGTTTCGAGCTGCAAAGCGGTGAAAACTTCAACCGCAAGTTTGTCGACCTGAGCGACGCGATCGGCGATCAGGTCGAGGCGCACCTGAACCAGGAACCTGCGCACAACGTTGCGTTGATTCGCGAGTACCTGCGTCGCGCCCTGGACGCCCATCCTGCCCAAACGCCACTGCAGTCCCAACGCCTGACGCTGCAACGGTTGGCCTGCGATGCCGAGATGGTGCTCGACCTGCACTGTGACTTCGACGCGGTCGCGCACCTGTACACCACGCCAGAGGCCTGGCCGCAGGTCGAACCCCTGGCGCGCTACCTCGGCACCCAGGCCAGCCTGCTGGCCACCGACTCGGGCGGGCAGTCGTTCGACGAGTGTTTCACCCTGGTCTGGTGGCAGTTGCAACAACGCTTTGGCAAACAGTTTCCCATTCCCCAGGGCAGCTTTTCGGTCACGGTCGAATTGCGTGGCCAGGGCGATGTGAACCACCCGCTGGCGAAACAGGACTGCGGGGCAATTCTCAATTACCTGACGCAGTACGGTGCGATCGAAGGCGAAGCAGCCGAGATGCCAGCGTTGCCCTACCCGGCCACTCCGCTGGCAGGCGTCGAACCGGTTGCAACGCCTTTGGGCGGGTTGCTGGTGTTCCATGTCGAGCCTGGCCAGTACCTGGAGGCAGGCGAGTTGATCGCAGAAGTGATTGATCCGCTCAATGACCGCGTGACACCGGTGCGCAATGCCCAGCCCGGCCTGCTGTACGCACGCTCATTGCGCCGCATGGCCACCGCCGGCATGGTCATCGCCCACGTGGCCGGTCGAGAGGCTTACCGCAGCGGCTATCTGCTGTCGCCTTGAACGCGAAAAGCCCGAGCAAGGCTCAGGCCACAGGCGCGGGAGGCGGCTCGTCAGGCAGGGTCGGCTCGCCCGGCTCCATCGGCGGGACTTCACCGGGTTGCGGCGTGTCGGGGGTGTCTGGGTCAGGTTGACCAGGCACACCGCCAGCGTGGGCGATGTGTGGGTGCGGATGAGCCATCAGCGACCAGGCCATCACGCCGACATGGTTGGGCTGCAACACTGCCAGCTTGGCGCTGATGGAGGGATCGAGTTTCATGGGGCAGCTCCTGGATGAAGTGCGCCAGGCCTGTTGCCTGGCGAAACAGTTCACTGCATTAGAGCCTGCCCGCGGCAAGGAATTCCCTCGCCTTGTCGGCTCAGGTGCGTGGCAGAGTGACGCCGCGCTGGCCCTGGTACTTGCCGCCACGGTCCTTATAGGACACTTCACACTCTTCATCGGACTCGAGGAACAGCATCTGGGCGACGCCCTCGTTGGCGTAGATTTTCGCCGGCAAGGTGGTGGTGTTGGAGAACTCCAGGGTCACGTGGCCTTCCCACTCCGGTTCCAGCGGGGTGACGTTGACGATGATGCCGCAGCGCGCATAGGTGCTCTTGCCCAGGCAGATGGTCAGCACATTGCGCGGAATGCGGAAGTACTCGACGGTACGGGCCAGGGCGAAGGAGTTCGGCGGGATGATGCAGACATCGCTCTTGACGTCGACAAAGCTGCCGGCGTCGAAGTTTTTTGGATCGACGGTTGCCGAGTTGATGTTGGTGAACACCTTGAACTCGTCGGCGCAGCGCACATCGTAGCCGTAGCTGGAGACACCGAAGGAGATCAGCCGGTTGTCGCTCTCACCGCGCACCTGGCGCTCGACGAACGGCTCGATCATGCCGTGTTCCTGCGCCATGCGGCGAATCCACTTGTCCGATTTGATGCTCATGGCGGGTGTCCTGAAGTAACGAGGTGAAGAAATTCTGTGGCGCATCTTACCGGGCCGGGCGCCGGGTTCAAAGTTTCATCCACCTCAAGGCAGCGAATCCCCGCCCGACGGGGCTTGTAGCTACCCCACCAACACCGTCAGTCATGATTTGCGCGAAAGCTGAACAAGACCATTGGCACGTTCTGGAAAAAGGGTTAAGGTGACGCCACTGTGCTGCACGTGTCACTGAGAATATCTACCTGATGCAAGATCTCGATCAACCCATCTTCATGAATTTTCTGCCTCTTTGCACTCAGTCTCGGCCAGGGCGTTTCCTGAGCCGTAGTTAACTTTGTCCAAGGAGACAGACCATGTCCAATCGCCAAACCGGTACCGTTAAGTGGTTCAACGATGAAAAAGGCTTCGGCTTCATCACCCCACAATCCGGTGACGACCTGTTCGTACACTTCAAAGCCATCAAGGCTGACGGCTTCAAGAGCCTGAAAGAAGGCCAGCAGGTTTCTTTCATCGCTACCCGCGGTCAGAAAGGCATGCAGGCTGAAGAAGTAGAAGTTATCTAACTTCCGCTTTACAGCTTGAAAAAAGCCCCGCCCTTAACAGGCGGGGCTTTTTTATGCCCTGGATTTGGGGTTTTCGCGGGGCAAGCCCGCTCCTACGGGTAGGAGCGGGCTTGCCCCGCGATGAATACCTCAATCCTCGCTGATGGTGATGCTCGGCATCGCCGGCGCAGCCGCTTCCTGCAATACAATCCGCGCGCCCACCTGGCGAGCCAACTCCTGGTACACCATGGCAATCTGGCTTTCCGGTTCGGCAATGGCCGTCGGCTTGCCGCTGTCAGCCTGCTCGCGAATCAGCATCGACAGCGGCAACGAGGCCAGCAGTTCAACACCATATTGCGCCGCAAGCTTCTCGCCACCGCCCTCACCGAACAGATGCTCGGCATGACCACAGTTCGAGCAGATGTGCACAGCCATGTTCTCTACCACGCCCAGCACCGGGATGTTGACCTTGCGGAACATTTCGACCCCCTTCTTGGCGTCGAGCAGTGCCAGGTCCTGCGGGGTGGTAACGATCACCGAGCCTGCCACCGGCACTTTCTGCGCCAGGGTCAGCTGGATGTCACCGGTGCCCGGCGGCATGTCGATCACCAGGTAGTCGAGGTTGTCCCAGGCAGTCTGGGTGACCAGTTGCAGCAAGGCCCCGGACACCATCGGACCGCGCCAGACCATCGGCGTGTTGTCATCGGTCAGGAACGCCATCGACATCACTTCCACACCGTGGGCCTTGAGCGGCACGAACCACTTCTGGTCACGGATTTGCGGGCGAGTGCGCTCGGGGATACCGAACATCACACCCTGGCTCGGGCCGTAGATGTCCGCATCCAGAATGCCCACGCGGGCACCTTCACGCGATAGCGCCAGCGCCAGGTTGGCGGCAGTGGTGGATTTGCCCACCCCGCCCTTGCCCGACGCCACGGCAATGATGTTCTTGACGTTGGCCAGGCCCGGAATCTGGGCCTGGGCCTTGTGTTCGGCAATCACGCAGGTGATCTCGACTTTGGCCGCCGCAACACCGTCGATTCCCTCGACAGCCGTTTGCAGGACCTGCGCCCAACCATTCTTGAACAGACCGGCGGCATAACCGAGTTGCAGCTGGACATTGACCCGGTCGCCCTGGATTTCAATGGCCTGCACACAGCCGGCGCTGACCGGGTCCTGGTTCAGGTAAGGGTCGGTGTACTGGCGAAGAACGGCTTCGACGGCTGCGCGAGTGACGGCACTCATGGAGACTCCCGTGATAAAGACTGAGCAAAACAGGCGACTATGCTAACCCGCGAAACATCCATAGATACGCACATGGGGTGAAATAAATTTCCCGGCGTTTTATAGTGGCCGATCACCGTTTCATCTCAAGTAGCCGAAAAAAGTAGCCGAGCCCCCATGTCCGAGCCCCGTCAGATTCTCGTCACCAGCGCCCTGCCCTATGCCAATGGTTCGATCCACCTTGGCCATATGCTCGAGTACATCCAGACAGACATGTGGGTGCGCTTCCAGAAGCATCGCGGCAACCAGTGCGTGTATGTCTGTGCAGACGACGCCCATGGGTCGGCCATCATGCTGCGCGCCGAGAAGGAAGGCATCACCCCCGAGCAACTGATTGCCGCCGTTCAGGCAGAGCACAGCGGGGATTTCGCTGACTTCCTGGTGGATTTCGACAACTTCCACTCGACCCACGCCGAAGAAAACCGCGAGCTGTCGAGCCAGATCTACCTCAAGCTGCGTGATGCCGGGCACATTGCCACCCGCTCGATCACCCAGTACTTCGACCCGGACAAGAAAATGTTCCTGGCCGACCGTTTCATCAAGGGGACCTGCCCCAAGTGTGCCGCCGACGACCAGTACGGCGACAACTGCGAAAAATGCGGTGCCACCTACGCACCCACCGAGCTGAAGAACCCCAAGTCGGCGATTTCCGGCGCCACCCCGGTGCTCAAGGATTCCCAGCACTTCTTCTTCAAGCTGCCTGACTTCCAGGCCATGCTCCAGCAGTGGACCCGCAGCGGTACCCTGCAAGACGCCGTGGCCAACAAGATCGCCGAGTGGCTGGATGCTGGCCTGCAGGAATGGGACATCTCCCGTGACGCCCCGTACTTCGGCTTCGAGATCCCTGACGAGCCCGGCAAGTACTTCTATGTCTGGCTGGATGCGCCGATCGGCTACATGGCCAGCTTCAAGAACCTGTGTGCCCGCCGCCCGGAGCTGGACTTCGACGCGTTCTGGAACAAGGACTCCAAGGCCGAGCTGTACCACTTCATCGGCAAGGACATCGTCAACTTCCACGCCCTGTTCTGGCCTGCCATGCTCGAAGGCGCCGGCTACCGCAAGCCGACCGGCATCAACGTCCACGGCTACCTGACCGTCAACGGCTCGAAGATGTCCAAATCGCGCGGCACCTTCATCAAGGCCCGCACCTACCTGGACCATCTGTCGCCGGAATACCTGCGCTACTACTACGCGGCCAAGCTCGGTCGCGGCGTCGATGACCTGGACCTGAACCTGGAAGACTTCGTCCAGAAGGTCAACTCCGACCTGGTCGGCAAGGTGGTCAACATCGCCAGCCGCTGCGCCGGCTTCATCCACAAGGGCAATGACGGTGTGATGGTCGACGGCGACGCCGCGCCAGAGCTGACCGAAGCCTTCCTCGCCGCCGCGCCGAGCATTGCCGAAGCCTACGAAGGCCGCGACTTTGCCCGTGCCATGCGCGAGATCATGGGCCTGGCCGACCGTGCCAATGCCTGGATCGCCGACAAGGCCCCCTGGTCGCTGGCCAAGCAGGAAGGCAAGCAGGACGAAGTGCAGGCCATCTGCGCCCAAGGCATCAACCTGTTCCGCCAGCTGGTGATTTTCCTCAAGCCTGTGCTGCCGTTGCTGGCCGCCGACGCCGAGGCCTTCCTCAACGTCGCGCCACTGACCTGGGCCGATCACCAGACTCGCCTGACCAACCACAAGCTGAACCCGTTCAAGGCCCTGATGAGCCGCATCGACCCGGTCAAGGTCGAGGCCATGGTTGCAGCCTCCAAGGAAGACCTGGCTGCCAGCCAGACCAGCGTCGTGACCGGCAACGGTGAACTGGCCAAGGACCCGCTGTCGGCCGAGATCGACTTCGACACCTTCGCCGCCGTCGACCTGCGCGTAGCGCTGATCCTCAAGGCTGAAGCCGTGGAAGGCGCCGACAAGCTGCTGCGCCTGACCCTGGATATCGGTGACGAACAGCGCAATGTGTTCTCCGGCATCAAGTCGGCCTACCCGGACCCGGCCAAGCTTGAAGGTCGCCTGACCATGATGATCGCCAACCTCAAGCCGCGCAAAATGCGCTTTGGCATCTCCGAAGGCATGGTGATGGCAGCAGGCCCGGGCGGCGAAGAGATCTACCTGCTCAGCCCCGACAGCGGTGCCAAGCCAGGCCAGCGCATCAAGTAAGCCCCACGCCCCGGACGTTTGCGTCCGGGGCGTTCTCTTCCTCCCGTCATTGCCGGATAATGGCGAACAGCCCTGGCATTCGGCACCTCCATGAGCGAACTCATCCTGGCCCTGATCAGCGCCGCGCTGATCAACAACCTGGTCTTGCACCAGGCACTGGCCCTAGACCCGCTGCTACAAGCCCCGGTCGAAAGCGACCGCCGCAGGGTACATGCCCTGGGCCTGGCTACGCTGGTGCTGCTGGTTCTCACCACCAGCCTGGGTCAGTTGCTCTACCGTTATGCCCTGCAACCCTTGCAGCTGGACTACCTGCGTTTGTTTGTGTTCCTGCCCCTGTGTGTACTGCTGATCGAGCCGCTGCTCGGCTGGCTGTCACGCATGTTGCCTGCCCTGCCCTTGCGCGACCTGAGGCCGTTATTGCTGGGCAATGTGGCGCTGCTGGGCTTGACCCTGCAAGTCTCTCAAGACGGGTACGGGGTGCTGCAGACCTTGGCCTGGGGCTTGGGCGGCGGACTGGGATTCTGGCTGGCACTCGGTCTTTTCGACGACCTGCGCCAGCGTAGCGAGCATGACGGGATACCCCTGGCCTTTCGCGGCCTGCCCATCGAGCTGATCGGGGCAGGCGTAATGGCCTTGGCGTTTCTCGGCTTCAACGGATTATTTACATCATGAGTCTGATTCAACGCATCGACGCCCTGCTGCCGCAAACCCAGTGCGGGAAGTGCGGCCACCCTGGCTGCAAGCCTTATGCAGAGGGGCTGGCCAAGGGCGAAGCGATCAATAAGTGCCCACCCGGTGGTAGCGAAACCATCGCTGCGCTGGCCAGCCTGCTGCAGGTTCCGGTCGTTGCCCTGGACCCGGAGCGCGGCACCGCCCCGCCGCAAGTCGCCTACATCCGTGAAGCAGAGTGCATTGGCTGCACCAAATGCATCCAGGCCTGCCCAGTGGATGCCATCGTCGGCGCAGCCAAACTGATGCACACGGTGATCAGCGCCGAATGCACCGGCTGCGACCTGTGCGTGGCACCGTGTCCGGTGGACTGCATTGACCTGCTACCACTGACCGCCACCAGCAACATCGTGCCGATTGTCGGCGGGCTGGCCCAGGACGCCGACACCCTGGCCACGCGTACCCGCAAACGCAACCACGCCCGACGCCGCTTCGAGCTGCGCAACAGCCGCCTGGAGCGCGAAGAGGCACGCAAGCAGGCCGAGCGTGCGGCCCGCAGCCAGCGCACCGCGGTGCCAGGCACTGCCAGCCCCGGCGCGACTGCCGATGACCCGATCAAGGCCGCCATCGAACGGGTCAAGGCGCAGAAAGCTGCCGCTGCCGATGCCGCCCTGAAACAAGCCAAGATCGCCGCTGCCATGAGCCGTGCCCAGCTGAGCAAGGCACGGGCTGCCTTTGGTGCCACGCCAAACGACGCCCAGCAGGCCCAGCTGGCGGAACTGGAGCAAGCGGCCGAACACGCCCAGGCGCGCCTGCACGCCCTGCAACCGGTTACCGACCATGCCAGCCACTGATCCCAGCGAACGCCTGCGCAGCACGATGTCACTGGTGCTGCTGGCGTGCATGCCGGGTGTGCTGGCGCTGCTCTGGCAACACGGCTGGGGGATGCTGTTCAACCTTGCGCTGTGCGCAGGCTCGGCGCTGGCCAGCGAGGCCCTTTCACTCAAGCTGCAACAACGCCCGGTGCTGCCTTCGCTCAATGACGGCAGCGCCCTGGTCAGCGCCTGCCTGCTGGCCATTGCCTTGCCCGCCTACGCCCCCTGGTGGGTGCCGGTCGTCGCCACTGCAAGTGCCATTGCCCTGGGCAAGCAGCTTTACGGGGGTGTTGGCAGGAACCCGTTCAACCCGGCGATGCTCGGCTATGCCGTGGTGCTGCTCACCTTCCCGCAGACCATGACCCAATGGCCCGGCCCACAGTTGCCGGACCTGGCTTCCAGCCTGCACTCGGTGTTTGCCTGGAGCGGTACCGATCAACCCGACGCCTGGGCCCAGGCCACAGTCCTCGATACCCTGCGCAACAACCGCAGCCTGACCCTGGACGAGCTGTTCGCCAGTCATCCAGGCTTTGGACATTTCGGCGGCAAGGGTAGCGAGTGGGTCAACCTGGCGTTTCTGTTCGGCGGCTTGCTGTTGCTGCAACGCAAGGTGTTCACCTGGCATGCACCGGTTGGCCTGCTGGCGAGCCTTTTCGTCATGAGCCTGTTGTTCTGGAATGGTTCGGGCTCGGACTCCAATGGCTCACCGTTGCTGCATCTGCTCAGTGGCTCGACCATGCTGGCGGCTTTTTTCATCGCCACCGAGCCGGTCTCCGGGCCCAAGTCCGCACAGGCCCGATTGATGTTCGGGATCGGGGTTGGGGTATTGATCTACCTGATCCGGACCTGGGGCAGCTACCCCGACGGCACCGCCTTTGCCGTGCTGTTGATGAACCTCTGCGTGCCGGCGCTCGAGCGCTGGGCCGAACGTCGGCAGGCGGTGTCCCCTTGAACATGCCTGCAGCTCGCAAGTGGACACTGCTGGTGCTGATTGGCGCATTGAGCGTCGGCAGCGTCATGATCTGGCATCGCCTGGGCGCTGATGCCATCGACCAGGCGCAACAACAGCTCAAGGCGCAAACCTGGCTCAGTGTGCTGCCGCAAGCTACCTACGACAATCAGCCCTTGCAGGCGCCCCTGGCACTGGACACCGCTCCCCTCGCCCACAGCCGCTTGCTGGCAGGTTATCGCGCCACATTGGCGGGCCAGCCCAGCGCTGTGGTGCTGCACAGCCTGGCACAAGGGTATGGCGGCCCGCTTGAACTGCTGATTGCCATCGACACCCAGGGTCGCCTGATCGGCTCCAAAGTACTGCGCCAGCAAGAGACGCCGGGCCTTGGCGCCGCGCTGGCAGCGCCAGATAACCACTGGCTGCAAGGTTTCATCGGCAACAGCCGGCAGAAAACCCCCGACGCAGCCTGGGCGCTCAAGCGCGACAACGGTGAATTCGATCAGTTGGCGGGGGCTACCATCACCTCCCGCGCTGTCATTCATGCCGTACACGACGCATTGCGCTACTTCGATGAGCATCGGCAGGTGTTACTGGGAGCGCGCAGCAATGAATAGGCAATGGTTCGCCGCCGCAAGCCTGGCGCCGCTACTTGGCTCCACCCAGACGCTATACAACGCCTGCGCCATAGCCGGGTTGAGTGTGTTGGTGATCGCCCTGCATCACCTGGCAATGAGCCCACTGCGCCGCTGGCTTGACGCCCCCGGCACACTGCTTGCCAGCGTGCTGCTGGCGGCGGGGTTGACCACCTGCCTGGAGCTGGGACTTCGCACCTGGGCCCTGCCGCTGTATCTGGCGCTTGGTCCTTATCCGGCGCTGATCGCCGTACAATGCCTGGTGTTTGAACACGCCCGGGGCAACGCCGGAAATTTGCGGCAGTCAGCCACCATGTTGCTCAGCTTTGCTGCCCTGGCCATTGCGCTGGGTGCTGCCCGCGAGCTGCTGGCGCAGTGGGCAGAAATCCGCCTGGCCGCCCTGCTGCCTGGGGCGCTGATATTGATGGGCCTGCTGCTGGCCCTGTACAACCGGGTTTGCCATGGGCGAGCCCCCTCACGTCGTCAAGGAAACCTTTGACCCCATGAATGCCGCCAAACGCCTGGAAATCTTTCGCAGGCTGCACGAAGACAACCCTGACCCCAAGACAGAACTGGCCTACACCACACCGTTCGAGCTGCTGATCGCGGTGATCCTGTCAGCCCAGGCCACGGACGTGAGCGTCAACAAGGCCACGGCCAAGTTGTACCCGGTCGCCAATACCCCCGAAGCCATTTATGCGCTGGGCGTCGACGGACTGTCGGCGTACATCAAGACCATCGGGCTTTACAACAGCAAGGCCCGCAACGTTATCGAAACCTGCCGACTGTTGATTGAAAATCACGCAAGCCAGGTGCCGGAAACCCGCGAAGCGCTCGAAGCCTTGCCCGGCGTAGGTCGCAAGACTGCCAACGTGGTACTCAATACCGCCTTCCGGCAGATGGCGATGGCCGTGGACACGCATATTTTCCGGGTCAGCAACCGTACCGGCATTGCGCCCGGCAAGACGGTGCTTGAAGTCGAGAAGGCATTAATGAAGTTCGTGCCCAAGGCCTACCTGCTGGATGCGCACCATTGGTTGATCCTTCACGGGCGCTATGTTTGCCAGGCGCGCAAGCCGCGTTGCGGTAGCTGTCGGATCGAGGACCTGTGCGATTACAAGCACAAAACCTCCGACGATTGAGAAGATAGAGAAATACGCACCAGGTCGATTGAAAAAATCTTTTTTACCCGTTCAAGGATTCTCGCTATAAGGTGCGCCAAGGGCCATCTTGGCTTGGAGTGACTTATGAGCACCGATAAAGAAGACCTGGATGTAGATGAAGATTTCACGCCGGCAGAAGCCGATGACGTGGAACCCGTTGTTGAAGTGGCAAAGACCAACCTGAGCAAACGTCGCACCATCGACAATATGCTGGAAGAACGCCGGTTGAAAAAACAACTCGCCGAGTTCGACTTCGACCTCTGACACCTCTCCGTCCTCCCCTCAAACACAAAAGCCTCCGTAAAGGAGGCTTTGTCGTTCCCGGGGCATCAGACCAGGCCGTTGCGTTGAGCGAGCTCGATCAGATCCACCAGTGACCGCGCATTGAGTTTGAGCAGCAACCGGGTTTTGTAGGTGCTGACCGTCTTGTTGCTCAGGAACATGCCGTCGGCGATTTCCTTGTTGGTTTTGCCGCGGGCTAACTGCTGCAACACCATCATCTCGCGTCCGGACAGTCGCTCGACCATATCGGCTTCGGTCGCCCCGCCCAGGTTGGAGCGTACGGAATGCAGCGCCTGGTTCGGAAAGTAACTGTACCCGGACAGCACCGCCTTGATGGCACTGAGCAGCTCCGTCAGGTCCTGCTGCTTGCAGACATAGCCGGCGGCGCCAGCCTGCATGCAGCGCATTGAGAAATGTCCGGGCGCTTGCGACGTCAGCACGAGCACCTTGACCCCTGGACAGGTGGAATTGAGTCGGGCGATGACCTCAAGACCATCGAGCTTGGGGATGCCGATATCCAGAATGACGATATCCGGGCCATGCTCGCGCGCCAGTTGCAGCGCATCTACACCGTTGTCTGTCTCCGCGTTGACCTCATAGCCATGTCGCTCCATCAACATGCGTACAGCCAGGCGAATGACAGGGTGATCATCCACGATCAGCACTTTATTCATGGGCAAATCCAATTGTTTGCTGTTCGATATTTTGTCCTCGCACAATAGCCTAGTTACAGGACAAACTGTATTACGCCAATTACGGATAAATGCATACAAAGACACAACCTACAAATTCAGCAGATAATTCCTACAGATGTAACTACCGTACACGGCACCGAAGTGGAACTACCTGCACCAGAAGAGACAATTCCCCTAAGCCCCACAACAAGGTAGCAGCACTCTATATAAGAGGCTCAATCAACAATGCGCTTACCGGCGCAGGAAAAATCATCTTCACACGCTCGATAATTACCAAAACAAACAATTGCTAATTTGCAGTTACGCTTTAAAGCACAATCTTTTCCCCTGACAGAAACCCAACCCCCTACCCGGCCTGTGATGCCCATAGTACATACCCTTGAACTTGATTCAGTCGACGGGAGGAAAGGACATGAGCAGGAGCGAACCGCGAAGTCCGTTAACAATTATTGCGATTTTCGCGGGCATTATTGAGGCGTCTGCCCTGGCCTCATTGCCGTTCCTGGGGGAGGACAGTCAGGGAATCTACACTTGGTTTTTAGTCGGATTTCCGTTCTTCCTTACTGTGCTGTTCTTTCTTACCCTGAACTTCAATTACAAGTCCCTGTGCTCGCCGGACCTGCTCGAGACCGCCGCACCTACACAGTCACCGGCGGAGCCGGAGGATCCCGCCAGCCTCAATCCACAGCCAGCAGAGAACAACGCAAACAGTGTTGTCAGCCCTGCCATGCAGGCCACTGCACAAACCCCGGAACCGCGCGAACGTGATGAAATGCCGGCGACGACAGTCACCATCAGCTTAAAGGGTGCAGGCGCCCAGCAAAGACACGACGCCTTCATTGCCCAGGCACTGCGTCAGCCCAGTGCGTCTTACGACACCTGGATAATCTGCAATCTGGAAGCCGGTACGCAAACCACCCTGGTGACCCAAGTGATCAACCCATAAAAAAACCCCGGACCAGGCCGGGGTTCTTTTTGTTCAAGGCGTCGTTCAGACCAACGAGCGGCCTTTGTTTGCGGCAATACGCATGCGCAAGGCATTCAGCTTGATGAAGCCTGCAGCGTCAGCCTGGTTGTACGCGCCACCATCTTCTTCGAAGGTGGCGATATTGGCGTCGAACAACGAGTCATCGGACTTGCGACCGGTAACAATCACATTGCCCTTGTACAGTTTCAGACGGACCACGCCGTTCACGTTGACCTGCGAGGCGTCGATCATCTGCTGCAGCATCAGACGCTCCGGGCTCCACCAGTAACCGGTGTAGATCAGGCTGGCGTACTTGACCATCAGCTCATCCTTGAGGTGAGCCACTTCGCGGTCCAGAGTGATCGACTCGATCGCCCGGTGAGCGCGCAGCATGATGGTGCCGCCTGGGGTTTCGTAGCAACCACGGGACTTCATGCCGACATAACGGTTCTCGACGATGTCCAGTCGACCGATACCGTTCTCGCCGCCAATGCGGTTCAAGGTAGCCAGTACGGTGGCTGGAGTCATCTCGACGCCGTCCAGGGCGACGATGTCACCGTTGCGGTAGGTCAGTTCCAGGTAGGTTGGAACGTCCGGCGCGGTTTCTGGCGACTTGGTCCAGCGCCACATGTCTTCTTCGTGCTCGGTCCAGGTATCCTCCAGCACGCCGCCTTCATAGGAGATGTGCAGCAGGTTGGCGTCCATCGAGTACGGCGACTTCTTCTTGCCATGGCGCTCGATCGGGATGCCGTGCTTCTCGGCATAGTCCATGAGCTTCTCGCGGGACAGCAGGTCCCACTCACGCCACGGTGCAATGACCTTGACCCCTGGCTTGAGCGCATAGGCACCCAGCTCGAAACGCACCTGGTCGTTACCCTTGCCGGTGGCGCCATGGGAAATGGCGTCGGCGCCGGTTTCGTTGGCGATTTCGATCAGGCGCTTGGCGATCAGCGGACGGGCGATGGAAGTACCCAGCAGGTACTCGCCTTCATAGACGGTGTTGGCGCGGAACATCGGGAACACGAAGTCTCGGACGAACTCTTCGCGCAGGTCATCAATGTAGATTTCCTTCACGCCCATGGCCTGTGCCTTGGCGCGGGCCGGCTCGACCTCTTCGCCCTGACCCAGGTCAGCAGTGAAAGTCACCACTTCACAGTTGTAAGTATCCTGCAGCCACTTGAGAATCACCGAAGTATCAAGGCCGCCGGAATACGCCAGTACGACCTTTTTTACGTCCGCCATGCCATCACTCCACGGGGTTGTACGGAAAGCCGTCGATTCTACCGGCCTTGCAGCAAAATTTACAGTGGGGCGACAGCTTGTGACGACAAAGCGACAGGAACTGTCGAGAGCGCGACGGACGGTCGCAGCTCAGGACTTCACCGCGGGCTTGCTGGTTTCGGCCTGGGCTGCCGGCGCCTTCGTTGCCGCAGGCGTCTCGGAGGCGTTCTCCATCGGCTTTTCCACGGGCGCCACACGGTCCAGCTGGATGTTGACCCGGCGGTTACGCGCACGGTTGGCCGAGGAGCTGTTCTTGGCCAGGGGGTAGCGCTCGCCATGAAAGCGCACGGTTATCTGGTCTTCAGCAATACCGTGGGCCTTGAAGTACTCCATGACGGCCAGTGCCCGGCGCCTTGAAAGGTCGCGATTGGTCAGGCGATTGCCACTGTTGTCGGAGTGACCGTCGAGTTCGATATGGTTGACCGTGGGGTCGGCCTTCATAAAGTCCAGGATCACATCCAGACGGGCCTTGGCATTGGCGTCCAGGTCGATGCCACCGCCGGGGAAACCGACACGCGCCTGGCGTATCTGATCGAAATTCATGGGTAGCAGCTTGGCGGCGCATACCTGGTAGTCGCCGTAGGCCTTGCTGAACTTCACCGGCAACAGGCGCACTTCCATTGCCCGCCCGGCTTCGCCCGCATAATTGCGCACAACAGTGCTGCGTCCATCGAGCAAGCCGTTGATCAGGCGACTGGCCTGGCCCTGGGAGCTGGTGAAGAGCACCCCGCTGCGGGCCATGCGCACCGACCCCAGGTTGATATCCGCACGACCTGGCTGCCAGGGCGCTGCCGCGGCAAACAGGGTCGCGGAGCCGCTACCCAGTACGTTGGTGCTCGAACGCAATTGAAACGTGGCCTGTTCGCCGGCACGGCGCACGAACTCACCGCTGCCGAAATCGGCAATCGGCTGAACCAGGCGGCACTCGAACTGATCGCCTTCGACCTTCCACTCGATATTCTCCAGACGGGTCTGGAACGTGAGTGCCGTTGCGGGCAAGCAGGCAAACACACTGAGCAAGGCAAGATAACGCTGGCGCACGGGAGGCTCCACAGATTTTCACGGTATACCTGCAGGCTATCGGTCAGGTGCGGCAAAACTTGATAGAAAGTGCTCGAACCCGGCTTTTCCGGTAGCATTCAGCTTGAGTTCGACCCGCCTGGAATCCCCAATGTCCGACCGCCTGACCCTCCTGCGTCCCGATGACTGGCACATCCATCTTCGCGATGGCGCCGTGCTGCCCCATACCGTCGGCGACGTTGCGCGCACCTTTGCCCGCGCAATCATCATGCCCAACCTGGTACCTCCGGTACGCGATGCCGCCGAAGCCGGCGCTTATCGCGAGCGCATCCTCGCTGCCCGTCCGGCGGGTAGCCGCTTCGAGCCGCTGATGGTGCTGTACCTCACCGACCGTACCCAGCCCGAGGAAATCCGCGCGGCCAAGGCCACCGGTTTCGTGCATGCCGCCAAACTCTACCCGGCCGGTGCGACCACCAACTCCGACTCCGGTGTCACCAGCGTCGATAACATTTTCGCCGCTCTCGAGGCCATGGCCGAAGTCGGCATGCCGCTGCTGGTCCACGGTGAAGTAACCCGTGGCGAGGTCGACGTATTCGACCGCGAGAAACTGTTCATCGACGAACACATGCGCCGTATCGTCGAGCGTTTCCCGACCTTGAAAGTGGTCTTCGAGCACATCACCACAAGCGATGCCGTACAGTTCGTCAACGAGGCCCCGGCCAACGTTGGCGCGACCATCACCGCCCAGCACCTGCTGTACAACCGCAACCACATGCTGGTTGGCGGTATTCGCCCGCACTTCTATTGCCTGCCGATCCTCAAGCGCAACACCCACCAGGTGGCCTTGCTGGACGCCGCCACCAGCGGCAGCAGCAAGTTCTTCCTGGGCACTGATTCGGCGCCCCATGCACGTCACGCCAAGGAAGCAGCCTGCGGTTGCGCCGGCTGCTACACCGCCTATGCGGCCATCGAGCTGTACGCCGAAGCGTTCGAGCAACGCAATGCCCTGGACAAGCTCGAAGGCTTTGCCAGCAAGCACGGCCCGGACTTCTACGGCCTGGCGCGCAACACCGACACCATTACCCTGGTTCGCGAAAGCTGGACCGCCCCAAGCAGCTTGCCGTTCGGCGAGCAAACCGTTATCCCGCTGCGCGCCGGTGAGCAACTGCGCTGGCGCCTGCTGGAGGAAACTGCGTGAGTGAAGATCTGTACGATGACCAGGATGGTCCAAGCGGTGGCCCCCGCCACCCGATGGCGGAACGTTTTCGTGGTTACCTGCCGGTAGTCGTCGATGTGGAGACCGGTGGCTTCAACAGCGCCACCGATGCCCTGCTGGAAATCGCCGCGGTCACCATCGGCATGGACGAGAAAGGATTCCTGTTCCCGGAGCACACCTACTTCTTCCGCGTCGAACCGTTTGAAGGGGCGAACATCGAGCAGGCGGCACTGGAATTCACCGGTATCAAGCTTGATCACCCGTTGCGCATGGCCGTAAGCGAAGAGTCGGCCCTGACCGACATCTTCCGTGGCGTGCGCAAGGCGCTGAAGGCCAATGGCTGCAAGCGGGCGATCCTGGTCGGGCACAACAGCAGCTTCGACCTGGGCTTCCTCAATGCTGCCGTGGCGCGTCACGACATGAAACGCAACCCGTTTCATCCGTTCTCAAGCTTCGACACCGCGACCCTCGCCGGCCTCGCCTACGGCCAGACCGTACTGGCCCGTGCCTGCCAGAGCGCCGACATCGACTTCGACGGTCGTGAAGCCCACTCGGCGCGCTACGACACCGAGAAGACGGCCGAGCTGTTCTGCGGCATTGTCAATCGCTGGAAGGAAATGGGCGGCTGGCAAGACTTCAACGACTGAGCCTGCCCCTACCACCGCCCATAAAAAAACCGGCCATCAAGGCCGGTTTTTTTGTGGCTCGCTATTACAGCTTGCCAGCGTTCTCGCTCAGGTAAGCAGCAACGCCTTCAGGCGAAGCGGTCATGCCCTTGTCGCCTTTTTTCCAGTTGGCAGGGCAGACTTCGCCGTGCTCTTCGTGGAACTGCAGGGCGTCGACCAGACGCAGCAGCTCGTCCATGTTACGGCCCAGTGGCAGGTCGTTGATGATCTGCGAACGGACAACACCTTTGTCGTCGATCAGGAACGCGCCACGGAAAGCAACGCCGCCTTCGGACTCTACGTCGTAGGCCTTGGCGATTTCGTGCTTCATGTCGGCTGCCATGATGTACTGGACGTGACCGATGCCGCCGGCATTGATCGGGGTGTTGCGCCAGGCGTTGTGGGTGAAGTGCGAGTCGATCGACACGGCGATCACTTCAACGTTGCGGTCACGGAACTCGGACATGCGGTGATCCAGAGCGATCAGCTCGGACGGGCAGACGAAGGTGAAGTCCAGTGGGTAGAAGAACACCAGGCCGTACTTGCCCTTGATGGCCGAGGCCAGGTTGAAGCTGTCGACGATTTCGCCATTGCCCAGCACAGCTGGAACGGTGAAGTCCGGGGCTTGTTTGCCAACGAGTACGCTCATTCGATATCTCCTGATGGTTTGAAACACGGTGCCAGGCAAGCTCCAGCCGACCTGACCACGCAAAGACCGGCCATGATACACGGCCAGGCGCTACACGCCGAATTTCAGGCAGCCTGAAAACGGACCTGCCGTCGGTCGCCCTGGTACGCGTCTGCCTGAATGAGCTTTGACAAGCATTCTCATTAACATTAAGCTTCTTCGCATTGAGCCTTTACCAGCGATGGTCTGCCCTATGTATGTGTGTCTTTGTGTTGGTGTAACCGACGGACAGATCCGCGATGCGATCTTTGAAGGATGCTGCAGCTACAAGGAAGTCAGAGCCGCCACCAACGTGGCGAGCCAGTGTGGCAAATGTGCCTGCCTGGCCAAGCAGGTAGTGCGTGAAACCCTGACCGAATTGCAGGTCAGCCAGGCCGCACTGCCCTACCCTGTGGAATTTACCGCAGCGTAAAAACAGCCCATTTGAAGAACCGGACCCAGCGTCCGGTTTTTTTATGCCTGTAATTCAACAAGTTAGGGCTAAAACGCGGAACACAAACATTCTTATTCCGATTAATTTTCACTTATTATTCAATAACTTAGGTTTGACAGTCGAAGTTGCGAAGCTCAAACTCCTGCTTATAGGCACACTTACAGGGCAGGACCCCATCATGAAAGGCGACGTTAGCGTCATCCAGCATCTCAACAAGATCCTCGGAAACGAGCTGGTCGCAATCAACCAATACTTCCTGCATGCCCGCATGTATGAAGACTGGGGTCTGGAAAAGCTCGGCAAGCACGAATACAAAGAATCCATCGACGAAATGAAGCACGCTGACAAACTGATCAAGCGCATTCTGTTTCTCGAAGGAATTCCCAACGTCCAGGACCTGGGCAAGCTGCTGATTGGTGAACACACCAAGGAAATGCTCGAGTGCGACCTCAAGATCGAGCAAAAAGGCCTGGTGGACCTCAAGGCCGCCATCGCCCACTGTGAAACCGTTGGCGACTTCGGCAGCCGTGAAATGCTCGAAGACATCCTAGAGTCCGAGGAAGAGCACATCGACTGGCTGGAAACCCAGTTGAGCCTGATCGACAAGGTCGGTCTGGAAAACTACCTGCAATCGCAGATGGGCGAATAATCCATCCCATAAAAAAAGCCCCGCAATGCGGGGCTTTTTTTTACCAAACCTGTATTCAGGCCTTGGCCGCCTCAGCCTTGGCTGCAGCTTCCTTGATCAGGGTCTGCAGTTCGCCGTTGGCAAACATCTCAGCCATGATGTCGGAACCGCCGACCAGCTCACCGGCAACCCACAGCTGTGGGAAGGTCGGCCAGTTGGCATACTTTGGCAGGTTGGCGCGGATTTCCGGATTCTGCAGGATATCCACGTAAGCGAATTTCTCGCCGCAACCCATTACGGCTTGCGCCGCCTTGGCCGAAAAACCGCACTGCGGGGCATTCGGCGAGCCTTTCATGTAAAGCAGAATGGTGTTGTTAGCAATCTGCTCTTTGATTGTTTCGATGATATCCATGAAGCACCTCGCGGCTGAACTTTCCGACCTGGTTGTCGGCACGGTGACGCATTGTATCGGAAAGCCAAGCATGGCGCTCGGCCTTGCCGATATCAGGCCGCAACCACTTGTACCGGCACGCCATTGAGCGCCGCATTACCCGACACCGCATCGAGCTGACGTTCATCGGTCAGGTCGTTGGCGCTGGCCCCCGGCTGATGCTGCGCAATCTCCATACGCACCCCGTTACGGGCATGGCCAAAGCCATGGGGCAGGCTCACTACCCCAGGCATGATGTCTGCGCAGGCCTGCACCTCGACCTCGATGCTGCCCACCCGTGAACTGACCCGGACCCGCTGTCCGTCCTGCAATTGCCGGGCACTCAGGTCCTCGGGGTTCATGAGCAACTGATGGCGCGGCTTGCCTTTCACCAGGCGGTGATAGTTGTGCATCCAGGAGTTGTTGCTGCGCACATGTCGACGACCAATCAGCAACAGCTGCTCCGGCGCCGCCGGTTGCTGGTCGGCAAAGCGCTGCAGATCGATGAGAATCTCCGACGGCGCGGCCTGGATGCGCTGGTTGGCGGTTTTCAGGCGCGCCGTCAGATTCGGCTGCAGCGGCCCCAGGTCGACGCCGTGCGGGTGCTGGTCAAGCGTCTCCAGCGACAGGTTGAACGCCGAACCTTGACCATAGCGTCCACTGCGCAAACCAATGTCGATCATTTGCGCTGGCGGCAGGGTCGGCTTCAATGGCTTGTCGCTGAGCCTGGCGAACGCCTTGGCCAAACCCACGAAGATTTCCCAGTCATGCAGCGCCCCATCGGGCTTGGGCAGGATCGCCCGGTTGAAACGACTGACATTACGCACGGCCAAGAGATTGAACGTGGTGTCGTAGTGATCGTTCTCCAGCGCCGAGGTGGACGGCAGGATCAAGTCTGCGTAGCGGGTGGTTTCGTTGATGTAGAGGTCAATACTGAGCATGAAGTCGAGCCCATCCAGGGCGCGCTCCAACTGCCGGCCGTTGGGGGTGGACAGCACCGGATTGCCAGCGACGGTCACCAATGCGCGAACCTGTCCTTCACCTTCGCACAGCATCTCTTCGGCCAGTGCCGCCACCGGCAGTTCGCCGCCATATTCCGGCAAACCGGAAACCCGGCTCTGCCAGGCATTGAAGTGCCCACCGCCCGTGCTGGCCACCAGGTCGACCGCAGGTTGTGTGCACAAGGCGCCGCCGACCCGGTCCAGGTTACCGCTGACCAGATTGATCAGTTGCACCAGCCAGTGACAGAGCGTGCCGAACGCCTGGGTCGAGATGCCCATGCGGCCATAGCAGACCGCCTTGTCGGCGGCGGCAAAGTCACGGGCCAGTTGGCGAATGATCGCTGCATCGACACCACACAACGGTGCCATCGTTTCGGCCGTGAAGGGTGCAATCGCCTGACGCACTTCATCCAGCCCATCGACCGGCAACGCCGTCGAACGCTCCAGACCTTCACTGAACAGGGTATTGAGCAGCCCGCAGAGCAATGCCGCATCACCGCCAGGCCGAACGAACACATGCTGGTCGGCCATGGCCGCCGTTTCACTTCGACGTGGATCAACCACCACCACTTTGCCGCCACGGGCCTGGATGGCCTTCAGGCGCTTCTCGACGTCCGGCACGGTCATGATGCTGCCATTGGACGCCAGCGGGTTACCGCCCAGAATCAGCATGAAATCCGTGTGGTCGATGTCCGGAATCGGCAACAACAAACCATGGCCATACATCAGGTAGCTGGTCAGGTGATGCGGCAGCTGGTCAACCGAAGTCGCAGAAAACCGATTGCGCGTCTTGAGCAAGCCGAGAAAGTAGTTGCTGTGGGTCATCAGCCCGTAGTTGTGCACGCTGGGGTTGCCCTGGTACACCGCCACGGCGTTCTGCCCGTGGGCCTGCTGGATGGCCCAGAGCTTGTGCGCGGCCAGCTCGAACGCTTCGTCCCAGCCGATCGCCTGCCAACTGTCGCCCACGCGCTTGTGCGGCACATGCAGGCGATCAGGGTCGTTCTGGATGTCCTGCAGGGCCACCGCCTTGGGGCAGATATGGCCTCGGCTGAAACGGTCGAGAGGGTCACCCTTGATCGAGCTGATCCGCGGCCCGGTGTCCGGTTCGTGGGTGATTTCGATGGTCAGGCCACAAATGGCTTCGCACAGGTGGCAGGCACGGTGATGCACGGTCTTGTTCATGAGCACCTCTTTCGGGTGTCTGGTAATGCGCCTGACTATGAGCCTGGGGTGCGGTGACCACCAGCGAGTTTTGCCCCGTGAATCTTGCGCCATCAGGCACAGCGATTCGCTCGGGTGTTTGCAAAGCCGCCAGCGGGCAGTGTAAAACCCTAACGCAGTAATAAAAAAATCAGCCGGCCAATGGGTTACGGCACTGGCTGCGCTATAGCCGGTGAACGCCCCACTTGGTATGACGCGACATTTAATTATAGTATTGCGTCTTCCCCTAATTCGTCGCCCCGTGCGGCTTTCGCCGCAGGTCACCTCCGTTGTTTCTGAAAACCGGCACTGTTGATCTGCGGTCTGTTGCAAAAGGTAGTCAAACATGAGCGCTAGGCACTTTCTCTCCCTGATGGATTTCACTCCCGACGAACTGCTGAGTGTGATCCGTCGAGGCATCGAGCTGAAGGACCTGCGTAACCGCGGCGTACTGTTCGAGCCCCTGAAGAACCGCGTGCTGGGCATGATTTTCGAGAAATCCTCGACGCGCACCCGGCTGTCGTTCGAAGCCGGCATGATCCAGCTCGGTGGCCAGGCCATCTTCCTGTCCCCTCGCGACACCCAACTGGGCCGTGGCGAGCCGATCGGCGACTGCGCCATCGTCATGTCGCGCATGCTCGATGCGGTGATGATCCGCACCTTCGCCCACAGTACCCTGACCGAATTTGCCGCCAACTCCCGTGTACCGGTGATCAACGGCCTGTCCGATGACCTGCACCCCTGCCAGTTGCTGGCCGACATGCAGACCTTCCTTGAGCACCGCGGCTCGATCCAGGGCAAGACCGTGGCCTGGATCGGCGACGGCAACAACATGTGCAACAGCTATATAGAAGCCGCCATCCAGTTCGACTTCCAGCTGCGTATCGCCTGCCCGGCCGAATACGAGCCCAACCCGGAATTCGTCGCCAAGGCCGGTGACCGCGTGCAGATCTTCCGCGAACCCAAGGATGCCGTGCAGGGTGCCCACCTGGTGAGCACCGATGTCTGGACTTCCATGGGCCAGGAAGAGGAAACTGCACGGCGTCTGGCCTTGTTCGCGCCTTACCAGGTAACCCGCGAACTGCTCGACCTGGCAGCACCCGATGCCCTGTTCATGCACTGCCTGCCCGCCCACCGTGGCGAGGAGATCAGCCTGGACCTGCTCGACGACCCACGTTCGGTCGCCTGGGACCAGGCCGAAAACCGCTTGCATGCACAGAAGGCGCTTCTCGAATTTCTTGTTGAACCGGCCTATCACCACGCATGAGTCAGCCTTTACTGCTTAACCTGCGCAACCTCGCCTGCGGCTATGGCGAGGCGCGCATCGTCCAGAACCTCAACCTGCACCTCAACGCCGGCGACATCGGTTGCCTGCTGGGTTCCTCGGGCTGCGGCAAGACCACCACCCTGCGCGCTATCGCAGGCTTCGAGCCTGTACACGAAGGCGAGATCCAACTGGCGGGCGAAGTCATCTCCAAGGCCGGGTTCACCCTGGCACCGGAGAAGCGCCGGATCGGCATGGTGTTCCAGGACTACGCACTGTTCCCACACCTGACGGTGGCGGAAAATATTGCCTTCGGTATCGGCAAGCACCCGCAACAGCAGCAAGTGGTCGCAGAAATGCTTGAGCTGGTGAAGCTCGGCGGGCTTGGCAAGCGCTACCCCCATGAGCTCTCCGGTGGCCAGCAGCAACGTGTGGCCCTGGCCCGCGCCCTGGCACCCGAGCCGCAATTGCTGCTGCTCGACGAACCCTTCTCCAACCTCGACGTAGAGCTGCGCAGACGCCTGAGCCATGAGGTTCGCGACATTCTCAAGAGCCGTGGCACCAGCGCCATCCTGGTCACTCACGACCAGGAAGAAGCCTTTGCCGTCAGCGATCACGTCGGTGTCTTCAAAGAAGGCCGCCTGGAGCAGTGGGACACCCCCTACAACCTCTATCACGAGCCGCTGACCCCTTTCGTGGCCAGCTTCATCGGCCAGGGTTACTTCATTCGCGGTCAGCTGACCAGCCCGGAATCGGTACGTACCGAGTTGGGCGAACTGCGCGGCAACCGCGCCTACACCTTTACCCCTGGCAGTGCGGTGGACGTGCTGCTGCGTCCGGATGACATCCTTCATGCCCCGCACAGCCCCCTGAAGGCACTGATCGTGGGCAAGAGCTTCCTTGGCGCCTCCACCTTGTATCGCCTGCAACTGCCCACCGGCAGCCAGCTCGAAGCGATTTTCCCGAGCCACATCGACCATCAGGTCGGGGCCGAGGTCGGCATCGAAGTGGCGGCCGATCACCTGGTGCTGTTTGCGGTACCGGGTAGCGTTGCAGCACAGTTGCCGGTGCCGGAGAACGGCGTTCGCCGGTACAGCTCGGCGGTCTGACACGTAACAGCCATCGCGGGGCAAGCCCGCTCCTACCGTAGGAGCGGGCTTGCCCCGCGATGCTTCAGATGTCAGTCACGGGCGATCTCGGCAAATTTCGCCTGGGTGTGCTCAGCCAGCACCGCCGATGCCAGCTCCACTTCCAGCCCGCGCCTGCCAGCGCTGACGAAAATGGTTTGAAAAGATTCGGCAGAGCGATCAATGAAGGTACGCAGGCGCTTCTTCTGACCCAGCGGGCTGATGCCGCCCAACAGATAACCGGTGGAGCGCTGGGCTGCCGCCGGATCGGCCATCTCGCACTTCTTGACGCCTGCCGCGTGGGCAAGGCCTTTCAGATCGAGACTACCCACCACAGGCACAACGGCCACCAGCAACTCGCCCTTTTCACTGCTGGCCAACAGTGTCTTGAACACCCGCGCGGGCTCAAGACCGAGCTTCTCAGCCGCCTCCAAACCGTAAGAGGCCGCTTTGGGGTCGTGTTCATAACTGTGGATATGATGTTCAGCGCGAACCTTTTTCAGCAGATCCAGGGCGGGGGTCATGCAGAGCTCCAAACAAAAAGTGAATGCCATTTCGCTGGCTACTTTAGGACAAAAATCCTTCCCCCAGCCACTGTGTCACGCCTGCACGAACGCTACGCACCCGGTGAAATTCCAACACCCTGCCCAAGACCAATAGTCAGTTTATGAATACTGGTTCACTTTCGACCTTTGACATAAGCGTTTCTTGTCTATATTTTTTCGATTCTGAATATAGCCATGCCCTGATTAGGTGCATTTTCTGCAGCCAGCCCGACCGAAATGGGGATTTCTGTCGGGTTTTTGTCGAGCGCCCACTGCGACTCACAACAAAAAGAACCGAGGGAACGAATGACGACTGCTCAACGACAACCTACGCTGTCCAGCCAATGCATGGCCGAGTTTCTAGGCACCGCACTGCTGATTTTCTTCGGCACCGGCTGCGTCGCAGCCCTCAAAGTGGCCGGCGCCAGCTTTGGCCTCTGGGAGATCAGCATCATCTGGGGCGTCGGCGTGAGCATGGCGATCTACCTGACTGCCGGGGTGTCCGGCGCCCACCTGAACCCGGCAGTAAGCATTGCGCTGTGCCTTTTTGCCGGTTTCGAGAAGCACAAGCTGCCCTTCTATATCGTTGCCCAGATCGCCGGGGCCTTCTGCGCTGCCGCACTGGTCTATACGCTCTACAGCAACCTGTTCTTCGATTACGAACAAGCCCATGAAATGATTCGTGGCAGCCAGGCCAGCCTGGAGCTTGCCTCGGTATTCTCGACGTACCCGCACCCGGCGCTTTCCACCGGCCAGGCCTTTCTGGTCGAAGTGATCATCACCGCCGTGCTGATGGCGGTGATAATGGCCCTGACCGACGACAACAACGGCTTGCCGCGCGGCGCCATGGCCCCGCTGCTGATCGGCCTGCTGATCGCGGTGATCGGCAGTGCCATGGGCCCGCTGACCGGCTTTGCCATGAACCCGGCCCGGGACTTCGGTCCCAAGCTGATGACATTCCTCGCCGGATGGGGCGAAGTCGCCTTTACTGGCGGTCGTGACATTCCCTATTTCCTGATTCCGATTTTTGCGCCGATCATAGGAGCGTGCCTTGGCGCCGCCCTGTATCGCGGCGTGATCGCTCGCAACCTGCCGGTTGCCCCGAGCGAGACCGCCCAGACCGACGCCAACCCTCAGGGCAAGACCCAGGCATCCTGATGCCGCCCCGGCGAGCCAGGCTCGCCCTGCCCTGATATCTACCTTATTTGAGTGCAAGGCCAACGTTATGACAGACAGCCAGAACAAGAACTACATCATTGCCCTGGACCAGGGCACGACCAGTTCGCGGGCCATCATTTTCGATCGCGATGCCAACGTTGTAGGCACCTCGCAGCGGGAATTCGCACAGCACTACCCGCAAGCTGGCTGGGTCGAACACGACCCGATGGAAATTTTCGCCACCCAGAGCGCGACCATGGTCGAAGCCCTGGCCCAGGCTGGCCTGAGCCATGACCAGGTTGCCGCCATCGGTATCACCAACCAGCGTGAAACCACCGTGGTCTGGGACAAGGAAACCGGCCGCCCGGTGTACAACGCCATCGTCTGGCAGTGCCGACGCAGCACCGAGATCTGCGAGCAGCTCAAGCGTGACGGCCTGCAGGACTACATCCGCGAAACCACCGGCCTGGTCACCGACCCGTACTTCTCCGGCACCAAGCTCAAGTGGGTGCTGGACAACGTCGAAGGCGCCCGTGAGCGCGCCGAGCGCGGCGAACTGCTGTTCGGTACCGTCGATAGCTGGCTGATCTGGAAGTTCTCCGGCGGCAAGGTACACGTCACCGACTACACCAACGCCTCGCGCACGATGCTCTTCAACATCCATACCCTGGAGTGGGATGAGAAGATGCTCCAGGTGCTGGATATCCCTCGGCAGATGCTGCCCCAGGTGCGTAGCTCGTCCGAGGTCTATGGCCACACCAAGAGCGGCATTGCCATCGCAGGTATTGCTGGCGACCAGCAGGCTGCATTGTTCGGCCAGATGTGCGTGGAGCCGGGCCAGGCCAAGAACACCTATGGCACCGGTTGCTTCCTGCTGATGAACACTGGCGACAAGGCAGTGAAATCGTCCCACGGCCTGCTGACCACCATTGCCTGCGGCCCCCGCGGTGAAGTGGCCTACGCCCTGGAAGGTGCGGTGTTCAACGGTGGCTCCACGGTGCAGTGGCTGCGCGACGAACTGAAGATCGTCAATGACGCCCACGACACCGAGTACTTCGCCAGCAAGGTCAAGGACAGCAACGGCGTGTACCTGGTGCCAGCCTTCACCGGCCTGGGCGCGCCCTACTGGGACCCCTACGCCCGTGGCGCACTGTTCGGCCTGACCCGCGGCGTGAAAGTCGACCACATCATCCGCGCGGCCCTGGAGTCGATCGCCTTCCAGACCCGCGATGTACTCGACGCCATGCAACAGGACTGCGGTCAGCGCCTGAGCGAGCTGCGCGTGGATGGCGGCGCGGTCGCCAACAACTTCCTCATGCAGTTCCAGGCCGACATTCTCGGTACCTGTGTCGAGCGTCCACAAATGCGTGAAACCACCGCCCTGGGCGCCGCCTACCTGGCCGGTCTTGCCTGTGGTTTCTGGAGCGGCCTGGACGAGCTGCGCGGCAAAGCGATCATCGAGCGCGAGTTCACTCCGCAGCTCGAAGAGGCCCAGAAAGAGAAGCTGTATGCCGGTTGGCTGAAGGCAGTGGATCGCACCCGGGACTGGGAGCCGCACGAGGAGTAACCAGAGCCTCTTTGTGCGGCAAGCCCGCTCCTGGCGCAGGGGCGGGCTTGCCCCACGATACTGGTGGTAAGTGAAATCCTGCGGCATCATGGCGAAATTTGCCCCGGCAGCCCAGAAGGACCGCCCATGAACCTGCCCCCTCGCCAACAACAGATCCTCGAACTGGTCCGCGAACGCGGTTACGTCAGTATCGAAGAAATGGCGCAGCTATTCGTCGTCACCCCGCAAACCATCCGCCGTGATATCAACCAACTGGCCGAAGTGAACCTGCTACGCCGCTACCACGGTGGCGCAGCCTATGACTCCAGCATCGAAAACACTGCCTATGCCATGCGCGCCGATCAGATGCGCGATGAAAAGCAGCGTATTGCCGAAGCCATCGCCGCCCAGATCCCGGATCACGCCTCGCTGTTCATCAACATCGGCACCACCACCGAATCCATCGCTCGCGCCCTGCTCAATCACAACCACCTGAAAATCATCACCAACAACCTGCATGTGGCCTCGATCCTCAGCGCCAAGGACGATTTCGAGGTGCTGCTGGCAGGTGGCAACGTGCGTCGTGACGGGGGCGTGGTGGGCCAGGCCAGTGTCGATTTCATCAATCAGTTCAAAGTCGACTTTGCCCTGGTTGGCATCAGCGGTATCGACGAGGATGGCAGCCTGCTCGACTTTGACTACCAGGAAGTCCGGGTTTCCCAGGCGATCATCGCAAATGCCCGCCAGGTCATCCTCGCCGCCGACTCCAGCAAGTTCGGCCGCAACGCCATGGTGCGCCTGGGCTCGATCAGCCTGATCGACTGCCTGGTAACCGACCAGGCGCCCGTACCTGCCCTCACCCAATTGCTCAACCAATACAAGATCCGCCTGGACGTGGTCTGAGCCCTCCACCACTGCTGCCGCAATGGCGGCAGTGGAAATGTTCGTTATTTTTCATTTAATTGTCATCCGATCAGTATTTTCTATGGGAAGCGACTGGCAGCAGGCATTCCGTTGCGCTAATATTTTCGTAAATGAACATCAATGTTCAAATTCGATGTTAGAAAAGTTTAAAGGAAGCCGCCCGTGCCCCATCCCAGCCCGTCATCGCCTGCCCTTGCCGATCTCTACGACCTCGCCGTAATTGGTGGTGGCATCAATGGCGTGGGCATCGCCGCCGATGCAGCGGGACGCGGCCTGTCGGTGTTCCTTTGCGAAAAGGACGACCTTGCCAGCCACACCTCGTCCGCCAGCAGCAAGCTGATCCACGGCGGCCTGCGCTACCTGGAGCACTATGAGTTCCGCCTGGTGCGCGAAGCCCTGGCCGAGCGTGAAGTGCTGTTGGCCAAGGCACCGCATATCGTCAAGCCGATGCGCTTCGTGCTGCCTCATCGCCCGCACCTGCGTCCAGCCTGGATGATCCGCGCCGGCCTGTTCCTCTATGACAACCTGGGCAAACGCAAGCAACTGGGCGCCTCGCGCAGCCTGCGCTTCGGCCCGGGCAACCCGCTCAAGCCCAGCATCACCCGCGGTTTCGAGTATGCCGACTGCGCCGTCGATGACGCCCGCCTCGTGGTGCTCAACGCCATGGCGGCCCGCGAGAAAGGCGCGCACATCCGTACCCGCACGCGTTGCGTGAGTGCGCACCGGGTCGATGGCGTGTGGCATGTGCAGCTAGAAAATGCCGACGGCAGCCTGCAGTCGATCAAAGCCCGGGCGCTGGTCAACGCGGCCGGCCCGTGGGTGGCCAAGTTCATCCAGGACGACCTCAAACTCGATGCCCCCTATGGCATTCGCCTGATCCAGGGCAGCCACCTGATCGTGCCCAAGCTCTACGAGGGCGAGCACGCCTATATCCTGCAGAACGAAGACCAGCGGATTGTCTTCGCCATTCCCTACCTGGATCGCTTCACCCTGATCGGCACCACCGACCGTGAGTACACCGGCGACCCGGCCAAAGTGGCGATCACCGACGCCGAAACCGACTACCTGCTCAACGTGGTCAACGCGCACTTCACTCACACGCTCAGCCGCGCCGATATCCTGCATACCTTTGCCGGTGTGCGTCCGCTGTGCAATGACGAGTCCGACAACCCCTCGGCAGTGACCCGCGACTACACCCTGGCGCTCTCTGCCAGCACCGGTGAAGCACCACTGCTGTCGGTTTTCGGCGGCAAGCTGACCACCTACCGCAAGCTGGCCGAATCGGCCATGAGCGAACTGGCGCCATTCTTCACCCAGATGCGTGGCAGTTGGACCGCCACCGCGCCGCTGCCGGGTGGCGAAGCGATGACCACCACCCAAGCGCTGGCCGATGCGATCCTGGCGCGCTGCGGCTGGCTGCCGGCCGAGATTGCCAAGCGTTGGGCGCTGACCTACGGCAGCCGTGTATGGCGCGTGCTCGAAGGCGTGCAAGGCCCTGAAGACCTCGGCGATGCCATCGGCGGCGGCCTGTTCACCCGCGAGGTGGACTACCTGCGCAGCGAAGAATGGGCCATGAGCGCTGACGACATTCTCTGGCGCCGTACCAAGCTTGGCCTGTTCACCACGGCAACTGAACAACAGGCCCTGCGCGACTACCTGCAACGCCTGGAACTGCATCGCGCCGCCTGACGCCTTTAGGAGCGGGCTTGCCTCGCGATTCGCGACTCTCTGGTAGAGCGCATCGCGAGGCGCCCGCCCCACAAGCATTCGGTTTTCCGAATGCCACTCCCCGCCGCATTCGGACATCCGGACGAATCGCCCATCGCTAAACCTTCAGAAAAGATTAATACCTTTATTTTTCAGGACTTTATGATCAAAGTCAGGGCTTGGCATGAGTCATGCTCTACACTCAGTACCCGAATGCGCAAAACGCTTCATTGCAGTGTTCGCTGAACGAAGAGCCCGCCAACGGCTTCATAAAAAAAACAACGTCGAGGAAATTTTGATGCGTATCGTTCCCCACCTGTTGGGCGCAGCCGTCGCGGCTGCTTTGATCAGCATGCCAGTCACCGCCGCCGAGCTGACGGGCACCCTGAAGAAAATCAACGACTCCGGCACCATTACCCTGGGGCACCGCGACGCCTCCATTCCGTTCTCCTACATCGCCGACGCTTCGGGTAAACCCGTCGGTTACTCCCATGACATCCAGCTGGCAATCGTCGAGGCCCTGAAAAAGGACCTGAACAAGCCAGACCTGAAGGTCAAGTACAACCTCGTCACTTCCCAGACCCGCATCCCGCTGGTACAGAACGGCACCGTTGACGTCGAGTGTGGCTCGACCACCAACAACATCGAGCGCCAGCAGCAAGTGGCCTTCTCGGTCGGTATCTTCGAAGTGGGTACCCGCCTGCTGACCAAAGCCGAAGACGGCAAGCCGGAAAACGCCAAGTACAAGGACTTCCCGGACCTGGCCGGCAAGAACGTGGTCACCACCGCAGGCACCACGTCCGAGCGCATCCTCAAGTCGATGAACGCCGACAAGCAAATGAAGATGAACGTCATCTCGGCCAAGGACCACGGCGAATCCTTCCAGATGCTCGAATCCGGCCGCGCCGTGGCCTTCATGATGGACGACGCACTGCTCGCCGGCGAAATGGCCAAGGCCAAGAACCCGAAAGGCTGGGCAATCGTCGGCACCCCGCAGTCCTATGAAATCTACGGCTGCATGGTTCGCAAGGACGACGCACCGTTCAAGGAAGCGGTCGACAAGGCCATCGTGGCCCTCTACAAGTCGGGCGAGATCAACAAGATCTACGACAAGTGGTTCAACCAGCCAGTCCCGCCAAAAGGCCTGAACCTGCAATTCCCAATGAGCGACGAGCTCAAGGCGCTGATCGCCAATCCTACCGACAAAGCTGCAGACGAAAAGAAGTCCTGATCCCCAGCTAGTTAGTGTCTAACCTTTCATCCGAGGGCGTGTTACGCCCTCGGATGCTCGAAGGTGCCCGTGAAACAACTGATCTGAGGGGAGATCCCGATGAATTACAACTGGGACTGGGGCGTATTCTTCAAGTCCACCGGCGTTGGCAGCGAAACCTACCTGGACTGGTACATCACCGGCCTGGGCTGGACGATCGGCATTGCCGTTGCCGCCTGGATCATCGCATTGATGCTGGGTTCTGTACTCGGCGTCATGCGTACCGTTCCGAACCGACTGGTATCGGGTATTGCCACGGCCTACGTGGAACTCTTTCGTAACGTACCGCTGCTGGTGCAGCTGTTCATCTGGTACTTCCTGGTGCCCGACCTGCTGCCAGAAGGCCTGCAGGAGTGGTTCAAGCAAGACCTCAACCCGACCACCTCGGCATTCATCAGTGTGGTGATCTGCCTGGGCCTGTTCACCGCCGCCCGTGTCTGCGAACAAGTGCGTACCGGTATCCAGGCACTGCCCCGCGGCCAGGAAGCCGCAGCCCGCGCCATGGGTTTCAGCCTGCCGCAGATCTATTGGAACGTGCTGCTGCCGCAAGCCTACCGGATCATCATTCCGCCGCTGACCTCCGAATTCCTGAACGTGTTCAAGAATTCCTCGGTGGCCTCGCTGATCGGCCTGATGGAGTTGCTGGCACAGACCAAGCAGACCGCCGAATTCTCAGCCAACCTGTTTGAAGCCTTCACCCTGGCGACCCTGATCTACTTCACCCTGAACATGGGCCTGATGCTGCTGATGCGCATGGTCGAGAAGAAAGTCGCCGTGCCCGGCCTGATCTCCGTGGGGGGTAAATAATGGACTTCAGTGGAATCATTCCCGCCCTGCCGGGCCTGTGGAACGGCATGCTGATGACCCTGCAACTGATGGTCATGGGCGTGGTCGGCGGTATTGCGCTGGGCACCGTCCTGGCACTGATGCGGCTGTCGTCGAGCAAGCTCCTGGCAAACGTTGCCGGGGCCTACGTCAACTACTTCCGTTCCATCCCGCTGCTGCTGGTCATCACCTGGTTCTACCTGGCGGTGCCGTTCGTGCTGCGCTGGATCACCGGCGAAGACACCCCGGTCGGTGCGTTCACCTCCTGCGTCGTGGCCTTCATGATGTTCGAGGCGGCGTACTTCTGTGAAATCGTCCGTGCCGGTGTGCAGTCGATCTCCAAAGGCCAGATGGGCGCAGCCCAGGCCCTGGGCATGACCTACGGCCAGACCATGCGCCTGATCATCCTGCCCCAGGCATTTCGCAAGATGACCCCACTGCTGCTGCAGCAGAGCATCATCCTGTTCCAGGACACCTCGCTGGTCTACACCGTCGGCCTGGTGGACTTCCTCAACTCCGCACGTGCCAACGGCGACATCATCGGACGCTCGAACGAGTTCCTGGTCTTCGCCGGTATCGTGTACTTCGTCATCAGCTTCTCCGCTTCCTTCCTGGTCAAGCGTCTGCAGAAAAGGATAACCGTATGATTTCCATCAAGAACGTCAACAAGTGGTACGGCGACTTCCAGGTTCTGACCGACTGCAACACCGACGTCAAGAAAGGTGAAGTGGTGGTGGTTTGCGGCCCGTCCGGTTCCGGCAAGTCGACCCTGATCAAGTGCGTCAACGCCCTGGAGCCCTTCCAGAAGGGTGACATCATCGTCGACGGCACTTCGATCGCCGACCCCAAGACCAACCTGCCAAAACTGCGCTCGCGGGTCGGCATGGTGTTCCAGCACTTCGAGCTGTTCCCGCACCTGACCATCACCGAAAACCTGACCATTGCCCAGCGCAAGGTCCTGGGCCGCAGTGAAGCCGAAGCGACCAAGAAGGGCCTGGCCCTGCTCGATCGCGTCGGCCTGAGCAGCCAGGCGAAGAAACACCCGGGCCAGCTCTCCGGTGGCCAGCAGCAACGCGTTGCGATTGCCCGCGCACTGGCCATGGACCCGATCGTCATGCTGTTCGACGAACCGACCTCGGCCCTTGACCCGGAAATGGTCAGCGAAGTGCTGGACGTGATGGTCCAGCTGGCCAACGAAGGCATGACCATGATGTGCGTGACCCACGAAATGGGCTTCGCCCGCAAGGTCGCCAACCGCGTCATCTTCATGGACAAGGGCAACATCATCGAGGACTGCACCAAGGAAGAATTCTTCGGTGACCCGCACGCCCGCGATGAGCGTACCCAGCACTTCCTCAGCAAAATCCTGCAGCACTGAGGTGTTAATACTGCCTGTCCGGTGTACGCCGGGCAGGCAGTGCTGTTAGTTACAGGGCCACTGTGATGAAATGCGATCCCACGCTCTTTCGCCCAGCCAAGCCTGCCCTTGCCGTGAAACCCCGTTTGATCCGCCAACTGCTGATTCCACCCCTGATCATCCTGTTGATGATTGGCCTGGGTGTGGCTGGCTTCATGATCAGCGAGCACAACGGCATCCGCACCTTGAGCGAAACCGGCGAGCGCCAGCTTGAGCTGCACGCGCGCGGGGTCGAGAGCGAAATCAGCAAGTACACCTACCTGCCCAGCCTGCTGGAACTGGAAGACAGTGTCTCCAGCCTGCTGACTGAAACCGATGGCGAGAGTCGCCAGGCGGTCAACGAATACCTCGAAGGCCTGAACCGGCGCAGCCGCAGCCGGGCCATCTTCGTGCTCGACACCACCGGCCGCGTGCAGGCCACCAGCAACTGGCGCGATGTCGACAGTTTCCTCGGTGAAGACCTGTCGTTCCGTGCCTATTTCCAGGACGCCGTGCGCGGCCAGCCCGGGCGCTTCTATGGCATTGGCAGCACCAATGGCGAGCCTGGCTACTACCTGGCCCATGGCCTGGAAGAACACGGCAAGATCATTGGCGTGGCCGTGATCAAAGTGCGCCTGGAAGCGATGGAAGAACGCTGGCAGCGCGCACGCCTGGAGGCCTTCGTCAGCGACGAGAATGGCATCATCATCCTTTCCAGCGACCCGGCCCGGCGCCTCAAGTCAGTACGTCCGCTGAGCCCGGAAACCAAGGAGCGCCTGGCCCGCAGCCTGCAGTATTACTGGTGGCCGCTCAACGAGCTGCAGCCCTTGTCGCGGGAAAAATACGCCGACGGCATCGAAAAGCTGAGCTTTCCGGCCAATGCCGAACTCGGAGATGGCAGCCACGAAGTCGCCTACCTGGCCCAGACACGGCGGCTTAACGACACGCCCTGGCATTTCACCCTGCTCACACCGCTGCAAGACCTGCGCCGCGAGTCGACCATCCAGGGCATGCTGGTCGCCGTGGCGTTTGCCTTGCTGACCATCCTGCTGATTGCCTGGAACGAGCGTCGCAAGGTGATCGCCACACGCCTGGCTGCCCGCGAAGCCCTGGAAGAAGCCAACAGCCAGCTGGAGCGCAAGATTACCGAGCGCACCGCCGACCTGCGGGCCAGCAACGAACGCCTCATCGGCCAGATCCGCGAACGCCGGCATGCCGAACAAACCCTGCGCCACGCCCAGGACGAACTGGTCCAGGCCGGCAAGCTTGCCGCCATCGGCCAGATGTCCACCAGCATCGCCCATGAGCTGAACCAGCCGTTGGCAGCCTTGCGCACCCTTTCGGGCAACACCGTGCGCTTCCTTGAGCGCGGTGCCCTGGAAACCGCCAGCACCAACCTGCGCACCATGAACGACTTGATCGACCGCATGGGCCGCATTACGGCCAGCCTGCGTTCCTTCGCCCGGCGCGGCGACGACAGCGGCCAGGCATCGCTGGCCAAGGCCGTGGAGGCCAGCCTGCAAGTGCTGGGCAGCCGCATTGCAGGGTGTCACCTGAAACTGCACAGCCACTTCGATGACCAGCAACTGGCCATCGACCAGACGCGCCTCGAGCAAATCCTCGTCAACCTGATCGGCAACGCCCTCGACGCCATGGCCGCCCAACCCCTGCCCCAGCTCTGGCTGGAAGGCGAACTGCAGGGCGACAAGTACCGCCTGCGGGTGCGCGACAACGGCCACGGCATCGATGACGAAGCGCGCAAGCACCTGTTCGAGCCCTTTTTCACCACCAAACCGGGAGAGCAAGGCCTGGGCCTGGGCCTGACCCTGTCCGCCAGCCTCGCGGCCGCAGCCAAAGGCAACCTGAGTGTCGAACACCCCACCGGCGGTGGTACCGCGTTCGTCCTCACCCTGCCATTGGTCAATGCCCCCACAGAAACTGCCGAGTCCCTATGAACCAAGCGCCCCTTACCGTCCTGATTGTCGAAGACGACCCGCATGTGCTGCTCGGCTGCCAACAAGCCCTGGCGCTGGAAGACATCGCTTGCGAAGGTGTCGGCAGCGCCGAAGAGGCCCTGCAACGCATTGGTGATGACTTCGCCGGGATTGTGGTCAGTGACATCCGCCTGCCCGGCATTGATGGCCTGGAGCTGCTCGGTCGCCTCAAGGCGCGCGACAGCAGCCTGCCGGTGGTACTGATCACCGGTCACGGTGATATCGACATGGCCGTTGGCGCCATGCGCAACGGTGCCTACGACTTCATGGAAAAGCCCTTCGCCCCGGAGCGCCTGGTCGAAGTGGTGCGCCGCGCCCTGGAGCAACGCGGGCTTTCGCGGGAAGTCTTCGCGCTGCGCCGGCAACTGGCCGAGCAGAGCACCCTGGAAGGCCGGATCATCGGCCGCTCGCCGGTCATGCAGAACCTGCGCGAGTTGATTGCCAATGTGGCCGACACCTCCGCCAACGTGCTGATCGAAGGTGAGACCGGCACCGGCAAAGAGCTGGTCGCCCGTTGCCTGCACGAATTCAGCCGCCGCCAGGCGCAGCCGTTCGTGGCCCTCAATTGCGGTGGCCTGCCGGAGAACCTGTTCGAGAGCGAGATCTTCGGTCACGAGGCCAACGCGTTCACCGGTGCCGGCAAGCGCCGCATCGGCAAGATCGAACATGCCAATGGCGGCACGCTGTTCCTCGATGAAGTCGAAAGCATGCCGATCAACCTGCAAATCAAGCTGTTGCGGGTCCTGCAGGAACGCACTCTGGAACGCCTGGGGTCGAACCAGAGCATTCCCGTCGACTGCCGGGTGATCGCCGCGACCAAAGCCGATCTCGATGCCCTGGGCCAGAGTGGACAGTTTCGCAGCGACCTGTATTACCGCCTGAACGTGGTCACCCTGGAACTGCCGCCGCTACGCGAGCGCCGCGAAGACATCCTGCAGTTGTTCGAGCACTTCCTGCAGCTGGCGTCCCTGCGCTTCGATCGGGAGGTGCCGCAACTGGACAGCCAGACCCTGTCGCGGCTGATGGCCCACGATTGGCCGGGCAACGTACGTGAACTGCGCAACGTTGCCGAACGCTATGCCCTGGGCTTGCCGGCCTTCAAGAAAGCCGGTGCCACCCCCAACCAGAGCCTGGGTTTTGCCGAGGCGGTCGAAGCGTTCGAGCGCAACCTGCTCAGCGATGCCTTGCAGCGCACCGGTGGCAACCTCAGCCAGGCCAGCCAGGAGCTGGGCATGGCCAAGACCACCCTGTTCGACAAAGTGAAAAAATATGGCCTGGGATAACCCGCCGCACCAACAGGAAAGCACGTGGACCTGATACTCAAAGCCTGCCTGGGCGCAGCCGTGGTGGTGATCCTTGCCGCGCTGGCAAAAACCCGCAACTACTACATTGCGGGACTGGTCCCGCTGTTCCCGACCTTCGCCCTGATCGCCCACTACATCGTCGGCAAGGGCCGCTCGCTCGACGACCTGAAGACCACCATCCTGTTCGGCATGTGGTCGATCATTCCGTATTTCGTCTACCTGGCAGCCTTGTACTTGCTGGTCGACCGCATGCGCCTGGAGGCTTCACTGGCCCTGGCGGCCGTCGCCTGGCTGGTCGCGGCGACCGTACTGGTCAGCCTCTGGGTACGCCTGCACTAAAGCTGGGCCCAATGGCTCATGTCTTCGCGATGGGCCTTCAAGTAAGGCAGCACGGCGGCCAGCAAGGGCGCCTTGAATTGCTCCTGGAAGCGGTGCGCCAACCCCGGAATCAAGCGTAACTGGCTGCCCTGGATATGGGCGGCCAGATGCACCCCATGCATGACGGGTAGCAACGGATCGGCAGTGCCATGCACCACCAGGGTCGGCAGGCGCAGGTTGTTGAGCAGTTCGACGCGGCTCGGCTCGGCGAGAATCGCCATGATCTGGCGCTTCACGCCTTCGGGGTTGAACGCCCGGTCATAGGCCTGCGCCGCCTGCTCCAGCAATGCCTGGCGATCATCCTTGACCTGGGGACTGCCCAGTGCGGCCAGCAGGTCGGCCTGTTGCTCCAGCGCCACTTCGCGACTGGGCGCCCCGCGCCTGGCCAGCAACTGCACCAGCGCAGGGCTCGGTGCCGGCAAGCCCACAGCGCCAGAGCTGGACATGATCAACGTCAGGCTCTCCACCCGCTGCGGCGCCATTGCGGCCAGGTGCTGAGCGATCATCCCGCCCATGCTCACGCCAAGCACATGAAAACGCTCAACGCGCAGGGCATTCATCAGGCTCAGGCCATCGTCGGCCATGTCACTCAGGGTATAGGGCGCCCCCACCGACAGGCCCAGTTTGTAGCGCAGCAACTCATAGGTGAGGTTGGCGCCCGGCGGCGCCTGGTTCCAGGACGACAGGCCAACGTCGCGGTTGTCATAACGAATCACCCTGAAGCCCTGCTGGCACAGGGCGACCAGCACCTCATCGGGCCAATGGATCAATTGCCCTCCCAGGCCCATGACCAGCAACAAGGCAGGGTCCGAATCACGGCCGATGCTCTGGTAGGCCAGGCTGACCTGCGCCAGCCGTGCCTGCTGCACCGGCGCATGGACGTCACAACGCGCCGCCGTCGCAACGTGAGTGCATAAGAACAGGAAAAAAAACAAAAAAGCCCGCATGAGTGAAACACCAGAATGCAAATCCCCAGTAGAGCGCGAGTCTGATGAAATTCATTCAATCGCGCTGCCACAGTTGCGTGACAGTTTGATGAATCTGGCCCAGCGGTCACCTCACTAACTATCTACCGCCTGCCCCCACAGGATCGGCCGCCCAATGGGATTGCCACTCTCGGCATCACCCCCTTTCGGAAAGCCTTTTCATGAGCGAGCCATCTGAAACCTACGTACCGAATGCCCTTTCCCCTGTCGTACTGATCAGCGCCACCCCCTTCGACATCGAACGGTCGAACCAGGCCACCCGACGCTGGAAGCACCATTTCGACGCCTTCAATGACCTGCTTGCCCACGCACCGGGGGTGTACCAGGCGCTGCGCAGCGCGTTGCACAAGCAACTGCACACCGACCCTGATATCACTGGCCTGCGGTTTCATGCTTCAGGCACGTTCATCAATCTCATTGCACTCGCGGCATTCACCCGCCACCACCCTCGGGCAGCCGCAGAACTCGATTCACACGCTCAGGTCGTCGGCGTTGACGCCCAACACCCGATCCTGAGGCTGTCTGCGACGCAACTGATGGCCAAACTCGCCCCCCTGGAGTTGCCGGCCGTTGTCAGCCAGCACTGGCATGACTATTGGGCAGCGCGTGCCAAAGGCACTGCCGTCAGCCGACTCAGCCACGCCCGACAGCACTATCAGGGCTACCTGCGCGCAAGCCGGGACGCCACCCTGGCAAGTGCTGACGGTGATGTGCAGGCGCTCGACCCGGTCGACGATGACCACGATTCGGCAGGCTTTGACGCCTTGTTCGAGAGCCTCCTGCAGGCTCGACTCCAGGCCCTGGACCACAATCCCGGCAATGATCTTCAAACCCATGCCGAGCTTGCCCTGACCCTCGTCCACCGGGTCGATGCCAGGCAATACAGCCCGAGCGTCCTGAACACCCCGCCCACGCTCGAAAACGAAGAAGAGGAGCAGCCTCCAGGCCGCTCGTTGTTCGACTTTGGCAGCCTGGGCATCGACACGCCCTATGCCATTCGTCGGCAACAGATCAACCTGCAATACAACCTGCTCACCGCCCTGAGCGACGACAAACTGCAGGCGTTCAAGCGTGAGCACGCAGCGCTGGAGGCCGCCTGTGCCGGCGCCGAGCGGGCCATCGAGCGGTACCTTCAGGCCCCACCCCAGCCCCCCGTCGTCAGCGACGTTCTACTCAACTTCCACTATCAAGGGCTGCATGCCCATGCCCGTATCCAGCACCTGCTGGGGCAGATCAACGACGAACACCTGCGATGGGTCGAGGGTCTGGTGGGCTTTCCTGAATCCTTCCCGCCAGCCGATTCAGCGGTCATCGCCGCCCATCCGCACCTGCACCTCAAGGGTACCGACACCGTCGTGCGCGATTGCGTGGTGATCACCCTGGGTGACCCGCAGCCATCACCGGGCCTGTTGCTGTACTGGCCTGGCGATCCGGGCGGGCTGCTGCACTGCGCCAACCTGGACGAACTGGCACGCTGCTTCGACGTTACTGACTCGAGCGATCTGTCGTTGAGCCTGGTCCCGCTCAGCGGCAATGTGCTGGCGCAGGTCCTGACGTATCACCTGAGGCGCTGCGCGCCTGAGGCCCAGCCTGTCCAGGCCAGCAACGATGCGCTGGAGCGAGCTGCAGAAACACTGACGCACTCCTGGAGCGTGCCTCGCCACGCGGCCCGCGACTTTGCGTTCAAGCAGTTGCAGGAGCAGGAACACAGCGCGGCCTTGAGCCAGGTGTCCCCTCCCTGGCTGAAAGACCTGCAGGCGCCTGAACGCCTCGCCCTCAAAACCAGCACACTCGACTACATCACCGCCATGCGTCGCGCCCAGGCGCTGATCGCCCGTGACCTGCCCAACCGCGCGCTGTTCTGCCGCCAACACATCAGCACGTACCTGAGGCAGGACTTCCCCACCTACGATGGCAGCCCGATTACCCTGGACCTGCCGCAAGACACCGCCTGGAAAAAAGATGTCATCGCTGGCAGCGGTGCGCCTGGCGTACCCGTCAAACCGGTTCTGGTCGCCAGCAGGGAACGCGAAACCGTGACGCTGGAAACCCTGCTGCTGGAGCACATCGACGACAGGATAAAAGACCGCCTGCACTTCATGGCGTTGCGCCTGCAAACGGCCGACACGGCGCTTGAGCAAGCCCTGCGTGATCGCATCGACAAAGATTATCTGCTGGGCATGGCCAGCAATCTTGATCTTGCGCGGCAGTACGAAGACAAGATCCGTGCGGCCTATGCCGGCATCGACGAAGGCCCCTTCGCTCGCGAGTTCCGGCGCGAGGTACTCGGCGATCCGTTGCGCCTGATGCTGAAGATGCACTGCGCCATGGCCAAGGCTAAAGGCGATCTGGACGATAAGGCCCAGGCCATCCTGGACATCGCCATCGACGCCGACAACGCCGCAGCCTACCGACACGATGGACACGACATCCGCCTGATTCCCGCCATGCTCACCACCGGCGGTGCCGATACGAACCTGCACGGCACGGTTCTTTCTGGCGTGACCTTTATCACCGACCTGAGCAGTGGCCTCACGGTACTGTACCGCCCTGAGCATCCCACGCGCCCCCTGCGCCAATACCCCAGCCTCGAAGCGGCCCGCCTGGACCTTTACAGGCTCGGCAAGCAAACCGGCGAGATCGAGTACCTCGCCGCACGTGCCTTGCTGGGTAATCCCGACGCCCACTGCGCGCGGATGCGCGAAGCCATCAGGCTTGAGTTCGACGGCATCATTGGCCTTGGCACTGCCTGGCCCGCCACGACCTCACTTGCCCAGCACTTGCTCGATGCCCATCAGGGCCGAATGCTGGAGGCCCATCGCGCAACGTCACGCTCGAACGACCAACTGTGGCTGGAAAACTTCGCCTACCAGAGCGGCATGGTCTTCAACCACATCAAGATGGCCCTCGGCTTTTTACCGGTGATCGGCACCGTCATCGGCATCTATGACTTCTTCGAGGCCAGCGCCAAAGCCGCCAATGCACTGGTGAACGGTCAGATCGGCAGAGCACTGGATGAACTGGAATACGCGCTGCTGGCGTTCATCGACGCCGCGATGGACCTGGTGCCCGGCGCCATGGTCAATCCCGGCGCAGCCAGCCAACTCACCCGTCTGCGTCAGTGGCACCAGCTACAAGGCGGCCCTGCATCGGGCTTCAGGCCGGGGACGCCCAGTGCCAGTCAGCGACTGTCCCGTTTCGACGGCTATGAGTATCAAGCCCCCCTGTCGCTGGAGGGGATCGAACCTGGCGTCCAAGGCAAGTACCGCGGTATCTACCGGCACCCCGACGGTGACTTCATTCTGGTCGAGGACCGCCCGTACCATGTGCAGTGGCTTGAGACAGAACACACCTGGCGCCTGCGTGGGACCCCGCTCAAGACGTGGCGAAAAAATCTCGCACTGGACGAAAATGGCCAGTGGGACACCCACTTCGCACTCTACGGTGTGCACCTGCTGGGAGGTGGCGCTGGAGGGGGCCAGATCATCGGACACCTGGCCGAGCGACTGGACCCCTACTGGCCTGCGGCTATCCGCGATCAGCTTCCACGCTTTCTGGTAGACAGCGTCCATCGGCGCCGGCGCATGCTGGAATCGCAATCCCTTGTGGACGAGCGTACGTTTCAGGCGTCTGTACAACGCACGAACACTCAATACATAGCATTCTCAAGCGCAACGCCTGAAGTTCAAATGTCCTCGATACCGCAAATGAAACAACGCTTTCGTGCCGACATAGACGCGGCCAAAAGGTCATACAGCGCTTGGGACGAACGGCTGAAAGTCGAAGTCCCGGCGTTGAAACATACCTGTACCACGCAAAAATCCCGTGTGGCCCGAGCCCTGTGTAACCGGCTGATCGGCCTGATGGAACTGACAACGAGCCAAGCCCAGCACCACCTGTACCAACAACTGGCAACCTCCCTGCTGCTTGATGACCTGACCGATCTGGCGGAGCGAGCCCCATTGCTGCAGATCATGCGCAAACACGCGCTTCACGTCCTCGACAGCAAAGCTCAACTGCTCGCCCTGAAACAGGACCTCGATAGCTGGATCCCGCTCACGAGCCCTCCCCCACAGCCTTCCTTGCGAACAGGCGCTGCCGAGTTCAAGAGCAAACTGTCCGCCCTGAAAACAGCCCAGACGGATGAAAGTGCCGCGTTGCGAAACACCGTGACGGACCCCGATCAACTCATCGAAAAGGCAACTGACGTTCAGAGCCGATTCAAGGAAGGGCTACTGGCCCTCGGCGAAGCCTTCCCGCGTGCCAAACAGTACCTGAGCGAAGTCAGAGACTATGAGTTTCTCAAGCTGGCCCATCAGCTGAGGGAGCAATACCTGAATCAACTCTATTTCGTTTTTCACAACACCCGCCACCTGATGGTCGCGGCGCAGAAGTACTCCAACACCTCTGTTCTGGCCGAGTTCTACATCCGTCGACTGAGCACCATCGAAGACGAGGTGCATCAGATGCGCAGTACCTTGCTCGATCTGAAGGAAGTGTCTACCAATGCTGCCCAGCGCCGGGAAATCCATACCCAGGCCCGGCACGTCTTCCGTCAATACAAGCTCGATCTGCAAAGCACCTATGCCAGCATCCCGGAGCTGTTTGATGCCCCCCATCTGAAGATGCTGTATCAGAACCTCGACCTGCTCATCGAGCAGGCCGACAAGTCCATTCAACGCCTTCCCGGCCAACCACGGGTAAACAAAGGCGCCCATGCACCTCGATTGTTCCAGGTCGAAGATGGCAGCTTCTACATCGGCGACTATCTTCCCGCGGGGAGCACGGCGGGCGAACAGATTGTTGTGCGCAACGCCGAGGGCGGCACGGTCAGTACGTTCGAGCCGTCGGGGGACCGTTGGAGAAAGCAGGCCGCGCCGCCAGCGGTTCGTCCCCACGAACTGCGCGATCTCAAGCAGACGGCCAGGCAGCTACTGGCCGATCTGGAAAACTTCCGAAGCCGCGTCCGCAGGTACATGGGGCCCGCTACCGTGCCGGCTGATCTTGAAGACATCATGAACCTCAAGGCCGTGGAGCTGGAGAGCTGCGCCGATCGTATCGAGCTCCTTGGCGCCAGCAACGCCGACACCTCCGAGCTGCGAACCCAGGCCACCCAACTGCGGCGGCAAGGCACCCAACTGCGGATCGACCTGATCAAGCTCAGCCACCGGCCGAATGAAGGGCAGTTGATGTACTTGTACGAGCAACAACACATCGGCATCCAGGCAATAGGCGAACGGCAGCGACTCAAAGATCGTGACTTTCTTCAGGAGTATGAAGTTCGCGACCTGGCGGCGCCCAATCGCCCCGTGATGTGGTACGCCCACTTTCATTACCGTGGCCTTGAAACGCCGTTCGAGAGTTTCAGTGCGGCGCATCTCAAACGCCTGGAGGACCGCTACTTGCGCACCGACGATGTCTGGCGCGGGTCGATCAGACTCGATACCGCCAGGGCGTATTTTGCCTCCCGCTAAGAAGCAACAACGGCGAACCCCAGGGTTCGCCGTTGTTTTTTTACGCCAGCTCGCTGCGCAGCTGTCGCGCCGCCGCCACCATGTTCACCAGCGCGGCTTCCGTCTCCGGCCAGGAGCGAGTCTTAAGGCCGCAGTCAGGGTTGACCCACAGGCGTTCGGCCGGGATGCGCTTGACCGCCTTGCTCATCAACTTGACCATTTCTGCAGTGTCCGGCACCCGCGGGGAGTGGATGTCGTACACGCCAGGGCCGAGATCATTGGGGTACTCGAACGCCTCGAAGGCCTCCAACAGTTCCATGTCCGAGCGCGAGGTCTCGATGGTGATCACGTCGGCATCCATCGCCGCAATGGCCTCGATCACATCGTTGAATTCGCTGTAGCACATGTGGGTGTGTATCTGGGTTTCGTCGCGCACGCCACTTGAGCACAGGCGGAAGGCGTGCACGGCCCAGTCCAGGTACTGTTGCCATTGCGCCCGGCGCAGGGGCAAGCCTTCGCGGAACGCCGCTTCGTCGATCTGCACGATCTTGATCCCGGCCGCTTCCAGGTCCTGCACTTCGTCGCGAATGGCCAGAGCGAGTTGTTCGGCCTGGACCTTGCGCGACACATCCTCGCGCGGGAACGACCACATCAGCATGGTCACCGGCCCTGTCAGCATGCCCTTCATGACTTTGCTGGTCAGGCCCTGGGCGTACTCAATCCAGGCCACGGTCATGGCCTGCGGGCGGCTCAGGTCACCGTAGATGATCGCAGGCTTCACACAGCGCGAGCCGTAGCTCTGCACCCAGCCAAAGCGGGTAAAGATGTAGCCGTCGAGCTGCTCGGCAAAGTACTCGACCATGTCGTTGCGCTCGGCCTCGCCGTGCACCAGCACATCCAGCCCCAGACGCTCCTGGATCTGCACGGCATGGCGAATCTCGCTGTGCATGGCATCGGTGTAGTCGTTGGCCGACAGCTTGCCTTGCTTGAACGCCTGGCGAGCCAGGCGGATGGCCGACGTCTGCGGGAACGATCCGATCGTGGTGGTCGGGAACGCCGGCAGCTGCAAGCGCTGGCGCTGAGCGTCGATACGCTGGGCGAAGGCCGACTGCCGCTGGCTGTCGGCGGCAGTGACCGCCGCCAGACGCGCCTGAACCTGGGGCTTGTGGATGCGCGGCGACTCGGCACGGCTCTTCTGCACCGCGCGGCTGTTGGCCAGGGCGTTCTGGACCCGTGGCAGGTGCGGCGCATCCAGGGCCTTGGCCAGTACCGCGATTTCTTCGCACTTCTGCACGGCAAAGGCCAGCCAGCTTTTCAGCTCGGCATCCAGCTTGTCTTCGCGGGCCAGGTCCACCGGGCTGTGCAACAGCGAGCAGGAACCGGCGACCCACAGATTGGCACCGAAACGCTGGCGCGCCTGCTGCAGTTGCTCAAGGGCGGTGTCGAGGTCGCAACGCCAGACGTTGCGCCCGTTGACCACACCCAGCGACAGCACTTTGTAGGTAGGCAGGCGGTCGAGTACCGCCGGCAGTTGATCCGGGGCGCGGACCAGGTCGACGTGCAAGCCATCCACCGGCAGGCCCACGGCCAGGCCGAGGTTGTCTTCCAGGCCGCTGAAGTAGGTGGCGACCAGCTTCTTGAGCGGCGAGTACTGGAGAATGTGATAGGCACGCTCAAAGGCGTTTTTCCATTCCTGCGGCAGGTCCAGGCCCAGGATCGGCTCATCGATCTGCACCCACTCCACGCCCAGGCGGGACAGGCGGCTGAGGATTTCACCGTAGACCGGCAACAAGCGCTCCAGCAAGTCGAGCTTGTCGAACTCAGCGCCCTTGGCCTTGCCCAGCCACAAGTAGGTCAGCGGGCCGATCAGCACCGGTTTGACGGCATGCCCCAGGGCCTGGGCTTCGGCGACTTCTTCAAACAGCTGCTCCCAACTCAGCAAGAAGCGCTGGTCGGCGCTGAATTCCGGCACCAGGTAGTGATAGTTGGTGTCGAACCACTTGGTCAGCTCCTGGGCGTATTGCGCCTGGCCGTGCTCACCGCCGCAGCAGCTCGTGGTAGCACCACGGGCCATGGCGAACAGCGTGTCCAGGGTCGGCCGGCCATCGCTGTCCAGCGCGTTGGCGAAACGCTCAGGAATAGCGCCGAAGGCCAGCGAGTGGGTCAGCACCTGGTCGTACCAGGCAAAGTCGCCCACCGGCAACAACTCGATGCCGGCATCTTTCTGCAGTTGCCAGTGACGGGCCCGCAGTTCACGGCCAACCGCTTGCAGACCGGCCTGGTCGAGGTCGCCTTTCCAGTACGCCTCCTGGGCTTTTTTCAGTTCACGGTCAGCGCCAATGCGCGGAAAACCAAGGTTGTGGGCCAGTGCCATGACAATCGTGCTCCCTGTAAAAGATGGCGCTATTGTCGACAGCCAGGGCATCATGAGACAAACTCAATAAATTCGTGTTCATCTCAAAATTTATTCATGGAGCACCCCGTGCTGGAAATTCGCCACCTGAAAACCCTGCACGCCCTGCGCGAAGCCGACAGCCTGGTGGAGGCCGCCGAACGCCTGCACCTGACCCAGTCCGCCCTGTCCCACCAGTTCAAGGAACTGGAAGAGCGCCTGGGGATGCAGTTGTTCATGCGCAAGACCAAGCCGATCCGCTTCACCAGCGCCGGTCTGCGTCTGCTGCAACTGGCCGACGCCACCCTGCCGCTGCTGCGCGGCGCCGAGCGGGACATCGCCCGCCTGGCCGGCGGCACCGCCGGGCGCCTGCACATGGCCATCGAATGCCACAGCTGCTTCCAGTGGCTGATGCCGACCATCGACCAGTTCCGCGACGCCTGGCCTGAGGTCGAGCTGGACCTGGCTTCGGGCTTTGCCTTCGCCCCGCTCCCGGCCCTGGCCCGTGGCGACCTCGACCTGGTGGTGACGTCCGACCCGCTGGAGCTGACCGGCCTGACCTATGTGCCGTTGTTCACCTACGAAGCCATGCTCGCGGTGGCCAACCAGCACCCGCTCGCCAGCAAGCCCTACATCGTGCCGCAGGACCTGGCCTGCGAGACGCTGATCACCTACCCGGTGGAGCGTGACCGCCTGGATATCTTTACCCGCTTCCTGGAGCCGGCCGACGTGGAGCCTGCCCAGGTACGCACGGCCGAACTGACGGTGATGATGATGCAATTGGTGGCGAGCGGACGGGGTGTCTGCGGCATGCCGCACTGGGCATTGCACGAGTACAGCTCGCGCGGCTACGTGAAGGGCAAGCGACTGGGCGAGAAAGGTCTGTTTGCCACGCTGTACGCGGCGGTGCGCACCGACATGCTCGATGCGCCGTACATGCGCGACTTTTTGCTGACCGCCAAGGACACGTCCTTCTCCACCCTCGACGGTGTCAGCGCGGTGCGTTGAGGCTCACGCCAGTTTGCGCTGCTCCTGCACCAGGCGCAGCGCCAGCCCTGCCAGCACGAAGCCCATCACATAGCGCTGCACCATCAGCCACAGCGGATAGCGCACGAACCAGGCCGAAAGGCCTGCCGCGAACAGCGCGATCAGCAGGTTCACCGAGAAACTCACGGTGATCTGGGTCAGGCCCAGCGTCAGGCTCTGAGCCAGCAGCGAGCCATGCTCCGGGGAGATGAACTGCGGCAGGATCGAGAGGTAGAACATCGCCACCTTGGGGTTCAGCACACTGGTCAGAAAGCCCATCATCACCAGCCTGGCCGGAGAATCCGGGCTCAGCTCACGGGCCTCGAACGGCGAGCGCGCCCCCGGTTTCACCGCTTGCCAGGCCATCCACAGCAAGTAGGCGGCGCCCGCCCACTTGAGCAGGTCGTAGCCCAGCGGCACCGCCATGAACAACGCCGTCAGCCCCACTGCCGCGGCCGTCATGTGCACCAAAAAGCCGGCGACCACACCCACCAGCGAGGTGATACCGGCCATGCGGCCCTGGCAGATCGAACGCGAAATCAGGTAGATCATGTTGGGGCCGGGCGTCAGGACCATCAGCAGGGCCGCACCGGTGAACAGCAGCCAGTCTTGAACGGGGATCATGGGCATTCCTTTGCGAAGTTGGGATCAGGCAGGCTGGCTAGTTAATCGCCGGTACAGGGGCAGAATCAAGTCCCGCGTCAGCGGCGCCAGCTCGAGGGTCAGCGGCTTGCGCGCCGAGACCCACACCACCTCTTCGATCTCGGCAGCAGGCTCGACCGGGAGTGCGGTATGAACCTGAAAAAGCTCGGCCTGAACGACATAGCCTGGCTCGTTGGCAGCAGGGGCAGTGAATCGCCCCAGGTAACTGGCCTCCTGGGGGTCGATCACCAGGCCCAGTTCCTCGAACAGTTCTCGGGCCAGCGCACTGACCGGCTGCTCATCGGCCTCGATCTTGCCCCCGGGCTGCATGAACGCCTGGGTACCGCGCTTGCGTACCAGCAAGGTACGGCCCTGTGGGTCAAGCAGCAGGGCGGCGGCGATGCGGATGGTTTTGCTCATGGTGAGCCTCGTGACGGAAAAGCGCGCAAGGATCACATGTCCCGAATACCCAGACAACTCCCGCACAATCTGTACACGAGCGCTTCCCCGCCTGACGAACGCACCTTGCAACCCTGCCCGCTTGGCCGCATAAACAGGCCATGAACCTACCCGCCATGAACCACCCGGAACTGGACGCCTTCCACCCCGCCGTCCGCACCTGGTTCCAGCGTCGCTTCCCGACCGTGACCGCAGCCCAGGCCCGGGCCTGGCCACTGATTCGCCGCGGCCAGTCATTGCTGGTAGCCGCCCCCACCGGCTCGGGCAAGACCCTCACGGCGTTCCTCGCCATCCTCGATGAGCTGTTCAAGCAGGGCCTGGCCGATGGCGAGCTGCCGGACCAGACCCAGGTGGTCTATGTCTCGCCGCTCAAGGCGCTGTCCAACGATATCCAGATCAACCTGCAAGCCCCCTTGGCCGGCATCAACGAGGCCCTGGTCGGACACGGCCATGCCCCCCTGCAGATCCGCACGGCGGTGCGCAGCGGCGACACACCGCAAAAAGAACGCACGGCCATGCGCCGCAAAGCACCGCATATCCTGGTCACCACCCCGGAGTCGCTGTATGTGCTGCTGGGCTCCGAATCCGGCCGCCAAGGCCTTGCCAGCGTGCATACGGTGATTGTCGATGAGATCCATGCCCTGGCCGGCAACAAGCGCGGCAGCCACTTGAGCCTGAGCCTTGAGCGCCTGCAGGCGCTGTGCCAACGCCCGCTGCGGCGGATCGGCCTGTCGGCCACCCAGCGCCCGGTCGAACGGGTTGCGGCGTTTCTGGTGGGCAAGGAACGTGACTGCGCCCTTGTCGATATCGGCCACGCCCGTGCCCGCGACCTGGCGCTTGAAGTGCCGCCGGTGCCCTTGGGCGCGGTGATGGCGACCGATGTCTGGGGGCTGGTCTATGACCGCCTCGCGGCGCTTGCCCGGGAACACCGCACTACGCTGGTTTTCGTCAACACCCGGCGCCTGGCCGAACGCCTGACCCGTCACCTGAGCGAACGCCTGGGCCAGCATGCGGTGGCGGCGCACCACGGCAGCCTGGCCAAGGAACACCGCCTGGACGCCGAGCAGCGCCTCAAGCGCGGCGAACTGCAGGTGCTGGTCGCCACCGCCTCCCTTGAGCTCGGGATCGATATTGGTGAAGTCGAGCTGGTTTGCCAGATGGGCTCGCCCGGCTCCATTGCGGCCTTCCTGCAGCGTGTCGGTCGCGCGGGGCACCAGGTCGAGGGCACGCCCAAGGGGCGCTTGTTTCCCCTGTCCAGGGACGACCTGATCGAGTGCGCGGCCCTGCTCGATTGCGTGCGCCGGGGCGAGCTGGACCTGCTGCACATTCCCCGGGCACCGCTGGATGTACTGGCCCAACAGATCGTCGCCGAGGTCAGTTGCCAGCCCTGGGATGAACACGCGCTGTACCAGTGCCTGCGCCAGGCACTGCCCTACGCCGACCTGGACCACGCCCACTACCAGGCCCTGCTGCGCATGCTCGCCGAGGGTTTCAATGGTCGCCAGGGGGTGCGCAGCGCCTACCTTCATCGCGATGCCGTCAATGCCAGCCTGCGCGGGCGGCGCGGCAGCCAGCTGACGGCGCTGACCAGCGGCGGCACCATTCCCGACAATGCCGACTACGCGGTGCTGCTCGAACCCCAAGGGCTGAACATCGGTAGCGTGAACGAAGACTTTGCCGTGGAAAGCATCGCCGGCGATATCTTCCAGCTGGGCAATGCCTCGTACCGAATTTTGCGTGTGGAAAGCGGCAAGGTGCGAGTCGAGGACGCCAAGGGGCTGCCCCCGAGCATTCCGTTCTGGCTGGGCGAAGCCCCTGGGCGCAGCGATGAGCTGTCGTTCGGCGTGGCCCGCCTGCAAGACGAAATCGACCGACGCCTGGGCGAGTCCGGCGGCCAACTGCCCCCCCTGCTCGCCTGGCTGCAGAGCGACATCGGTCTGGCCCCGGACAGCGCCGAGCAACTGCTCGACTACCTGGCCCGCACCCGCGAAGTGCTGGGCGCCCTGCCCTCGCAGCAAACGCTGATCATGGAGCGGTTCTTCGACGAGTCCGGCGGCACCCAGTTGATCATCCATAGCCCCTTTGGCAGCCGGATCAACCGTGCCTGGGGCCTGGCGTTGCGCAAGCGCTTCTGTCGCACATTCAATTTCGAGTTGCAGGCCGCCGCCAGCGAAGACGCTATCGTGCTGTCGCTGTCGGCCAGTCACAGCTTTGCCCTGGACGAGGTGTGGCGCTACCTGCAAAGCAACAATGCCGAGTCGGTCCTGATCCAGGCCTTGCTCGATGCGCCATTGTTCGGCGTACGCTGGCGCTGGAACGCCGGCGTCGCCCTGGCCTTGCCGCGCTTTGTCGGCGGCCGCAAGGTGGCGCCGCAGATCCAGCGGATGAAAAGCGAAGACCTGATCGCCGCGGTCTTTCCCGATCAGATCGCCTGCCTGGAGAACATCGTCGGCGAGCGGCAGATACCCGATCACCCGCTGGTTGAACAAACCCTCGATGACTGCCTGCACGAGGCCATGGACAGCGAGGGTTGGCTGACCCTGCTACGGCGTATCGAACAAGGCCGGATCCGATTGATCAGCCGCGACCTGCCCGCCCCGTCGCCCCTGGCGTCGGCCATTCTCAATGCCCGCCCCTACACCTTTCTCGACGATGCGCCGCTGGAAGAACGGCGCACCCAGGCTGTGCTCAACCGACGCTGGAACGAGGTGCAAGGCAGCGACGACCTGGGTGCCCTGGACCCCGACGCCATCGCGGCGGTTGAAGCCGAAGCCTGGCCTGCGCCTACCCGCAGTGATGAAATGCATGAAGCGCTGATGAGCCTGGGCTGCATCAGCGAGCGCGAAGTCGCGGCCAATCCCGGCTGGCAAACGTGGCTTGATGAACTGGCGGGCGCAGGGCGAGCCTGTTGCCTGCAAGGGCTGTGGCTTGCCCGGGAGCGCCTGACACTGCTGCGCACGCTGTACCCGCACGCGGCGTTGATACCGGATGTTCCGGCACTGCCCGGTTTCGATCAGCCCCTGGATGCCGACACCGCGCTGGTTGAACTGCTGCGCGCACGCCTCAGTGGCTTTGGCCCACTGACCCTGGCGCAGATCGCCGCGCCCCTGCAACTGCCCATGAGCGACCTCGAACAAGCATTGGCGCGCCTGGAAGCCGAAGGCTATGTGATGCGCGGCTACTTCAGCCCCGGCACCGCGGACCTGCAATGGTGCGAACGGCACTTGCTGGCACGTATCCACCGCTACACGGTCAAGCGCCTGCGCCGGGAAATAGAGCCGGTCAGCCTGCAGGATTTCATGCGCTTTCTTTTCGACTGGCAGCACCTGAGCGCGACCACGCGCCTGCAAGGCCCCGCTGCGCTCAGCGAAGTGCTGGAACAGTTCGAGGGTTATCCCGCAGCGGCAAGTGCCTGGGAGTCCGACTTGTTGCCCAGCCGCATCAAGGACTACAACCCGACTTGGCTGGATGAAGCCTGCCGCGCCGGCAAGTTCGCGTGGGCTCGCCTGGCGCCCGGTGCAGCGGCCACCACCTTGCGCAGCACGCCACTGGTGCTGTTGCCACGTGCCCGCCTGGGGCTGTGGCGAGCGCTGAGCCCGGCACTGGAGAGCAGCGACCTGAGCCTGAAGGCGCAACGGGTGTATACGGTGCTCAGTGAACACGGCGCCTTGTTCTTCGATGAGCTGGTGCATGACGCCCACTTGCTGCCCAGCGAGCTGGAAAACGCCCTGCAGGCGTTGGTCGCCGCCGGGTTGATCAGTGCCGACAGCTTTGCCGGCCTGCGGGCGCTGATCACCCCGGCCAGCAAGCGCCAGGGGCGCAGCCACCGTCGCGGTCGCGGCCCCGCGTTCGGCGGCATGCAGGACGCCGGACGCTGGGCCCTGCTGCGCAAGGCTGCGGCGCCCGATCGCGAGGAAAGCCTGGAGCACATCGCCCGTACCTTGTTGCGCCGCTACGGCGTGATCTGCTGGCGATTGCTGGAGCGCGAGGCCGACTGGCTGCCGAGCTGGCGCGAACTGCTGCGTTGCTACCACCGCCTGGAAGCCCGTGGCGAGATTCGTGGCGGGCGCTTCATCAGTGGCCTGGCAGGCGAGCAATTCGCACTGCCCGAAGCCGTGGCGCTGCTGCGCGAAGTGCGGCGGCGCCCGCTGGACGCCAGCCTGGTGGCGCTGAGCGGCAGCGACCCGCTCAACCTGGTCGGCACCCTGCTGCCTGGGGCCCTGCACCCGGGAACCCTGCACCCGGGAACCAGAGTGCCAGCGCTCAGCAGCAATCGCCTGCTCTACCGCGACGGCGTGCCGGTGGCCAGCCTGATTGCCGGGACGGTTCACTTCGATACTGCGCTGGAGCTTGCGCAGCAGGGCGAGCTGCGGGACCGGTTGATCCGCGAACCCGGCCTATAGCGGTGAGAATGATTTTTACTCCACCCAATCGACGGCAAGGCTTCATGTTCATGGGCTGGCGCTGGCGCGTGCAACCGGGCTAAGGTCGGAAATTGTTCCAGGCCCCGAGCCTGACCGAGCCATCGAAAGGAACCCGCATGAGCCTGTCACTTCTGAGCCGCTATGCCTTTTTCGCCGCCTGTGTCCTGTTCACCCTGGCGAGCCTGCCCTTCCTGCACCATGAGTGGCTGTGGCCATTCACCCTGGCGACCGCCATCCTCAGCCTGATCGGCCTGTTCGATCTGCTGCAAAGCCGCCACGCGGTGCGGCGCAACTACCCGATCCTGGGCAACATCCGCTACCTGGTCGAAGGCATTCGCCCGGAAATCCGCCAATACCTGCTTGAGTCGGACAGCGATGCCCTGCCGTTTTCCCGGGCCCAGCGCTCGCTGGTCTACGCCCGGGCCAAGAACGAAGCCTCGGACAAGCCGTTCGGCACCCTGATCGACGTCTACCAATCGGGCTTCGAGTTCATCGGTCATTCCATGCGTCCGGCGCCCTTGAGCGACCCGACAGCCTTCCGGGTGATCGTCGGTGGCCCGCAATGCACCCAGCCGTATTCGGCTTCGGTGTTCAACATTTCGGCCATGAGCTTCGGCTCGCTCAGCGCCAATGCCATTCGCGCCCTCAACCAGGGTGCCAAGCTGGGCAATTTCGCCCATGACACCGGCGAAGGCAGCATCAGCCCCTATCACCGTGAGCATGGCGGCGACCTGACCTGGGAGCTGGGCAGTGGCTATTTTGGTTGCCGCACCGCCGATGGCCGTTTCGACCCCGAGCGCTTTGCCGAGCAAGCCCGCAGCCCGCAAGTGCGCATGATCGAGATCAAGATGAGCCAGGGTGCCAAACCCGGCCACGGCGGCATCCTGCCCAAACACAAAGTCACCCGCGAGATTGCCGAGACCCGTGGCGTGATGATGGGCGAAGACTGCATTTCACCGTCGCGCCACAGCGCCTTCTCCACCCCTGTCGAGATGATGCAGTTCATTGCCCGGTTGCGTGAGCTGTCGGGCGGCAAGCCGGTGGGCTTCAAGTTCTGCCTGGGTCACCCGTGGGAATTCATGGGCATCGCCAAGGCCATGCTGGAAACCGGCATCCTGCCGGACTTCATCGTGGTCGACGGCAAGGAAGGCGGCACCGGAGCGGCGCCGGTGGAGTTCACCGACCACATCGGCGTGCCCTTGCGCGAAGGCTTGCTGTTCGTACACAACACCCTGGTGGGCTTGAATCTGCGCGACAAGATCAAGTTGGGTGCCAGCGGCAAGATCGTCAGTGCTTTCGACATCGCCAGCGTGCTGGCCATCGGTGCCGACTGGGCCAACTCGGCGCGCGGCTTCATGTTCGCCATCGGCTGCATCCAGTCCCAGAGCTGCCACACCAACAAATGCCCGACCGGCGTCGCCACCCAGGATGCCCTGCGCCAGCGCGCCCTGGTGGTGCCGGACAAAGCCCAGCGGGTGTTCAACTTCCACCACAGCACCCTCAAGGCCCTGGCCGAAATGCTCGCCGCCGCCGGCCTCGACCACCCGTCCCAGCTGGAAGCCAAGCACCTGGTGCGACGTGTCTCGGCCACCGAGATCAAGCTGTTCTCGCAGATGCACGTATTCCTCAAGCCCGGCGAATTGCTCAGCGGACAGATCAGTGGCGAGTTCTATTCGAGGATGTGGGCGATGGCGCGGGCTGACAGTTTCGAGCCCAACAGCGAGGTTGCCGCCTGAATGTTTCGCGGGGTAGGCGCAGGCTTGCCCCGCGATGCGATGTGACAGATCGCAATCGCGGGGCAAGCCCGCTCCCACACCACAGGGTTCACATCAGGAGGCGGTACGCGCCAGCTGCGCGTTGTCGGCCTTTGGCGACAGTTTGAACACGTAGTACAGCACGGTCAGCATGACCAGGAAGGCCGGGCCGATGTACAGGGCCACGCGGGTCTCCTCGAAGTAAGCCATCAGACCCACCACCAGGATCAGGAACGCCAGCGCCAGGTACGAGCTCAGCGGCCACAGCCACATGCGGTACTTCAGGGCATCGCGTTCAGCGGTGGACAGGCCGGCGCGGAACTTGAGCTGCGCCAGCAGGATCATCACCCAGGTCCAGATCGCACCGAAGGTAGCGATTGCAGTCACCCAGACAAAGACCTTTTCCGGTACCAGATAGTTGGCCAGCACGCCCAGCAGCAAGGCGGCGATGGACAGCAGCAAGGCATTGCGCGGCACGCCGTTGCTCGAGGTGCGGGCAAAGGTGGCCGGGGCCTGGCCATTCTGCGCCAGGCTGTAGAGCATGCGCCCGGTGCTGAAGATACCGCCGTTGCACGACGACAGCGCCGCGGTGATCACCACGAAGTTGATGATGCCGGCTGCCGTCTTGATGCCCAGACGCTCGAAGGTCATCACGAACGGGCTGCCCTGGCTGCCGATTTCATTCCATGGGTAGATGGACAGGATCACGAACAGCGCGCCCACATAGAACAGCAGGATGCGCCAGAACACCGAGCCGATGGCCTGGGGAATGGTCTTTTGCGGGTTGCGCGCTTCACCGGCAGTCAGGCCGATCATTTCTACGCCCAGGTAGGCGAACATCACCATTTGCAGCGACATCAGCACGCCGGTCACGCCGTTAGGCATGAAGCCGCCGTTGCTCCACAAGTTGGAGATCCCCATGGCCACACCGTCGTTACCAAAGCCGAAGGCGATGATGCCGATGCCGCCCAGTACCATGGCAATGATGGTGACGATCTTGATCAGGGCGAACCAGAACTCGAACTCACCGAAGGCCTTGACCGCGATCAGGTTGATCGCGCCCATGCTGCCCAGGGCCGCCAGGGCCCAGATCCAGCGGGGTACGTCGGGGAACCAGATGCCCATGTAGATGGCCACTGCGGTGATTTCAGCCACGCACGTCACCAGCCACAGGAACCAGTAGTTCCAGCCGGTAAGAAAGCCCGCCAACGGGCCGAGGTAATCCTGGGCGTAACGGCTGAAGGAACCTGCGACCGGGTTGTGTACCGCCATCTCACCGAGGGCACGCATGATCACCAGGATCGCCAGACCGCCGATGATGTAAGACAGCATGATTGCCGGACCGGCCATTTCGATGGCCTTGGCCGACCCCAGGAACAGGCCGACACCGATACAGGCGCCCAGCGCCATCAGGCGAATGTGTCGCTCGCCGAGTTCTCGCTTGAGTGGGCCGCCCTGGGCGGTCTCACCATGAGAAGGATGGTTGCCGACTGGCATAGAAATACAACCTCATTTTGTTATTGGATATAGACCGTTCGTGCAGGCCTGGTACCGCCGATAGGCGGATACGCTACCTTGCCGGGTGCCACCTTGTGAGCGGCCCCGTCTGCCGATGCGTGAAGCGCCGGCAGTGCGAAAGGGGCGAGCAGTATAGAAAGGCCCCTTAAGGGCATTTCACTATAAAGAGCACGATATTTGGCGAGAACTCTCGGCAAAAACCGCATCCATGGAGGAACATTCCCCGTGCTTTCTCCAGCACCCTGAAAAAGGGCGGCTAACATAGCACCAAAACAAGGCAATACAACCTTCCACCAAAGGCGCATGCCTACGCCCTCTCAGACCATGCCTTACAGGTTCCACAAATTTTTCACCAAACCCGCTCACCGTCTAAGCTTCAGGCAAGCAAGACGAAAATAAGTAGCCGGGCTGAAAACTATGGGCGCATTGTGGCAATCGGAACCATCCAGCAAGGAAGCTCCCCCTGAATCTCTTGAAGAATCACCAGTGCCGAAAAGCCCTCGCCAGCGTCATCTGTGGTGGAGGCTGGTCTGGCTGGTGCTGCTGCTCAGCCTGATCGCCCTTGGACTGGCCATCGCCAATGAAATGCACACCTCGCGGATGCAGTCACGCGAACTCAGCCAGCTCGCCTCGACCCTGACCTACTCCCTGCAACCGGGGCCCAGCGATGCGATCATCTACCCCGGCGACGGCCCCTTCGACCAACGCCTGGGCTACAGCGCCCTGGGCGACTTCCTGCCGCGCCTGCTCAAGCGCGACTATGTCATCAGTGAGCAGGTGCATTTTTCGCCCGCACTGATGAACTACACCGAGCACGGCTTCTTCGTGCCCTACAAGGAAAAGATCCAGACCGGCCTGTCGATCACCGACTGCAAGGGTGACGTGCTCTACCAGTACCACTACCCGCAATACCTGTACCCGGACTTCGACGCGATCCCCCCGGTCATCGTCAACAGCCTGCTGTTCATCGAAAACCGTGACCTGCTCGACCCCAACGACCCCTACGCCAACCCGGCGGTGGACTGGCCACGCTTCGCCAAGGCCGCCTACAGCCAGGTGGCCAAGTACCTGGCCCTGCCCGGCCAGTCCGCCGGCGGCAGCACCCTGGCAACCCAGCTGGAAAAATACCGTCACTCGCCCGACGGCCTGACCGTGTCGGGCAGCGAGAAGATCCGCCAGATGATTTCCGCCAGCGTGCGCGCCTACCAGGGAGGGCCCGAGACCCTCGAGTCCCGCCAGCGCATCGTGCGTGATTACCTCAACAGCGTGCCGCTCTCGGCGGTGCCCGGCCACGGTGAAGTGCATGGCATGGCCGAAGGCCTGCGGGTCTGGTACGGCGCCGACTTTGCCCAGGTCAACGACATCCTGACCTCAACCGCAACCGACCCTCAAAGCATGGCGGCGCGGGGCCTGGCGCTGCGCCAGGTGCTGTCGTTGATGATTGCCCAGCGTCGGCCTTCGCACTTTTTGTCCAAAGGTCGCAACGAGCTGGCCGAACTGACCGACAGCCACATCCGCGTCCTGGCGGCCAGCAATATTGTCGACCGCCCGTTGGCCGATGCCGCGCTGGCCAGCAAGGCCACCTTCCGCGACTGGGTGGCGCAACCCACCATCGTGCCAATCGTCACCAACAAGGGCATCAGCGTGGCCCGCAGCCGCTTGTCCCTGGCCCTGGCCCGGCCGCTCTACGACCTCGACCGCCTCGACCTCTCAGCCACCAGCACCTTGCAGTCGGACCTGCAAGGGCAGGTCAGCCAGTACCTCAAGGACCTCGCCGACCCGGCCTTTGCGGAGAAAATCGGGCTGTTTGGCGAGCGCTTGCTGACCCCCACCAGCACCACCCAGGTCCGCTACAGCTTCACCTTGCTCGAACGCACCGCTAATGGCTCGCGGGTGCGAGTGCAGACCGACAGCACCGACCAGCCCTTCGACATCAATGAAGGCAGCAAGCTGGAGCTGGGTTCCACCGCCAAGCTGCGGGTGCTGACCAGCTACCTGGAAATCGTCGCCGAGCTGCACGACAAGTATGCCGATACCCCCGCCGCAGACCTGAAGAAGGTCGAGGTAGCTGAACTGGACTTCATCACCCGATGGGCCATCGACTACCTGATCCAGAATAAGGATCGCAACATCGTCGCGATGCTCGATGCAGCGCTCAACCGCAAATATTCGGCAAGCCCTGGCGAAGCGTTCTTCACCGGCGGCGGCATGCATGTGTTCAACAACTTTCGCAAGGAAGACAACGGCCGCATCCCGACGCTCAAGGACGCGCTGCGCGAGTCGATCAACCTGCCCTTCATTCGCCTGATGCGTGATCTGGTGCGCTACAGCACCTACCAGACGCCGGGCAACAGCGTGGCGCTGCTCAGGGACGACGCCGAGCCACGGCGCCAGGAGTACCTGGCGCGCTTTGCCGACAAGGAAGGCACCGACTACCTGCGCAGGTTCTGGAAAAAGTACCAGCGCAAGACTTCCCAGCAGCGCCTGGACACCTTCCTCGACAGCCTGCGGATCACCCCGATCCGCCTGGCCGCCGTGCACCGTTACCTGTTCCCCGAAGCCGACCAGGCCACCTTCAATGCCTTCGTCCAGGCGCACCTGAAAAAGGACCGGCTGGACAACAAGCGGGCGCCCAGCAAGCAAGACACGGTGACCGAGAAACGTCTGGACGACATGTACTACGCCTACGGCCCGGGCAAGTTCGACCTGCCCGACCAGGGCTTTGTCGCCAAGGTCCATCCGCTGGACCTGTGGCTGCTGGGCTACTTGCTCAAGAACCCCAGCGCCAGCTTCCAGGACGCGGTGCAAGCCAGTCAGTTCGAGCGCCAGGAAGTCTACGGCTGGCTGTTCAAGAGCAAGCACAAAGGCGCTCGCGACAGCCGTATCCGTACCCTGGTGGAAATCGAAGCCTTCCTGGATATCCATCGGCGCTGGAAGCGGGTCGGCTATCCGTTCGATCACCTGGTGCCGTCGCTGGCCACCGCCATCGGTAGCTCCGGCGACCGCCCGGCGGCCTTGGCCGAGCTGGTCGGCATCATTCAGAACGACGGCATCCGCCTGCCGGTGCTGCGTATCGACACCCTTCACTTTGCCGCCGACACGCCTTACGAAACACGTCTCGCCGGGGACCCTGACCTGGGCCAGCGGGTGCTTTCGGTAGAAGTCGCCCAAGCGCTGCGCGGGGCCCTTTCGCAAGTGGTCGATGCCGGGACCGCGCGCCGGGTGTCTGGCAGCTTCAAGCTCAACGACGGTACGCCCATGGTCATGGGTGGCAAGACCGGTACCGGTGACAACCGCCTCGAAAGCTGGGGTGCCGGTGGCCGTTTGCTGGGGTCCAAGGCCATTAACCGCACGGCGACCTTCGTGTTCTTCCTGGGCGACAACCACTTCGGCACCCTCACCGCCTTCGTACCGGGCCGGGCCGCCGAGCAGTTCAAGTTCACGTCGGCATTGCCGGTGCAGGTGCTCAAGGGCATGGCGCCGATCCTCACGCCTTACCTGCAACCGGGCAGCCACACCCTGTGCAAGGCTCCCCAAGTGGCCCAGCAGTAAGCCGATTCAACCCACCCGGGTGCATTGACTGCACCCGGGTTTTCTTTCGCCCGCCAACGTCATGAGAAATATTCTCAATCTCAACGCTTGCCTAAAGATATATCTTGAGTAATATCTGGAGATACATCTAACGCAATCGGAGATTCCCATGCGTGACCATCATGCCCACCGTGACCATGGCGAACGCCATGACGGTTTTGAACGCCGCCATGGCCGTGGCGATCGCGGCCCGCGCGTATTCGCCCCCGGCGACCTGAAACTGCTGCTGTTGTCGATGCTGGCCGAGCAGCCCTGCCACGGCTACGACCTGATCCGCCAGATCGAAACCCTGTTTGGCGGCAACTACAGCCCAAGCCCCGGCGTGATCTACCCCACCTTGACCTTTCTTGAAGAGAGCGAGCTGATCGTCGGCCAGGTCCATGGCAGCAAGAAGCTCTACAGCGTCACGCCTGCCGGTGTCACGGCCCTGGCCGAGCAGGCTGTCGCCCTGGATGGCGTGCGCATGCGCATCGAGGTCAGCAAGCGCTCGCTGTTCGGCCACGACCGTCCAGCAGAGATCCACGAAGCGGTACACAACCTGCGTCATGCCCTGCAGATGCACAGCGGCCGCTGGAACCCGGAAGAAATCGAGCGGGTGCGTACCCTGCTCAACAACACTGCCAAGGCCATCGTTGCAGGACCGGCCACGGCGCCTACGGAGAAGTCCCAATGAGTGTCAGCGAAAACACCGCGATCCATCGCGTGAACCACGAAATCAAACACCGCCGCCTGGATGTACTGAAGGTCACCGACCTGACCCCGCGCATGCGCCGCATCACCGTCGGCGGGCCGCAACTGCAAGGCTTCATCAGTGTCGGCAGTGACGATCACATCAAGCTGCTGTTCGCCACCTCGCCAGAAGAGCAAGTGGCGCTGGACAACCTCGACTTTGGCCGCGACACCTGGCGCCCGACCATGCGCGAGTACACCCCGCGCCGCATCGACCTGGCGGCTGGTGAGCTGGATATCGACTTTGTGCTGCACGGCGATGGCCCTGCCTCCACCTGGGCTGCCCAGGTGGAAGTCGGCCAGGTCCTGAACATCGCGGGCCCACGTGCCTCCATGGTGGTGCCGGATATCTTTGACAGTTACCTGCTGATCGGCGACGAAACGGCGATTCCGGCCATTGCCCGGCGCCTGGAAGAACTGCCAGCCACCCGCAAGGTACTGGCGGTGATCGAGATCGAAGACGCGCAGGAGCAACAGCCCCTGGCAAGCAAGGCCCAGGTGGAAGTGATCTGGGTGCAGCGCCATCAACAAGCGCTGCTCGACGTGGTGAAAGCGCTGACGCTGCCTGAGGGTCAGTTGTACACCTGGGTCGCGCTGGAGAAGAGCCTGACCCGCCAGGCCAAGCGTTTGTTGATCGACGAGAAAGGCGTGAAGGAAGACCTGATCAAAGCCGCCGCCTACTGGCGCCTTGATCCGAACGACGACGCGTAACACGGCACCATCAGGGTTGCGTCCTGGCCTTGGCCAGGCGCCCGCCCTGCCAATGATCCAGGCCCAGGATCAGCAGGCCGATGGCGATGAAGCCCAGCAGTATCGCCAGGGCGTTGATCAACACCTGCCCATAGCCAAGGGTCGCCACATCGATAAAGGGGTAGGGATAGACACCTATCGAATGCCCGCGCAGCAGCGCATAGGCAAAATACCCCACCGGATACAGCAGCCAGGCCAGCAGGTGCTTGATGCGCAAGGTGCCCTTGTCTACGCAGCACCACCAGTACACGACGAACAACAGCGGCATGACGTCGTGCAGCAACTCATCCGCCAGCCATTGCCAACCTTGTGGGTGCCACAGGTGACGCAATAACAGGCTGTAGGCAAGCCCGACCAGGACGATACTGGCCGCGATGCCGCCACTGACGCTGGGTGCGAGAAAAAATCGCCGCGAGGCCGACGCCCTGCCAAATGCCGCCTGCGTGAGCACCACCGCAACCAGGGTATTGCTCAGCACGGTGAAGTAACTGAAGAAGTTCACCAGGCCGCCGATCAGGCTGGCCTGCTCCTGCCAACGTACCAGCAAGACAAGGTACATCTGGATCGCCAGCGCGCTCCAGCCCAGGCATGCGGCCAGACCCATCGCGCCCCTGCGCCCGTCCATGGCGTTAGCGGCCGCGCTGCAGCTTCAGGTACAGGCGTTCGACTTTCTCCCTCGCCCAGGGGGTCTTGCGCAGGAAAGTCAGGCTCGACTTGATGCTCGGATCACTCTTGAAGCAGCGAATATCAATGCGCTGGGCCAGCCCTTCCCATTGGTAGTGCTCCACCAGCTTGGTGAGGATCTGCTCCAGGGTCACGCCATGCAGCGGATTGGGGTTGGCAGTGGTCATTGCTGTGCTCCAGTGGATCAAAAGGTGCGCACCTTAGCCCAGTCTCCCGTCGTTTACACGCAGGAACGGGCTTGCCTTGCGATCAGGCCAGTGCAGCTGTTGCCTGGATTATGGCTGATCGCGAGAAAAGCCCGCTGCCACAGATGAATAAGCAATGTTATATTGTAACAACACTATAACACTGCCAAGGACTTCTCCCCCTCATGCGCCTCTCCCCCCTTGCCGCCGCCCTCTGGCTCGTCTCTCCCTTGAGCCTGGCGGTCGAGCTTCAAACCCAGGTCATCACCGCCAACCCGCTGGGCACCGGCGAACTGGCCGCGCCGACCACCGTACTTGAAGGCGACGACCTGGCCCTGCAGCAAAAAGGCAGCCTCGGCCAGACCCTGAGCAATCAACCGGGCGTCTCTTCCACCTGGTTCGGTCCCGGCGCCAGCCGCCCGATAATCCGCGGGCTGGACGGCGACCGTATCCGCATTCTGCGCAACGGCGTCGGAGCCCTCGATGCCTCGTCACTGTCGTATGACCACGCCGTGCCTCTGGACCCGGCCACCGTGGATCGCATCGAAATCGTCCGCGGCCCGGCCGCCCTGCTCTATGGCGGCAACGCCATTGGCGGTGTGGTCAACAGCTTCGACAATCGCATCCCCACCGCGCCCATCGACGGCATTCAAGGTGCGGGCGAATTGCGCTACGGCGGCGCCGATACCACCCGCAGCAGCGCCGGCAAGCTTGAAGCCGGTGACGGCCGCTTCGCCCTGCACCTGGACGCCAACAGCCGGCAGTTCAACGACCTGCGCATTCCCGGCTATGCGCGAAGCGCCAAAGTGCGCGATGCCGACGACCCGGGCAGCCGCAACAAACTGGAAAACAGTGATGGCCGCCAGGATGGCGGTGCCGTGGGTGGTGCCTACCACTGGGATCACGGCTATGCGGGCCTTTCCTTCAGCCGCTACGACTCCAACTACGGTTCGGTGGCCGAGCCCGGCGTGCGCCTGGACATGCAGCAGGATCACTACGGCTTCGCCTCTGAACTGCGGGACCTGGAAGGCCCGTTCAGTTCGCTGAAATTCGATGTCGGCTACACCGACTACCAGCACCGCGAACTGGAGGGTGGCGACGTACACACCACCTTCAAGAACAAAGGCTACGAAGCGCGGGTCGAGGCCCGGCATCAGCCGCTGGGGCCGGTTGAGGGTGTGATTGGCGCGCAGGTCAGCCGCAACGAGTTTTCCGCCCTGGGCGAAGAAGCCTTCGTGCCGCAGACCGATACCGACACCCTGGCGCTGTTCATGCTCGAGCAGTGGCAGGCCACCGAACGCCTGAACCTGAGCCTGGGCGGACGACTGGAACACACGCGAGTGGACCCCGACAGCCAGGGCAGCGAACGCTTCGCCCACGCCGACAGCGCGGCCAGCTTCACCGCCGCCAGCCTGTCGTCCGGCGCCGTCTATGAGCTGACGCCCATCTGGTCGCTGGCGGCCACCCTGGGGTACACCGAACGCGCCCCGACCTTCTACGAGCTGTACGCCAACGGTGCCCACGTCGCCACCGGCACCTATGAAGTGGGCGACCCGAACCTGAGCAAGGAAAAAGCGATCTCCAGCGACCTGGCCCTGCGCTTTGACAACGGCGTGCACAAAGGCAGCGTCGGGGTGTTCTACAGCCACTTCCGCAATTACATCGGGCTGCTGGCCAGCGGCAACATGCGCGAGGGCCACGACCATGGCGGTGAAGATCACGATCATGACCATGACCATGACCATGATCACGACCACGCCGGCGACGTCCCCGAGTACCTGTACCGCGGTGTAGCTGCGCGCTTCTACGGCATCGAGGCCCAGGACCGCTGGCAACTGCTGCAAAACCGCTATGGCAGCTTTGCCCTGGAGTTGTCGGGCGACTACACCCGGGCCAAGAACCTGGACAGCGGCGAAGACCTGCCGCGTATCGCCCCGCTGCGCCTGAACAGTGGCTTGCTGTGGGAGCTGGACCGCTGGCAGGCGAGGGTCGATGTGCAACACGCCAGCGCCCAGCACAAAAAGCCCGCCAATGAGACCAGCACCGATGGCTACACCACCCTGGGCGCCAGCGTGGGGTATCGCTTCGAGGTCGGCCAGAGCCAGTGGCTGGCCTTCGTGCGGGGTGAAAACCTCACCGACCAGACCGTGCGCTACGCCAGCTCCATCCTGCGCGACATCGCCCCGGCACCGGGACGCAGCGTAGAAGTAGGCCTGCGCACCACCTTCTGACCGTAGGAGCGGGCTTGCCCCGCGATAGCGATGTGAGAGGCGCACCGCAATCGCGGGGCAAGCCCGCTCCTACGACGTTGCGCAACGGTGCCTTTTGCCGATTTGACTTTTTTTCTTACAAATTCAGCTATATCCTCCCCGCCGCAAGCTGAACCGCTTCAGTCAACTCCCCTGCAGCCTTATCGCCGACGATCCTCAGGACGCGGCCGACTTGCCGTTTTTTCAATAATCAAAAGATAGCGCTATCTCATGCCTCAGATTCATCGTTTCCGCTTTTCCCCCGCCACCCGGACACTGCTTTCGGGTCTGGCCATTGCCAGCCTGGCCCCTTGCGCCCAGGCTGCGGCGATGTTCGCCAGCGACTCGCCATGGATGCTTGGCGATTGGGGCGGCACCCGCACGGAGCTGGCAGAACGCGGCTACGACTTCACCCTCGGCTACACCGGCGAGATGGGCGCCAATCTCGACGGCGGTTATGACGACGATCAAACCGCACGCTACAGCGGCCAGTTCGCCCTGGGCACTCACCTGGACCTGCAGAAGATCCTCGGCTGGCACGATGCCGAGTTCCAGCTGACCGTGACCGAGCGCCACGGCAACAACATCAGCAACGACCGTATCAACGACCCGCGGGTCGGAGGCTTCACCTCGGCCCAGGAAGTCTGGGGCCGCGGTCAGACCTGGCGGCTGACGCAGATGTGGATCAAGCAGAAATACTTCGACGGCGCCCTGGATGTGAAATTCGGCCGCTTCGGCCAGGGCGAAGACTTCAACAGTTTCCCCTGCGACTTCCAGAACCTGGCGTTCTGCGGCTCCCAGGTGGGCAACTGGGCGGGTGACATCTGGTACAACTGGCCCGTCAGCCAGTGGGCCCTGCGGGTCAAGTACAACCTCACACCCGAGCTGTACGCGCAAATCGGCGCCTACGAGCAGAACCCTTCCAACCTGGATCGCGACAACGGCTTCAAGCTCAGCGGCAGCGGCACCCAGGGTGCGGTGATCCCGGTCGAACTGGTCTGGAGCCCGGCAGTCAACGGCCTGAAAGGGGAATATCGCGCCGGTTACTACTACAGTAATGCCAAGGCAACTGATGTCTACAAGGACAGCAACGACCAACCGGCAGCACTCAGCGGCCAGGCTTATCGCAGCAGCTCGAGCAAGCACGGTTTCTGGCTCGGTGCCCAGCAGCAGGTGACGTCGCAAGCGTCCGACCACTCCCGTGGCCTGAGCGTGTTCGCCAACGCCACGTTGCACGACAAGAAGACCAATGCCATCGACAACTATGTTCAGGCAGGTGTGGTGTACAAGGGGCCCTTCGATGCCCGTGCCAAGGACGACATCGGCTTCGCCCTCGCCCGCGTGCACGTCAACCCTGCCTACCGCAAGAACGCCCGGGCCATCAACGAAGCCTCAGGCATCACCGATTTCGACAATCCCGCCTACCGCCCGGTGCAGGACACCGAGTACAGCGCCGAGCTGTACTACGGCATCCACTTGGCCGACTGGCTGACCGTGCGCCCGAACCTGCAATACATCCGTCATCCCGGTGGCGTGAACCAGGTCGATGACGCGCTGATCGGCGGGATCAAGATCCAGAGCAGCTTCTAACCAGACAACTGACTGAACCGGGCCCCGGCCTGACCCCTTTTGACCTAACGGAGAACACACGATGAGCACTGATGGTGCCTTGAGTAGAACCCGCTGGCTGCCGCGCCTGATCGGCGTGCTGTTGCTGCTGATGGGCCTGGCCCTGCTGGCCGGTGGCATCAAGCTGAGCCAGCTCGGCGGCTCGCTGTATTACCTGATCGCCGGTATTGGCTTTGCCCTGTCCGGCGTCCTGCTGCTGGCCCTGCGCCGCAATGCCCTGGGCCTGTACGGCCTGGTGCTGCTGGGCAGCACCCTGTGGGCACTGTGGGAAGTCGGCCTGGACTGGTGGCAGCTGGTTCCACGCCTGGCCCTGTGGTTCGCCCTGGGCGTTGTGCTGTTGCTGCCGTGGGCGCGCCGTCCGCTGGCCGGCAACCCGTCAAAGGTCAACACCGGCCTGCTGAGCCTGGCCGTGGTGCTGTCTGGCGCCACCGCCGTGGCCAGCCAGTTCACCAACCCGGGTGAAATCCAGGGCGAGCTGGGCCGCGACACCACCGAGTTCGCCAGCAACGCACCACAGATGCCCGATGGCGAGTGGCAGGCCTATGGCCGCACCGAGTACGGCGACCGCTACTCGCCGCTGCGCCAGATCACCCCGAACAACGTGCACAAGCTTGAAGAAGCCTGGCGCATCCGTACCGGTGACCTGCCGACCGCCAACGACCCGGTGGAACTGACCAACCAGAACACCCCGCTCAAGGTCAACGGCATGCTCTATGCCTGCACCGCCCACAGCAAAGTGCTGGCCCTGGACCCGGACACCGGTGCCGAGATCTGGCGCTTCGATCCGCAGATCAAGAGCCCGGTAGGCTTCAAGGGCTTCGCCCACATGACCTGCCGTGGTGTGTCGTACTACGACGAGAACAACTACGTCAGCGTCGACGGCAGCCCGGCGCCGAAGATCAGCGATGCCGGCCAGGCCGTGGCCCGCGCCTGCCCGCGTCGCCTGTACCTGCCCACCGCTGACGCCCGTCTGATTGCACTGAACGCCGACACCGGCAAGGTGTGCGAAGGCTTCGGCAACCAGGGTGTGATCGACCTGACCACCGGCATCGGCCCGTTCACCGCCGGCGGTTACTACTCCACCTCGCCTGCGGCGATCACCCGCGAACTGGTGATCATCGGCGGCCATGTCACCGATAACGAGTCGACCAACGAACCGTCCGGCGTCATCCGCGCCTACGACGTGCACGACGGCCGCCTGGTGTGGAACTGGGACAGCAACAACCCGGACGAAACCGCGCCACTGGCCCCGGGCAAGACCTACAGCCGCAACTCGGCGAACATGTGGTCGCTGGCCAGTGTCGACGAAAAACTCGGCATGGTGTACCTGCCCCTGGGCAACCAGACCCCTGACCAGTGGGGCGCCGACCGCACCCCGGGCGCCGAGAAGTTCAGCGCCGGCATCGTCGCCCTGGACCTGACCAACGGCAAGGTGCGCTGGAACTACCAGTTCACCCACCACGACCTCTGGGACATGGACGTCGGCAGCCAGCCAACACTGATTGACCTGAAGTCCGACGATGGCGTGAAGCCTGCGCTGATCGCCCCGACCAAACAGGGCAGCCTGTACGTGCTGGACCGTCGCGACGGCACCCCGATCGTGCCGATCCGCGAAATCCCGGCCCCGCAAGGCGCCGTCGAAGGCGACCGCACTGCCCCGACCCAGGCCCGCTCGGATCTGAACCTGCTGGGTCCGGACCTGACCGAACAGGCCATGTGGGGCGCCAGCCCGTTCGACCAGATGCTCTGCCGCATCCAGTTCCGCGAGCTGCGCTACGAAGGCCAGTACACCCCGCCGTCGCTCCAGGGCAGCCTGGTCTACCCGGGTAACGTCGGCGTGTTCAACTGGGGCAGCGTGTCGGTCGACCCGGTGCGCCAGATGATGTTCACCAGCCCCAACTACATGGCGTTCGTGTCGAAGATGGTGCCCCGCGCCGACGTGGCTGCCGGCAGCAAGCGTGAAAGCGAAACCAGCGGTGTGCAGCCGAACACCGGCGCCCCGTATGCGGTGATCATGCACCCGTTCATGTCGCCCCTGGGCGTACCGTGCCAGGCCCCTGCCTGGGGCTATGTGGCCGGCATCGACCTGCTCAGCAAAAAAGTGGTGTGGAAGCACAAGAACGGCACCAGCCGTGACAGCTCGCCCATCCCTATCGGCCTGCCCATCGGCGTGCCGAGCATGGGCGGTTCCATCGTCACCGCCGGTGGCCTGGGCTTCCTGAGCGGCACCCTGGATCAGTACCTGCGTGCCTATGACACCAACACCGGCAAGGAGTTGTGGAAAGCGCGCCTGCCGGCTGGCGGCCAGGCAACCCCGATGACCTACACCGGCAAGGACGGCAAGCAGTACGTCCTGGTGACCGCCGGCGGTCACGGTTCGCTGGGCACCAAGATGGGCGACTATGTGATCGCCTACAAGTTGGCTGAGTAAACCGGCCATCGCGGGGCAAGCCCGCTCCTACGTGTAGGAGCGGGCTTGCCCCGCGATGATCCCCCGCCCCATTGAAACCTCCCCCAACCTGCCCCATCTAAGCACCATAGTCATTGACGCAGGTGCCCCATGAGCGATCAGCAGGATCTACCCGAACATCCCGGAGAAGACGCCGAAATCGAGCATCTCGAGGCCTCCGAGCACACCGGTCGGCACCTGGCCCTGCCCGGCCAGCAGCTACCCGACAAGGTCTACATCATCCCGATCCACAACCGCCCGTTCTTCCCCGCGCAAGTGTTGCCGGTGATCGTCAACGAAGAACCCTGGGCTGAAACCCTGGACCTGGTTGCCAAAAACCCTCACCACTCCCTGGCCCTGTTCTTCATGGACACCCCGCCAGACGATCACCGCCATTTCGACACCTCGGCCCTGCCGCTGTACGGCACCCTGGTCAAGGTGCATCACGCCAGCCGCGAGAACGGCAAACTGCAATTCGTCGCCCAGGGCCTGACCCGGGTCCGTATCCGCACCTGGCTCAAGCACCATCGCCCGCCGTACCTGGTCGAAGTCGAATACCCGCACCAACCGACTGAGCCGACCGACGAGGTCAAGGCCTACGGCATGGCCCTGATCAATGCGATCAAGGAGCTGCTGCCGCTCAACCCGCTATACAGCGAAGAGCTGAAGAACTACCTCAACCGCTTCAGCCCCAACGACCCGTCGCCGTTGACCGACTTCGCCGCAGCGCTGACCTCCGCTACCGGCAATCAGCTGCAGGAAGTGCTCGACTGCGTGCCCATCCTCAAGCGCATGGAAAAAGTCCTGCCGATGCTGCGCAAGGAAGTCGAGGTCGCACGCCTGCAAAACGAGATCTCTGCGGAAGTGAACCGCCAGATCGGCGAGCACCAGCGCGAGTTCTTCCTCAAGGAACAGCTCAAGGTCATCCAGCAGGAGCTTGGCCTGACCAAGGACGACCGCAGCGCCGACCTTGAGCAGTTCGAGCAGCGCCTGCAAGGCAAGACGCTGCCGGCGGCCACCAAAAAGCGCATCGATGAAGAGATGGGCAAGCTGGCGATCCTGGAAACCGGCTCGCCCGAATACGCCGTTACCCGTAACTACCTGGACTGGGCCACCGCCCTGCCCTGGGGGGTGTACGGCAAGGACAAGCTCGACCTCAAGCATGCGCGCAAGGTGCTCGACCAGCACCATGCCGGGCTCGACGACATCAAGGACCGGATCCTCGAATTCCTCGCCGTCGGTGCCTGGAAGGGCGAGATCAGCGGCTCCATCGTCTTGCTGGTGGGCCCGCCGGGCGTGGGCAAGACCAGCATCGGCAAATCCATCGCCGAGTCCCTGGGACGGCCGTTCTACCGCTTCAGCGTCGGCGGCATGCGCGACGAGGCCGAGATCAAGGGCCATCGGCGTACCTACATCGGCGCCCAGCCGGGCAAGCTGGTGCAGGCGCTCAAGGACGTGGAAGTGATGAACCCGGTCATCATGCTCGACGAGATCGACAAGATGGGCCAGAGCTATCAGGGCGACCCCGCCTCGGCGTTGCTCGAAACCCTCGACCCGGAGCAGAACATCGACTTCCTCGACCACTACCTGGACCTGCGCCTGGACCTGTCCAAAGTACTGTTCGTGTGCACCGCCAACACCCTGGACTCGATACCGGGCCCGCTGCTCGACCGTATGGAAGTGATTCGCCTGTCCGGCTACATCACCGAAGAGAAGCTGGCCATTGCCAAACGTCACCTGTGGCCCAAGCAATTGAACAAGGCCGGTGTGGCCAAGACCAGCCTGAGCATCAGTGACAGCGCCCTGCGCCTGGTGATCGAGGGCTATGCCCGCGAAGCCGGCGTGCGCCAGCTGGAAAAACAACTGGGCAAGCTGATACGCAAGGCCGTGGTGCAGTTGCTCGAAGACCCGACGAAAAAAATCAAGATCGGCCCCAAGGACCTCGAAGCCTCACTGGGCATGCCGGTGTTTCGCGCCGAACAGGTGCTGGCGGGCAAAGGCGTCATCACAGGCCTTGCCTGGACCAGCATGGGCGGCGCCACCTTGCCGATCGAGGCCACCCGCATCCACACCCTCAACCGCGGCTTCAAGCTGACCGGCAAGCTGGGCGATGTGATGAAGGAATCGGCCGAGATCGCCTACAGCTACGTCAGTGCCAACTCGAAGAAATTCGGTGGCGACCCGACCTTCTTCAACCAGGCCTTCATCCACTTGCACGTCCCCGAAGGCGCCACGCCCAAAGATGGCCCCAGCGCCGGGGTCACCATGGCCAGCGCCCTGCTGTCCCTGGCCCGCGACCAGGCGCCGAAAAAAGGCGTGGCTATGACCGGCGAGCTGACCTTGACCGGCCAGGTCCTGCCGATAGGCGGGGTACGGGAGAAAGTGATCGCGGCGCGGCGACAGAAGATCTACGAACTGATCCTGCCGGAAGCCAACCGTGGCGACTTCGAAGAGCTGCCGGACTACCTCAAGGAAGGCTTGAGCGTGCATTTCGCCAAGCGCTTCAGCGATGTAGCCAAGGTGTTGTTCTAAAACCTGCCGGCGCGGGCCTGCCCCGCGCCGGCAACCCTTTTCTTCGGTTATGCTGCGCCTTCGTCGACCTACCGGAGCCCCCATGACTGCCGCCCGACTTCTTGTTCCCCTGAGCCTTGCCTTGCTCACCGCCTGTGCCCAGCAGCCCCGCCACAGCATCGCGCTGGACGATCAGGCTGATTGCCCGGTGCAACTGCAGACCGGCCAGCAGCTCACCCTGACCCTGCCCAGCAACCCCAGCACCGGTTACCGCTGGCTGGTGCAGAACCCGGCCAACAGCATCCTGCGCAGCCTCGGCCCCGAGGTGTACAGCCATCCGGAAGATGCCGGCGTGGTCGGCAGCGCCGGGCAGTCGGTGTGGCGCTATCAGGCACAGGCCACCGGCGAAGGCCACCTGATCCTGGTCTACCAGCAACCCTGGGCACCGGAAGTGCGTCCGGTGAAGACCTTCGACTGCGCAATCACGGTGAAGTAAGCCGCGCTGGTCAGCCAGGCCATGCAACTGTCGGCCAGTTTGGCTAAAATGCCGGCCCTTTACCGTACAACGCCTGGATTGCCCCCGTGAGCAAAGAACCCGACCGCCTATTCGCCCAGCCGCTTGGCCAGGTGCCCGACTTCGCCTTCAACGAAGATGTGGTGCGGGTGTTCCCGGACATGATCAAGCGCTCGGTGCCCGGTTACCCGACCATTGTCGAGAACCTCGGCGTGCTCGCCGCCCAGTTCGCCCAGCCGAACACGGCGCTCTACGACCTGGGCAGCTCGCTCGGCGCGGTCACCCAGGCCCTGCGCCGGCATGTGCGCAGCGACGGCTGCCGGGTCATTGCGGTGGACAACTCCGCCGCCATGGTCGAGCGCTGCCGCCAGTACCTCACCGCCCAGGACTCGATGTTCCAGGAGCTGCTGCCGGTGGACGTCATCGAGGGCGATATCCTCGCCCTGGAATTTCAGCCCGCCTCGGTGGTGGCCTTGAACTTCACCCTGCAGTTCATTGCCCCCGAGCAGCGCCTGGCGCTGCTCGGCCGTATTCGCCAGTCGCTGCTGCCCGGTGGCGCGCTGATCCTTTCGGAAAAGCTGCGCTTCAATGACGCCGAGGAACATGCCCTGCTCACCGACCTGCACGTGGCGTTCAAGCGCGCCAATGGCTACAGCGAACTGGAAATCGCCCAGAAGCGCAGCGCCATCGAAAACGTGATGAAGCCCGACAGCCTCGAAGAACACCGCGAGCGTTTGCTGGCGGCCGGTTTCTCCAAGGTCGTGCCCTGGTTCCAATGCCTTAACTTTGCCTCGTTGATTGCCCTGCCATGATTGATCTGTCTCCTCTGGTCCGCCGTCTGGCGGGCACCCCCCTGGCGCAATGGTCGCAAGGCCTGCAAGCGCAACTCGACGCCAAGATGGAGAAAGGTCACGGCGACCTGGAACGCTGGCAGAACGCGCTGGATGCCTTGCCGGCGCTGGTGCCAAGCCAGGTTGACCTGGTCAATGGCCTGAACCTTGATTGCGACTGCGACCCGGACACCCGCGAACGCATGCGCCAGGCACTGATGGGCCTGTCGCCGTGGCGCAAGGGGCCGTTCGACCTGTTCGGCGTGCACGTCGATACCGAATGGCGCTCGGACTGGAAGTGGTCGCGGGTTGCCCCGCACCTGGACCTGGTGGGTAAACGCATTCTGGATGTCGGGTGCGGCAACGGCTATTACCAGTGGCGCATGCTCGGTGCGGGCGCCGACAGCGTGATCGGGGTCGACCCCAACTGGCTGTTCTTCTGCCAGTTCCAGGCCGTTCAACGCTACCTGCCCGAATTGCCGGCCTGGCACCTGCCCTTCGCCCTGGAAGACCTGCCCGCCAACCTTGAAGGTTTCGACACGGTGTTCTCCATGGGCGTGTTCTACCACCGCCGTTCACCCATCGAGCACCTGCTGGCGCTCAAGGACTGCCTGGTCAAGGGCGGCGAGCTGGTCCTCGAAACCCTGGTGGTCGAGGGTGATGAACATCAGGTGCTGGTGCCTGAAGACCGTTACGCCCAGATGCGCAATGTCTGGTTCCTGCCTTCGGTTCCGGCGCTGGAGCGCTGGTTGCGCCGTGCCGGTTTCAGCGATGTGCGTTGTGTGGATGTCAGCGTCACCAGCATTGAGGAACAGCGCAGTACCGACTGGATGCGCTATCAGTCATTGAGCGACTTCCTCGACCCGGCCGACCACAGTCGCACCATCGAAGGTTTGCCTGCCCCGCGTCGTGCGGTGTTAGTGGCGCGTAAGTAAAAGGTTCTTCCCGGAATCCCGGGGCGATGCCCTGGGCTGGGCTGTTGAGGCTGCGAGCTTATCCATTCCATGCGGCGAGGCTGCCGGCCCCTTCCGCCCTTACGGCGGCCTACGTTTCTCTTGGGAAAAGTAGGCAAAACCGCTTGCTCCTGCATACGGCCTCCTAAAGTCGCACGCTGCGGCGCCTGAACGTTCGTGCATGAAGAGCAAGAGCAGCTCCAGCCTGTGGGAGCGGGCTTGCCCCGCGATGGATCTTGAATTTTACCGACAGATCCATGCCTGCCGGTGATCCCACTTCAGCGTTGCACCTGGATGTGCATGACTCTGGGGCCTATCGCGGGGCAAGCCCGCTCCCACCGAGCCCGCTACCTGCTTGTTGGCAGTGGACGTTAATCTCGAAGATGCGTCCTCACAGGCGCCGCCCGTAACTTCGCGACTTCAGGAGGCCGAGTGGAGGGGGCTGGAGGGGGCTGGTGCGCAGCACCCTTCGGCGTAGCCGAAGTCGCGAGCCGTAGACTTGGCGCAGCAAGTCGTAGGCCGCGAAGCCCCTGGAGGACACCGGAGTGAGGGAACCCGGAGCGCAGCGTAGGGCCGTATGCAGGAGCGAGCGGTTTTGGTTCCTTTTGCCAAGACAAAAGGGACCCGCCGTAAGGGCGGAAGGGGCCGTCAGCGTCACCCCATGAAACGGATAAACCCACAACCGCAAAACCAACACCCACACCCACACCCACCCAAGAATCAGAACCCCAGAACTCCGAGAACAACCATAAAAAAAGGCGCCCAAGACGGGCGCCAAAGTTCACCTTTTCCGTTGGAGCGGGAGCTTCAAAGGTGAATAGGGCTTACTTCTTCACGACCTTTTCCTGCTCCGCCTCACGCGCCTTCGACGACGCCACGGCCTGATCCTTATCGCCGTGGACTTGCTCCTGGCTCAGGCGGAAGTTCTCCCAGAACTGCTTCGAGCGCTCCGCGCCACCTTCGGCCAGCGCGGCACTGCTACCCAGGGCCAGAACGCCCATCAGCACATACTTGATCAGGCTCATGTTGCTCACCTCGTGATTGAATTTCAGGACAGTTCAATCTTACGGAGGGCAAGCTAACGGGAAGGTGAGCCGGACATTACAGTGCTGCAAGAAACGCCCTACAAAAGCGTCAGAGGGTACTCGATGATCAAGCGCACCTCGTCCAGGTCCGACTCGAACGCCGTGGCCCGCGTCGTGGCCTGGCGCACCCGCAGTGACAGGTCCTTGAAGCTGCCGCCCTGCACCACGTACTTGGCCTCGATATCCCGCTCCCAGCGCTTCTGGTCATCCAGCGGATTGCCCTCGGCGTCACGGCGCATGTACACCGCGTTGGCGTCGGAATAGTCGATACCGCTGCCGCGTCCGTAGCGGGTCATGAAGGTCAGCCCCGGCACGCCGTAGCCGGCCATGTCGAGGTCGTAGCGCAGCATCCAGGAGCGCTCCTTGGGTGAGTTGAAGTCGCTGTACTGGATCGAGTTGTCGAGGTAGATCGAGTCGGACTGGCGCAGGTAGTCGAAGTCATCGTCACCCTGGTTGCGCTGGTGCGACACTGCCAGGGTATGGGCGCCATAGGTGAGCCCGGTGCGCACGCTCCAGATATCGTTGTCGAACGCACCCAGCAGTTGCTGGCCTTCCTCCTTGGCCTTGTAGTAATTGGCGCTGGTAAAGCCCGTGAGCTTTTCACTGATCGGGTAGCTGTAGCTGGCACCTGCGTAGTACTGGTCCCAGGCATCCTTGAGGCGACTGCTGTAGAGGCTCAGGCTCAGGTTGTCGGTGGCCTGGTAATCACCACCGAAATAGCCGAGCCAGGGTGAATCGACCGGCCCGGCGTAGAAGGTCGAAAAACCATCGCGGTTGTTGCTCGACAGCGGCTGGCTCATTGCATGCAGGCGTCCACCCTGCACGTTCAGCCCCTCGAAGCTGGTGTTTTCCAGGGTCCAGCCGGTGAAGCTCTCCGGCAACAGGCGCGAGTCGCCAAAGTGCACCACGGGGGTGGCCGGGAAGACATCGCCGTATTTGATCTGGGTATCGAACAGACGGGCCTTGAGGGCGCCGCCCAGTTTGCTGAAGTTGCTTGCCGTGTGGCCTTCGCTGTCGACTGGGAGCATGTCGAACGAGCTGCGCCCGCCACTGCGGCCATCACCGCTGTCGAGCTTGAGCGCCAGCATGGCATGGGCATCCAGACCAAAGCCGACGGTACCCTGGGTGTAGCCCGACTCGAAGCGGGCGATAAACGCCTGGGCCCAGGCTTCGGCATAACCGGCCTTGCCGGTGGGTGACTGCTCGCCTTTGCGGTAGTCGCGATTGAAGTAGAAATTGCGGCTGAGCACGCTCAGGCTGCTGTCCTCGATAAAGCCTTCGGGCTGCGTGGCTGCCTGGCTGACGGTACAACTGGCCAAGGCCAGCACGCCGGTGACACAGGCTGTGGTTTTATTCCCCATCTTCATCTCCTGATTGTTGGCAGTACGACGCACGACGGCCGCTGATGCGGCCGCCGTGGGTATCCTGACAAGGGCTGAATAACCCGAAGATGAGCGTGAAATTACAGTTTCGTCACCTCACCGCTGCCCTCCTCTTCGTCCTTGCGGTGGGCACGGTAGTAGAGCGCCGGGAGCACCAGCAGGGTCAGCGCGGTGGACGACAGAATCCCGCCGATCACCACGGTTGCCAGGGGGCGCTGGACCTCTGCACCGGTGCCCGTGGCCAAGGCCATGGGGATAAAGCCCAGAGAAGCCACCAGAGCGGTCATCAGCACCGGACGCAACCGCGTCAATGCGCCTTCATCAATGGCCTTGCGCAGCGAGTAGCCTTGTTCGCGCAGGCCGCGGATGAAGGCAATCATTACCAGGCCGTTGAGCACCGCCACACCCGACAGGGCAATGAACCCGACCCCCGCGGAAATCGACAGCGGAATATCACGCAGCCACAGCGCCACCACGCCGCCCGTCAAGGCAAAGGGAATACCGGTGAACACCAGCAGGCCGTCCTTGAGGTTGTTGAACATCATGAACAGCAACCCGAACACCAGCAGCAACGCCACCGGCACCACCACCTGGAGGCGCTGCGCAGCCGATTGCAATTGCTCGAACTGCCCGCCCCAGCGAATCCAGTACCCCGCCGGAATGCTGACCTGGCTGTCGATGCGCGTACCGGCCTCTTCCACGAACGAGCCGATATCACGGCCACGCACGTTGGCGCTGACCACCACCAGGCGCTTGCCGTCCTCGCGGCTGATCTGGTTGGGGCCCTGGACCAGTTGCAGGCTGGCGACGTCGGCCAGGGTGATGAAACCGATCTGGCCATTGCCTGCGGTACCGGCCGGCACCGGGATCAACAGTTGCGAGAGGCCGTCGATGTGGGTACGCAGGTTGTCGGCCAGGCGCACCACCATGTCGAAGCGGCGGTCGCCTTCGTACAGGGTCCCGGCCTGACGGCCGCCCACGGCCACGGCGATGGTGTCCTGCACATCACCGACATTGAGCCCGTAGCGCGCCGCCCTGTCGCGGTCCACATCGATGGTCAGCACCGGCAAGCCCGAGGTCTGTTCGACCTTGACCTCCGACGCCCCCGGCACCGCCTGCAGCGCTGCGGCAATCTGCGCGGCGGTGCGGTTGAGCTGGGCCATGTCATCGCCAAAGACCTTCACCGCCACATCGCTGCGCACCCCGGAAATCAGCTCGTTGAAACGTAGCTGGATGGGTTGCGACAACTCGTAGTTGCTGCCCGGCACCCGTGCACTGGCGCGCTGGATATCGGCGATCAGTTGCTCGCGCGACTTGCCCGGGTCTGGCCATTGGTCCTGGGGCTTGAGCATCACATAGCTGTCGGAAATGTTCGGCGGCATCGGGTCGGAGGCGATCTCGGCCGTGCCGGTCCGGGCGAACACCCGCTCCACTTCCGGCACCTGGCTAAGCACACTCTGCTCCAGGCGTTGCTGCATCGCGACCGACTCGCTGAGGCTGGTGCCAGGCACGCGCAGTGCCTGCAGGGCAAAGTCCCCCTCGCTCAGGCTCGGCACGAACTCGCTGCCCATGCGGCTGGCCAATACCCCGGACAGCACCACCATCACGCCCGCCAGCGTAAACGCCAGGGTGCGATGGCCCATCACCCACTGCAGCAGCGGCGCGTAACCGCGCTTGGCGCTACGCATCAGCAGGTTTTCGTCTTCCTTGACCTTGCCGGTCACGAACAGGGCGATCGCGGCCGGCACGAAGGTCACCGACAGCAGCATGGCGCCGAGCAAGGCGATCACCACGGTGAAGGCCATGGGGTGGAACATCTTGCCCTCGACACCGCTCAGGGCAAAGATCGGCAGGTACACCACCATGATGATCAACTGCCCGTAGATCAGTGGGCGGCGCGCTTCGCGGGCGGCATTGAAGACTTCATGGAAGCGCTCGGAGCGGGTCAACAGTCGGCCGTGATGCTGCTGGGCATGGGCCAGGCGACGGATGGCGTTCTCGACGATCACCACCGCCCCGTCGACGATGATGCCGAAGTCCAGGGCCCCCAGGCTCATCAGGTTGGCGCTGACCTTGTTGCTGAACATACCGGTGAAGGTAAACAGCATCGACAGCGGAATGATCATGGCGGTGATCAGCGCAGCGCGGATGTTGCCCAGGAACAGGAACAGAATCACGATCACCAGGATCGCGCCTTCGATGAGGTTCTTCTTCACCGTGGCGATGGCCTTGTCGACCAGGTTGGTGCGGTCGTACACCGTCACCGCGCTGACGCCAGCGGGCAGCGAGCGGTTGATCTCCACCAGCTTCTGCGCCACCGCCAGGGACACCGTGCGGCTGTTTTCGCCGATCAGCATGAACACCGTGCCGAGCACCACTTCACGGCCGTTCTCGGTGGCCGCGCCGCTGCGCAGTTCGCGGCCGATGCCCACCTCGGCGACATTGCGCACGCGGATCGGCGTACCGTCGACGTTGGCCAGCACGATGTTGGCAATGTCCTCGATACCGGCCAGTTGGCCCGGTGCACGAATCAGCAGTTGCTCGCCCCGCCGCTCGATATAGCCGGCACCGACGTTGGCATTGTTGCGTTCAAGGGCCGTTAGCAGATCGCCCAGGGTCAGCTTGTAGGAGGCCAGCCGTTTCGGGTCAGGCGCGATCTGGTACTCCTTGGCAAAACCACCAATGGTGTTGATCTCTGCCACCCCGCGCACGTTGCGCAGCTGCGGCTTGATGATCCAGTCCTGGATTTCGCGCAAATCGGTGGGCGTGTAGGGGCTGCCGTCAGGCTTGCGCGCATCGTCGGCGGCTTCCACGGTCCACAGGAAAATCTCGCCAAGGCCGGTGGAGATCGGGCCCATGGCGGCCTCCACACCGTCGGGCAGTTGACCGCGGGCTTGCTGCAGACGCTCGTTGACCAGTTGGCGGGCAAAGAACAGGTCGGTGCCTTCCTCGAAAATCACCGTCACCTGTGACAGTCCCGAGCGCGACAGTGAGCGGGTCTGCTCAAGGCCCGGCAAGCCGGCCATGGCAGTCTCGATGGCGAAGGTGATGCGCTGCTCGGTTTCAAGTGGCGAGAAACCCGCGGCCTGCGTGTTGATCTGCACCTGGACGTTGGTGATATCCGGCACGGCATCGATCGGCAGCTTCTGGTAGCTGGCCACACCCAGCCCCGCCATCAGCAGCACCGCCAGCAGCACCATCAGGCGCTGCTCGATGGCAAATTGAATAAGGCGTTCAAACATGAGGGGTACTCGCGCAGGTCAGTGGACGTGCTCGGCGCTGGCTTTGCCCAGCTCCGACTTGAGGACGAAACTGCCCGCTGCCGCGACCTGCTGGCCGACCTGCAAGCCCTTGCGGACTTCGACATAGCCATTGGCGCTGGCGCCCAGTTCCACCGGCTGGGCAACAAAACCTTCGCCGGTGCGGACGAACACCGTGGATTGTTCTTCGAGGGTCTGGATCGCCTGGTCCGGCACGCTGAGCGCAACCGCCAGGGTTTCGGTCGGCACCTGCACCGCCACGAACAAGCCCGGGCGCCAGGCACCACGCGGGTTGTCGAGGGTGACGCGGACGCTGGCAGTACGGGTCTGCTCACCGAGCAGGCTGCCGACATGGCTGATGCGCCCCTCGACCTGCTCACCCAGTTCACTGGCGACGATGTTCACCGGCATGCCGCTGCGCACCTTGCCCAGGTCCCGTGGTGCTACCCCAAAAGTTGCCCAGACCCGTGACAGGTCGGACAGGGTAAAGGCTGCGCTGGTCTCGTTGACCACCTCGCCCGGCACCAGGTGTTTCTCGACAATCTGCCCGGCGAACGGGGCGCGCAGTTCATAGCGATTGCCGCCCGCCAGCACCGTGGTGCCGCTCAGCGCGCTGATCTTCTGCCGGGCATTGGCCTGGGCAATCTCGGCCTCTTGCAGGGCCTGGCGGGCTTGCAGATAGTCCTGCTCGGCAGAAATGCCTTCTTGCCACAGGTCTTTCTCGCGCTGATAGGTGTTGCGCGCCAGTTCCAGGCGCCGTTGGCTGGCCGCCAGCTCGCTGCGCTGCTCGGAAATCTGCGGGCTGGCGATCACCGCCAGCAGCTCGCCGGCCTTGACCTGCTGACCGAGCACCACGGCCACCGACTCCACCACCCCGGCCGCCCTGGGCACCATGTGGGCGGTACGGTCTTCATCGAAACGGATCTCGCCGGGCAGCGACAGCGTGCGCTGCAATTGCCGGGGGCCGACCGGGGCCAGTTCGATGCCGGCCAGGTCGATCTGCTCCTGGCTGAGGGCGATGACGCCCTCTTCTTCCCCGTGGCCTTTCTCGCCACCTGCCGATTCACCCTGCCCGGATTCGCCATGCCCGGCCTCGCCGTGTTCGTGTTCGTCTTCGGCATGCCCCCCTTCTGCTTCGGCGTGATCGTGGGCAGACGCTGACGCCTCCAGCGCAGGGCCGCTCTGGCGTGCCAGCAGCACACCCAGCCCCAGGCCCAGCAACAAGGCTGCGACCAGCAGCGTCGTGGACTTCTTGTTCATGCAGACTCCTTAGCACTCACCGCCCAGGCGGCGACAATCAAAGATGGGAAACGGGGCTTAACGACCGGCCAGGCTCAAGTCGCCATAAATGCGCTCCAGACGTACCCGCGCATCGCTGCGCAGAGCCTGGGCCTGCAAGTACTGCAAGCGCGCCGCGACGAGGGTGCGCTGGGCATCGAGTACATCGAGAAAAGCGAACTTGCCGCGCTCGAAGCCGCGGGTGGCGGCGTCCAGCGCCTGTTGCGCCGAAGGCAGGATCGAGCGATCGAACGACTCCACCTCCTGCTCGGCAGTCCCCCACTGCGCCAGGGCCTGGATCACTTCACTGCGCAAACGCAGTTCGGCACCGTTGCGCTGGTCGCGGGCCTGGTCGGCGCGGCGGGCCGCCGACAGAACGTTGCCCTGGTTACGGTCGAACAGCGGAATCGGCATCGACACGCCCACCACGTTGATACGCTCGCGGTCGGTTTCGCTGTATTGGCTGCCCACGCTCACGGTCAGGTCGGGGATGCGCTGGGTGCGCGCCAGGTCCAGTGCGGCTTCGCGCTGGTCGATCTGCAGCCGGGCCAGACGCAGGTCGGGCGTGTGCTCCAGGCGGTCAAGCAATTGGCTGCGGCTGGGCACGACAGCGTCATCGTCATCCAGGCTTTCGACCCGGCTGAAGCGAGCCATGGGCGCCCCCGTCGCGGCGGCCAATTGCTGGTAGGCCACGGTCAGCGCTTGTTCGGCACGGGCTTTTTCCAGGCGGATTTCAGACACCTGCACCTGGGCACGGGTGGCCTCCACCGGCGAGGCGCTGCCAGCCTTGACCCGCCCCTGCACCACGCGCAGGCCGCGTTCACTCAGTTGCAGGGATTGCTCAGCCAGCTGCAGGCCTTCCTGGGCCTGCACGGCCGCCTGGAAGGCGCCGATCACTTCGGCGCGCAGCACATTGCGCTGGCGTTCAAGCTCAAGCGCTGCAAGCTCGGCATCACGCCCGGCCACGTTCAGGCGGGCACCGCGCTTGCCGCCCAGCTCGAACATCTGGCTGACACTGACGGTGGTGGTCTGTGAGCCGTCGCGGGTGTCTTCCATCTCCCACCCCACCTCCGGGTTGGGCAACACACCGGCCTGGCGCCGTTGGCCTTCGGCGATGTCGATTTCCCAGCGGGCCGCCGCCAGCTCAGGGTTGTTGGCCTGGGCTGTCTGCAGGGCATTGCCGAGGGTCAGTACGTTGTCTTGGGACGCTGCCAGTGCCAGCGAGGGCAAGGCCAGCAGCATCAGCATCAGCAGCATGCGGCCACGGCCTGTGCCGGGCCGGTCCAGGGAGAAAAGCATGGCAGGCTCCTGCGCCTTGTTCGGAGCCCGCACTGTAGTAATCGGGATTTATCCCCAAGATGACTCGAAAATTACAAATCTGTTATCCAGCCGACGCCGCCAGGCAGATGACTTAGTATCCGCCGCTCGACGCCTTTTCAGCCCTTGACCTTACAGCCGCTTCAGGGTTGAGAATCACCGCTTTTTACACCACCGAGTCATCCCATGCGTTTACTGATCATCGAGGACGAGCTTCGTACCGCCGACTACCTGCAACAGGGACTGAGCGAAAACGGTTACATCGTCGATTGCGCCCACACTGGCGCCGACGGCCTGCACCTGGCCCGCCAGCAGGCCTATGACCTGATCATTCTCGACGTCAACCTGCCTGAGCTCGACGGCTGGACCGTACTGCAGCGCCTGCGTGCCGACTCCAGCACGCGCATCATGATGCTCACGGCCCACGGCAAGCTCTCGGACCGGGTCAAAGGCCTGGACCTGGGCGCTGACGACTACCTGCTCAAACCCTTCGAGTTTCCCGAGCTGCTCGCCCGTATCCGCAGCCTGCTGCGCCGCAACGATCAGTCGCTGCAGCCGAGCACCCTGAAAGTCGCCGACCTTGAGCTGGACCCGGGTCGTCATCGCGCCTACCGCAGCGGCCAGCGCATCGACCTGACCGCCAAGGAGTTTGCGCTGCTTCACCTGCTGATGCGCCAGAGCGGCGAAGTGCTGTCGCGTACCCAGATCATTTCGCTGGTGTGGGACATGAACTTCGATTGCGACACCAACGTGGTGGAAGTCTCGATCCGCCGCTTGCGCGCCAAGATCGACGACCCGTTCGACGACAAGCTGATCCATACCCTGCGCGGCGTTGGCTACGTGCTTGAGGCCCGCGAATGAGGCCGACGCGGCTATCGCTGCGCCTGGGCCTGAGTGTGATCCTGATGGGCGCGGCATTGGTGCTGCTGCTGGCCTGCCTGGCGGTGCTGGCCCTGGACCACGAACTGGACAGCCGTGCGCGCAAGAGCCTGACGGCAAAGATGGGCCAGATCGAACACAGTCTGAGCATTGATCTGAAGGCCGACGATCTGCAGACGCGCGCCCACCCGCTGCTGGATGTGGTCATGGGCCATGACAACCTGAGCCTGAGCGTGATCGCCCTGACCGGCCGGCACTCGGCCTTGCTGACCCTGGGGCCGGGCCTTGATGCCGACAGGCTGCTGCGCATCCACAGCGACGAACACCTGACCTTCAGTCAATGGCAGGACAGCAATGACGATCAACTGCTGACCGCCTCGCGCTTGATGCACCTGCAGGACGGTACCGAGGTGCGGGTGCTGCTTACCGTCAATCGTGCCGATGACAACAGCCTGCTCCAGGCCTATTTGCGCTCGACCCTGTGGACCTTGCCGCTGCTGCTGCTGTTGATCGGCTTTGTCGCCTGGAAGCTGGTGCAGCGCGGCCTGACCCCGTTGCGCCGGTTTCGGCGGATCGCCGAGCAGGTGTCGGCCCAGCAACTGACCTTGCGCCTGCCTGAAACGGGATTGCCGCAAGAACTCAGTGATCTCGCCGGCAGCATGAACGTGATGCTCGACCGCATCGACGGCGGTGTGCAGCGCCTGTCGCAGTTCTCCGACGACCTGGCCCACGAGCTGCGTACGCCGATCAGTAACCTGATGGGCAAGGCCCAGGTGACCCTGGCCCGGGAGCGGCCGGTCGAGCAGTACAAGGAAGTGCTGGAAACCAGCATCGAAGAACTGACCCGCCTGAACCGGATCATCACCGACATGTTGTTTCTGGCCCAGGTCAGCCAACCGCAGACCCAGGTGCCGCTCAAGCCGGTGAGCCTGGCCGATGAAGTCACGCGGGTGAGCGAACTGTTCGAATTCAGCGCCGAGCAAAAAGGCATCGCCTTGCGCCAACAGGGATGGGGGACGGTCATGGGCGATCGCTTGATGGTGCAGCGGGCGCTGTCCAATTTGCTGAGCAATGCCATTCGCCACAGCCCCTCGGGGCATCCGGTTGATATCGGAATCGAGCGCTGTGGCGATGCGGTCTGTTTGTGGGTCGAGAACCAGGGTCCCGGGATTGCCCAGGAGCATTTGCCGCACCTGTTCGAGCGTTTCTATCGTGCAGGCTCGGGGCGTTCGCGACTTGAAGGCGGTACGGGGCTGGGGTTGGCGATCGTGAAGTCGATCATGCAGGTGCATCGAGGGGAAGTAGAGGTGCGTAGCGAATTGAATGGCGTGACGCGTTTCAGCCTGGTGTTTCCAGACTGAAACGCACGTGTGGGGCGGACTTGCTGTGGGAGCGGGCTTGCCCCGCGATGCGATGTCACTGACAGATCGCCATCGCGGGGCAAGCCCGCTCCTACAAGGGGTTAGCCGCGGCTGGCGGCCATGATCAGCGCTTTCATCTCGGCAACTGCCGACTTGAAGCCGACGAACAGCGCATGCGCCACCAGCGCATGGCCGATGTTCAGTTCGTTGATGCCTTTGATCGCCGCCACCGCTTCGACGTTGTGATAGTGCAGGCCATGGCCGGCATTGACGATCAGGCCCTGGGCCAGGCCAAAGGCCACGCCGTCGGCAACGCGCTTGAGCTCTTCGGCCACCTCGGTCGGGGTGTGCGCATCGGCATAGCGACCGGTATGCAGTTCAATGGCCGGGGCACCCACACGGCGCGATGCTTCGATCTGGCGCTCGTCGGCGTCGATGAACAGGGACACTTCCGAACCCATGCGCGACAGGCGTTCAACGGCCGCCTTGATCCGCGCTTCCTGGCCAGCCACGTCCAGGCCACCTTCGGTGGTCAGTTCCTGACGGGTTTCCGGTACCAGGCAGATGTGCGCCGGGCGAATGCGCTCGGCGAACGCCATCATTTCTTCGGTCACGCCCATTTCAAAGTTCATGCGCGTCTGCAACACGTCCTTGAGCACCAGTACGTCGCGCTCCTGGATATGCCGACGGTCTTCACGCAGGTGAACGGTAATGCCATCGGCGCCCGCCTCTTCGGCATCCAGCGCGGCCTTGACCGGGTCCGGGTAGCGCGTGCCGCGCGCCTGGCGCAGGGTCGCCACGTGGTCGATGTTCACGCCAAGCAGCATACGGTTGCTTTGAGTCACGAAGAGGCTCTCCTGAAAATTGAGCCTCACAGCATACGACGTGCTCAGCGCTTGCGAAACAGTTCGCGACTGACCAATGGCCGACCGCCGAGGTGAACCGCCAACGCCTGGCGCATCAAGCGCTTGGCGGCGCCCAGGGCGCCGGGTACGTCCCAGTCGGCATTGGCCATGGCCGCAAGCTCGGCACCGCTGAACAAACCGGGTTGCAGCAGATAGACACGCTCAAGCCCGGCATCCACCTGCAAGCGGTACAGACCGTCGATGGCCAGGGGGTCACCGTTGACGTCCTGGTCCAGGGCAAAGCCGTAGCCAAGCTCATCCAGCAGGCGCCATTCAAAGGCGCGCAGCAGCGGCTCCAGCGGCCGCCCGACACCCAAAGCCTGCAAGGTGGCGGCATACTGCTCGAACACGACTGGATTGGGATCTTCGGCGGGCAACAGGCGAATCAACAATTCGTTGAGGTACAGACCGCTGAACAACGCATCGCCATGCAGCCAGGCCGCCGTGCCGACGCTGTCCAGGCGACCGACGGTCTTGAGCTCGCCACGACCGCGAAACTCGACTTCAAGGGGCACGAAGGGACGTACCTGGCTGCCGCCCTTGCCACGGGCACGGCGCATCACTGCGCGCAGGCGCCCTTGCGGGGTGAGGAAATCAACCAGCGCACTGGTTTCACGGTAGGCCCGGCTGTGCAGCACGTAGGCCGGTTGGCCAACTGGCAGATCCATGAGCGGCGCTTCAGAAAAGGTTCGACCCGGCGGCGGACGCCACCGGGCCTGAAGGGATCAGAGGTCACCGTAGCCCAGCGAACGCAGGGCGCGTTCGTCGTCGGACCAGCCACCCTTGACCTTGACCCAGAGGTTGAGCATGACCTTGGCGTCGAACAGCACTTCCATATCCTTGCGCGCCTCGGAGCCGATGCGCTTGATCCGCTCGCCCTTGTCGCCAATGATGATCTTCTTCTGGCCGTCACGCTCGACCAGGATCAGCGCATGAATGTGCAGGATCTTGCCCTGCTGCTTGAACTCTTCGATCTCGACGGTGATCTGGTACGGCAGCTCCGCACCCAGTTGGCGCATGATCTTTTCGCGCACCAGTTCAGCAGCGAGGAAGCGGCTGCTGCGGTCGGTGATCTGGTCTTCCGGGAAGAAGTGGTCGTTTTCCGGCAGGTGCTTGGCGATCAGGCCTTCGAGGGCTTCGAGGTTGTGCCCCTGCTGTGCGGAAATCGGTACGATCTCGGCGTTTGGCAGTTGCTCCTGCAGCCATTGCAGGTGCGGGATCAGGTCGGCTTTCTCTTCGATCCGGTCGGTCTTGTTGATCGCCAGTATCACCGGGCCCTGCACATACTGCACACGCTCCAGCACCAGCTGGTCTTCGTCGGTCCACTTGGTGCGGTCGACCACGAAGATCACCACGTCGACGTCCTTGAGGGCGGCCGAGGCGGTTTTGTTCATGTAGCGGTTGAGCGCCTTTTCGTTGCTCTTGTGCATACCCGGGGTATCGACGTAGATAGCCTGGATGTCACCCTCGGTCTTGATACCGAGCATGTTGTGGCGGGTGGTCTGCGGCTTGCGCGAGGTGATCGCCAGCTTCTGGCCAAGGATATGGTTGAGCAGGGTCGACTTGCCCACGTTCGGGCGGCCGACAATGGCAACATAGCCGCAGCGGGTAGTATTCGTATCAGTCATTGCCATTCTCCACGCCCAAGGCGATCAGTGCTGCGGCGGCCGCCACTTGCTCGGCGATACGCCGGCTAACACCCTGCCCTCGGCTTTTTTCAGTCAAAAGGGTCACTTCGCATTCGACGAAAAACGTCCGGCAATGGGGTTCACCTTGAATATCCACCACTTCGTATCGCGGCAGTTCGCAGGCCCGCGACTGCAGGAATTCCTGCAGACGGGTCTTCGGATCTTTGTTGGTATCGACCAGGGTCAGGCTCTCGAACTCACCGGTCAGCCAGGCCAGCACGCGCTCGCGGGCGGTCTGCATGTCCGAGTCCAGGTAGATGGCGCCAATCAACGCCTCCAGAGCGTCGGCCAGGATCGACTCGCGACGGAAGCCACCGCTCTTCAGCTCACCGGAACCCAGGCGCAGGTACTCGCCCAGGTCGAAACCACGGGCCAGCACAGCCAGGGTCTCGCCCTTGACCAGACGTGCACGCAAGCGTGACAGCTGGCCTTCCCGTGCTTGAGGGAAGCGCTCGAACAGCGCCTCGCCGGCGACGAAGTTGAGGATCGCATCGCCGAGGAACTCGAGGCGTTCATTGTTGCGACCGGCAAAACTGCGGTGCGTGAGGGCCAGCAGCATCAGCTCCTGGTTCTTGAAGGTGTAGCCGAGCTGGCGCTCGAGGCGGCTCAAGGAAACGCTCACAGTGTACCCACGCGCTGTTCGTGGTCGAGGTAGTGGCCAGGCGCCTGGGCGCAAGGCTCGCACATTTGTTCGTACAGGGCCGCCATCGGGGCCGCTGCCGTCGGATTCAACGCTTTGTTCAAATCAACATCCTGAAAGACAGTTTGGCTCATGCCCACCGGCGCCGGCGGCCCAGTTGGATCGCTAGATCCCTGAACAAGCCTATGCCAGAAATGCATTCGGCGCTGTCCCAGGACAGCGCCGTTGTGGTGTTACTTGATCAGGCCCACTCGCGAAAGGTTCGGGAAGTGGCTGAGTTTGGGCTCTGGCCAGCTCATCCAGACCGCGAAGGCCTTGCCGACGATATTCTGGTCCGGGACCATGCCATGCAGCGCCTTGGGAATATTGGGGTCATCCCAGTAACGGCTGTCGTTGGAGTTGTCGCGGTTGTCGCCCATCATGAAGTAGTGACCGGCCGGGACTGTCCATTGCTGGTCAGGCGGCATGCGGTAACGGCTCATTTCCTTGCGGATCATGTGTTCGGTTTCACCGAGCTTTTCCTTGTACAGTTCGGCACTGCCCAGGGTGCCCGGCTCGGTGCCGACCAGTTGTTCGGCAATCGGCTGACCGTTGACGAACAGCTTCTTGTCGCTGGTGTAGCGGATCTGATCGCCCGGCAGGCCAACCACACGCTTGATGTAGTTGACGTTCGGGTCGCTCGGATAGCGGAACACCATCACATCGCCACGCTGTGGATCACCGATCTCGATGACCTTCTTGTCGATCACCGGCAGGCGAATCCCGTAGGAGAACTTGTTCACCAGGATGAAATCGCCCACTTCCAGGGTCGGCTTCATCGATCCCGACGGGATTTGGAAAGGCTCGACCAGGAACGAACGCAGCACCAGGACAATGAACAGCACCGGGAAGAACGACTTACCGTACTCGACCAGCAACGGTTCCTTGTTCAACTGCTCGACCACTGCCATTTCGGGCTGGCGGACGCTGCCCTGATAGTTGGCGATCGCCGAACGCCGGCGAGGCGCCAGGAACAGCAGATCGACCAGGGCCAACAGACCGCAGACGGCAACGGCGATGACTAGCAACAGCGGGAAATTTAGCGACATAGGACCTAACTATCCAACCTGAGCACGGCGAGGAAGGCTTCTTGTGGAATCTCCACGTTACCGACCTGTTTCATGCGTTTCTTACCGGCCTTCTGCTTTTCCAAAAGCTTGCGCTTACGGCTCACGTCACCACCGTAGCATTTGGCCAGTACGTTCTTTCTGAGCGCCTTGACAGTGGTTCGCGCCACAATCTGCCCGCCAATGGCGGCCTGGATTGCCACGTCGAACATCTGCCGAGGAATCAGTTCCTTCATCTTCTCAGTCAATGCGCGGCCCTTGTAGTGCGCATTGTCGCGGTGAACGATCAGCGCCAGGGCGTCGACCTTGTCACCGTTGATCAGTACATCGAGCTTGACCAGATTGGCCGACTGGTAGCGGTCGAAATGGTAGTCCAGCGAAGCATAGCCGCGGCTGGTGGATTTCAGGCGGTCGAAGAAGTCCAGTACCACTTCGTTCATCGGCAGGTCGTAGCGCACCTGCACCTGCGAACCGAGGAACTGCATGTCGCGCTGTACGCCACGCTTCTCGATGCACAGGGTGATGACGTTGCCCAGGTGCTCTTGTGGCACCAGGATGGTGGCGGCGACGATTGGCTCGCGGAAGTCTTCGACGGCGGATACGTCCGGCAGCTTCGACGGGTTATCGACGTAGATGGTCTCGCCGGTCTTGAGCTTGACCTCGAAGATTACGCTTGGCGCGGTGGTGATCAGGTCCAGGTCGTATTCGCGCTCCAGGCGCTCCTGGATGATCTCCATGTGCAGCATGCCAAGGAAGCCACAACGGAAACCGAAGCCCAGTGCATCGGAGCTTTCCGGCTGGTACTGCAGCGACGAGTCGTTCAGGGTCAGCTTCTGCAATGCATCACGAAAATCTTCGAAATCATCGGAACTGACCGGGAACAGGCCGGCGTAAACCTGAGGCTGAATGCGTTTGAAACCTGGCAGCACCTCGACCTCGGGAGTCGAGTTCAGGGTCAGGGTGTCGCCCACTGGCGCCCCGTGAATGTCCTTGATGCTGGCGATGATGAAGCCTACTTCACCGGCTTTCAGGTCTGCAGTCTGGGTGTGCTTGGGGGTGAATACACCGACGCTGTCGACCAGGTGCACCTTGCCGGTGGACTTGACCAGAATCTTGTCGCCTTTCTTCACCCGGCCGTGACGCACACGCACCAGGGACACGACGCCCAGGTAGTTGTCGAACCAGGAGTCGATGATCAGCGCCTGCAGGGGCGCCTCGATGTCACCTGTTGGCGCAGGGATGGTGTGCACCAGGCGCTCGAGCACCTCGTCCACGCCCATGCCGCTCTTGGCGCTGCAGGCCACGGCGTCGGTGGCGTCAATGCCGATGATCTTCTCGATCTCGTCCTTGACCTTGTCTGGATCTGCCTGGGGCAGGTCCATCTTGTTCAGTACCGGCATGACCTCAAGGCCCTGCTCGATGGCGGTGTAGCAGTTGGCGACCGATTGAGCCTCTACGCCCTGGCCGGCATCGACCACCAGCAGCGCACCTTCACAGGCCGCCAGCGAGCGGCTGACTTCGTAGGTGAAGTCAACGTGGCCGGGGGTATCAATGAAGTTCAGCTGATAGGTTTTGCCGTCCTGCGCCTTGTAGTGCAGGGTGACACTGTGGGCCTTGATGGTGATACCGCGCTCACGCTCCAGGTCCATGGAATCGAGTACCTGGGCTTCCATCTCACGCGCGGTCAAGCCGCCGCACATCTGGATGAAACGGTCCGCCAGGGTCGACTTGCCATGGTCAATGTGGGCGATGATGGAGAAATTGCGGATATGACTCAAATCACTCACGGGTCAACACTCAAAAAGGCTGCGGGACGAACGCCCACCGAAAAATAGCCGGGAATTGTACCTGAAGCTGAAGGGATATGGGAGATTCCGTATTACCCATCGCGACTGCAGGAACGGGCTTGCCCCGCGATAAATTGTTACCCCTACGGAAAAAGGGCGGCTTGCGCCGCCCTTCTCCTTTCAGTCCAGCTTATTCAGCCAGCTTGAAGGTAATGAAGCTTGCGCGGCCCTGACGCAGCACGCGCATCGACACCGAACGGTTCTTCGGCAGTTCCTTGGCGATTTCGGTGAACTGCTTGGCGTTCAGGATCGCCTGGTTGTTCAGGTGGCTGATGACATCACCTGGACGCAGGCCAATCAAGGCCGCAGGGCCGTCCTGGACTTCCTTGATCACCACGCCGCCCTTGAGCTCAAGGGTCTTTTTCTGCTCGGCGGTCAGGTCGGAAACCGAGACACCCAGGCGGTTGCTGCTGCGTTCCACACCACCGGAAGCGTTGGTGGTGATATCGGCGTCATCATCAGGCAGTGCACCGATGGTGACATCCAGGTTCTGGCGCTTGCCGTTGCGGATGATCTCCAGCTTGGCCTTGGCACCGTCCTTCAGGCCACCGACCAGGTGCGGCAGGTCGGCCGACATGACGATCGGCTGACCGTTCATGCTCAGGATCACGTCACCCACTTGCAGGCCACCCTTGGCTGCCGGGCCATCTTCAAGCACCTGGGCTACCAGGGCACCGGAAGGCTTGTCCAGGCCAAAGGATTCAGCCAGGTCCTTGTTGACCTCCTGGATCACCACGCCCAGCCAGCCGCGGCTGACCTTGCCGTCTTTCTTGAGCTGGTTGGATACATCCAGCGCCACGTCGATCGGGATGGCGAACGACAGGCCCATGAAGCCACCGGAACGCGTGAAGATCTGCGAGTTGATACCCACCACCTCGCCGTTCATGTTGAACAGCGGGCCACCGGAGTTACCGGGGTTAATCGCAACGTCGGTCTGGATGAACGGTACATAGGTGTCGTTGGGCAGGGTACGGCCCTTGGCGCTGACGATACCTTTGGTCACCGAGTGGTCGAAACCGAACGGCGAGCCGATCGCCAGCACCCACTCACCCACTTTCAGCTTGCTGGAGTCGCCCAGCTTGACGGTTGGCAGGTTCTTGCCTTCGACCTTGAGCAAGGCCACGTCGGTACGCGGGTCAGTGCCGACCAGCTTGGCTTGCAGTTCGCTGCGATCGGACAGGCGGACGATGATTTCGTCAGCGTCGGCAACCACATGGTTGTTGGTCAGTACATAGCCATCGTCGGAGATGATGAAGCCCGAACCCAGGGATTGCGCTTCACGCTGGCGGTCACCGCGTGGCGAGCGTGGGTTTTGAGGCATGTTGCGCTCGAAGAACTCGCGGAACATCGGTGGCAGGCCTTCAAGGTCTGGCATCTCACCCGTCGCGTACTTGCGTTCCGGCAGCTTCTGCTTTGTCGAGATGTTCACTACAGCCGGCGAAGCCTGCTCGACCAGGGTGGTGAAGTCCGGCAGGGCTTCAGCCTGGGCGGTGACCACCTGACCGAGCATGAACACGGCGGCGAACAACGATAGGTAGGTTTTCAAGCGTGGTATTGACATACGGCTCCCGTCACATCGAGCGTGGTTAGCAGTAGGGCCCTGCAGACGCAGGAAAGGCCAGACCCCGAAAGGACTGACCTATAGAAAAATTCTGGAATATTTGCAAACTGCAAAGCTTGCCAATCATGTCAGCCAAGGAATCCTCGACCCGTCAGCATACGTGCGGTTCATTTCTGTGCCTGAGTGTCCTGAGATCGCATCGACAATGCAATCCGCTCGGCAGTACCGATCGGGATTTCGCCCACCACCGTGACCATGACTTCGCCCTTGGGCGTGGTCAGGCGTCGCGAAACCGCAACGGTAGGGCCCAGCTGGGTGCGGACGTCGATTGCCGAACTTGTTCCCAGTGCTTCGATAAAGACCGAGAACCGCGCCAGGCCATCATCGTACATCAGGTTGCTGACCGTGCCCTTGTCTTGTGGGTCCTTGCGCACCGAGCTACCAATCAGCTCAAAGCCTGGCGGCAGCCAGTCGGAACGCCAGCCGGTGGCCGGCTGTGTCGCTTGTTCGGCCACCTGGGTGACCGGTTTGCACAGATCGCTCGCCTTGAGCTCATCTTCGCTTGGCGCCTGGTCGGTTACCAGTCGGGTGAACTGGAATCGCTCCAGCAAGCGCCCCTTGTCATCGAGCATCAGCGACTTCAATGGCAAGCCGGTCTGGCGATCAAGGTGCAGCTCGAATGCGTAGCGGTGTTGATCTCGAGGGCTGAGGGTAACAATCACCGCTTCACGGTCTGCCACCCGGGATTTGCCGGCGACCCCGAGGTCATACCAGCTCATCAGTTTCAGAGGATCGAGTACTCGCGCTGTGGACTCTGGCGAATTACTCACGCCAGGCGCCAAGGTTCCGCTCACGCACTGGGTATGCCCGTCGACACGCACGACTTCCTGGGCCGAGCCATCGAGCTGTAACAACCGCTCGCTGACCTTGCCGTCCTGGACACGATGCCAGATGTCGTGGGTGGAGAAGCTGCCGTTACGCTCGTAAACGAAAGTACCTTGATAACTCTGCTGCTGCTCGGCTTGCGCCAGCTTCTTGAGCCAGTCACTCGCTTGCGGCGAGGAGTTGGCAGCGAGGGCCGGCAGTGAGAGCCAGCCACCCAACAACAGCGGTATGAGAGGTAGCGCGCGCATGATCCTCCTTACTCAGCGATTTTCCAGGCTTGCCGCACGGGCATAAGGCAGAGCGCTCTCGGTTCCCTTGAGTGCTGCTTCCTGAGCATGCTGGCGCAGATAGCCGGGCAGACGCTGGTCGTGCCAGCCGGATTGCCCCTGCAGGACGCCGTTGGCCATCGGGCCTGGCTGTTCTGCACTTTCACTATAGCCTGCCAGCACGGCAGGGCCTTGAACCTGTGGCACGCTCAGTCCCTGCTGGGCAGGTTGCTGGGCAGCCAGTTGGGCGCCGCTGATTTCGTCCTGGTTGTACAAGCGTACACCGGCCAGCACGGCAACAGTGACCGAAGCGGCCACAGCCAGGCGACCCAGGCTGCGCCATGGACCACGGTTGACCTTGACTGGCGTGGCTTCGTCAGCCAGCGCAGCAGAAACGGCAGAGGCGATGTCCAGTTGTGGCAGCACCAGTTCCTTGTGCATTGCCGCACGGGCAACCTGGTAACGCGACCAGGTGGCACGGGTTTCGGCGTCGTCGACGGCGTTCAATACCCGACGTAATTCCAGTTCGTCCGCTTCGTTATCCATCACCGCGGACAGCGATTCCTGCAAAGCTTCACGACTCATGGCGGTTCCTCTCTTGGCTGTCGCCGCTGTCTCAGGTTTCCTGCAACAACGGCTGCAGGGCTTTGTCTATGGCCTCCCGAGCGCGGAAGATTCGAGAGCGCACGGTACCCACCGGACACTGCATGACGCTCGCAATGTCCTCGTAACTCAGACCATCGAATTCACGTAAAGTTAACGCCGTACGTAAATCTTCTGGCAGTTGCTGAATAGTCCGATGGACGGTGCCTTCGATCTCATCCCGCAACAACGCGCGCTCTGGAGACTCAAGATCCTTGAGGCCGTGGTCGCCGTCGTAGAACTCCGCATCCTCGGAGCTCACATCGCTGTCCGGTGGCCGCCGACCGCGGGACACCAGATAGTTCTTTGCCGTGTTGATGGCAATGCGGTACAGCCAGGTGTAGAAGGCACTGTCGCCGCGAAAATTACCCAGCGCCCGGTAAGCTTTGATGAAAGCTTCCTGCGCCACGTCCTGCGCTTCATGGGTGTCGTGTACAAAACGCACGATCAACCCGAGAATCTTGTGCTGATACTTCAGCACCAACAGATCGAACGCTCGCCTGTCGCCACGCTGCACGCGCTCGACAAGCTGCTGATCCTCTTCCTGGGTTAGCATGAACACTCCTCGGTGATCTTGAAGGAGCGTTGCGTCAAGCGTCGTTCAGGCTTGCAACCATAGACTCGGGCTTTGCGCAAAAGTTCTCCCCTCCAAGCAAGTTTCCTGCGGCCCTTGGTCGGCTCGCACGAAAAACGCAGCGCGGTCACGGCCGGCTGCGTCGATAATCGGGTCTCGAATACGCCGACAGCGCCGAGTGACCAGCTACTGCCATGCGTCGCCGCGGCATTGTGGCGTGCGGACAACCTTCTATGGATATCCACACCGCGTGGAAAGTTCCAAAAAAGCCGTTGGAGCCACGCAAGCGCCATTGGAAATCAGGGCCTTGGGGCTGCTATAAAGGCAACCGGTCCAGATTCACGATAGTTTCACAATGCCATACGCGCCTGACTATTGTGCCGATCCCCCCCTTCAGATACTAGTGTCCTGACATGAGCCAACAATTCCAACATGATGTCCTCGTGATCGGCAGCGGCGCTGCTGGTCTGAGCCTGGCGCTGACCCTCCCCGACCACCTGCGCATTGCCGTACTCAGCAAGGGCGACCTGTCCAACGGTTCGACCTTCTGGGCCCAGGGCGGGGTCGCGGCAGTGCTGGATGACACCGACACGGTGCAATCCCACGTCGAGGACACGCTCAATGCAGGCGGCGGTCTGTGCCATGAAGATGCAGTGCGCTTCACCGTTGAGCATAGTCGCGAGTCGATCCAGTGGTTGATCGACCAGGGCGTACCGTTTACGCGAGATGAACATGCCAGTGTCGACGACGGCGGTTTCGAGTTTCACCTGACCCGCGAAGGTGGCCACAGCCATCGGCGTATCATTCATGCCGCCGACGCCACCGGCGCGGCAATCTTCACCACCTTGCTCAGCCAGGCGCGCCAGCGTCCGAACATCGAGTTGCTGGAGCAGCGGGTCGCGGTCGACCTGATCACCGAGCGGCGCCTGGGCATGGACGGCGACCGTTGCCTGGGCGCTTATGTACTCAATCGCAACACCGGCGAAGTCGATACCTATGGCGCCCGTTTCACCGTGCTGGCCACGGGCGGTGCGGCCAAGGTCTACCTGTACACCAGCAACCCCGACGGGGCCTGCGGCGATGGCATCGCCATGGCCTGGCGCGCCGGGTGCCGGGTGGCCAACCTAGAATTCAACCAGTTCCACCCCACCTGCCTGTACCACCCCCAGGCCAAGAGTTTCCTGATCACCGAGGCCCTGCGCGGCGAAGGCGCCCTGCTCAGGCTGCCCAATGGTGAACGCTTCATGCCGCGCTTCGATCCGCGTGAAGAGCTGGCACCGCGCGATGTCGTCGCCCGTGCCATCGACCACGAGATGAAGCGCCTGGGCGTGGACTGCGTGTACCTGGATATCAGCCACAAGCCGGCCGACTTCATCAAGAGCCACTTCCCCACCGTGTATGAACGCTGCCTGACCTTCGGCATCGACATCACCCGCCAACCGATCCCGGTAGTACCCGCTGCCCACTACACCTGCGGCGGCGTGATGGTGGACGATCACGGCCATACCGACGTACCCGGCCTCTACGCCATCGGTGAAACCAGCTTCACCGGCCTGCACGGCGCCAATCGCATGGCCAGCAACTCGCTGCTCGAATGCTTCGTCTACGGTCGTGCCGCGGCCACCGACATCGAGGCGCATCTGGACCAAATTACAATGCCCAGGGCGCTTCCCTGCTGGGATGCAAGCCAGGTCACCGATTCGGATGAAGACGTGATCATTGCGCACAACTGGGATGAGCTGCGGCGGTTCATGTGGGACTACGTGGGGATCGTGCGTACCAGCAAGCGCCTGCAGCGCGCCGAACACCGGGTGCGCCTGCTGCTGGACGAGATCGACGAGTTCTACAGCAACTACAAGGTCAGCCGCGACCTGATCGAGCTGCGCAACCTGGCCCAGGTGGCCGAGCTCATGATCCGCAGCGCCATGCAACGCAAGGAAAGCCGCGGCCTGCACTACACCCTGGATTACCCGGGCATGCTCGCCGAGGCCCGCGACACTATTCTGCAGCCGCCCACCTACGCCGACTGAACTTCAGCCGCACGCGCAGGCGCCGGTGTTGCACCGGCTCCAGCGCGTCATGTGCGATGCACAGGCCCTCGTTCCAATACCGCCCCTTGCGGCGGTAGCGCAGCACAACCAAGCCCGGCAAGGCCAGGCTGTCGGGGCGCAATTGAACCGGCTGCCAGCCCTGCGCTCGACTGTAGAGCTGCCAACCTTCAGGGGTTCGGCGCAAGCCACTGATGGCGTGGGGATGGCTGAGCAGGATACGTCGGGGAATCATCCAGCCCGCATGCAGCAGGCAACACACACTCCCCAGCAGCTTCACCCACCACGGGACTTGCAGAAGACTCAGCGCCAGCAGGGCCAGCAGCAGGCTGGCCAGATAGGCCGCCAGCAAGACCCTGGAGCCTTGCCAGCGACACTCGAACCGATCACTTGGGCTGGACACGGTCCAGGATGATGCGAACCATGCGCTGCAGCTCCGGATCTTCGGACTCGCTGCGTTCCATGAACCAGCCAAACATGTCCTGGTCTTCGCAGCTCAGCAAGCGCTTGTACAGGTCACGATCTTCCTGGCTCAGGGTCGGATAGACGTCCTTGCTGAAAGGGACCAGCAGTACGTCGAGCTCGAGCATGCCACGGCGGCTGTGCCAAAAGAGCCGGTTGAGTTCAGTTTGTTCGACCATGAAGCCCTCCTAAAATAGGCCGCCAGTATACAGAGGCCACGCCCGAGGGACACGAGACGTTGGTCCGGACCTGTGAGCAAATAATGACAGAGGGCAGTACTCAACTACCTATTTTGCCGACAGCGCTCTATCATGGGACCCAGTCTTACTACCCTGCGATGACCCATGGCCGATTCTGCTTTTTTCTGCACCCTTTCCCACGAAGGCGTCCTCGCCGTCCGCGGCTCGGACGCCGGCAAGTTCCTGCAAGGCCAACTGACCTGCAACCTCAATTACCTCAATGAGAGCACCAGCAGCCTGGGCGCACGCTGCATGGTCAAGGGCCGCATGCAGTCGAGCTTTCGCATCCTGCCCGAGGCCGACGGCTTTCTGCTGGCAATGACCCGCGAGCTGCTTGAGCCACAATTGGCCGACCTGAAAAAGTACGCCGTGTTCTCCAAGGCCAAACTGACCGACGACAGCGACGCCTGGGTTCGCTTTGGCCTCAGCAACGGTGACGCCGCCCTGCAGGCGCTGGGACTGGAAGTACCGGCGCAGGTCGACGGAGTAACGCGCCACGACGGCCTGATCGCCGTTGTCGCGTCCACCGGGCGCATTGAGCTGTGGGTTCCTGCCCAGCAAGCAGAAGCCGTGCAGGCGCAGCTGGCCGCACACCTGGCGCAAGGCACGCTCAACGATTGGCTGCTGGGGCAGATTCGCGCAGGCATCGGCCAGGTCATGGCCCAGACCCGCGAGCTGTTCATCCCGCAGATGATCAACCTGCAAGCCGTCGGCGGCGTCAGCTTCAAGAAGGGTTGCTACACCGGCCAGGAAATCGTCGCGCGCATGCAGTACCTGGGCAAGCTCAAGCGTCGCCAGTACCGCGTGGCCCTGGCCGGCGATCAACCGCCAGCGCCGGGTACCGAGATTTTCTCGCCTACCCACAACTCCTCGGTCGGTGAAGTGGTACTGGCTGCCCGCGCCGCTGAAGGCTGCGAGCTGCTGGCGGTACTGACTGCCGACGCGGTCGAAGACAACAACCTGCACCTGGGCAGCGCCGACGGCCCCGGCCTTGCGCTGCTGTCGCTCCCCTACGAACTGGATCGCGACCGCGAGATCCAGCGCTGAAACACCCCAGCCCCGGCACTTGGCTACCGGGGCATTTCTTGAATTGCGTTAGAGAATCACCATGAACAAGCTGGCCGAGATGGTCCAGGCCCAGTTGCTGGCCGCCATCGACAACGATGACCTGGTGCTGCCGACGTTGCCGGAGGTAGCCTTGAGCATCCGCGAGGCCGCAGAAGACACCGAGATCAGCGTCAGCACCCTGAGCAAAGTCATTGGCCGCGATGCCGCCTTGTCGGCGCGCCTGATCAAAGTAGTGAACAGCCCGCTGCTGCGCGCCACCGTCGAAGTGACCGACCTGCAAACGGCCATCACCCGCCTGGGCATCAACTACAGCTGCAACCTGGCCATCGGCCTGGTCATCGAGCAGATCTTCCATGCCCGCTCCGAGGTCGTGGAGCGGAAAATGCGCGAAACCTGGGCGACCAGCCTGGAAGTGGCGGGCATCAGCTACGAACTCTGCCAGCGCCATACCCAGCTCAAGCCGGATCAAGGCGCCCTGGCCGGCCTGGTTCACCAGATTGGCGTATTGCCGATCCTGATTTACGCCGAAGAGCACAACGAGCTGTTGTCCGACCCCGTGTGCCTGAACTATGTGATCGACCAGATCCATCCAGCCTTGGGCGACAAGATTCTCGGCACCTGGGAGTTCCCCGAGCAATTGGTCAAGCTGCCCGGACGGGTCCACGACCTGGACCGCTGCAGCGAGCGGGTCGACTATGTGGATATCGTCCAGATCGCCCGCGCCCTGAGCCAGGGCACCAGCAAGACCCGCCCCCTGGCCGCCCTGCCGGCCTACCGCCACCTGGGCCTGCCCACCGGCACCGAACTGGTCGCCAGCGACCTGCTCAATGCCCGCAGCATGTTCCGTTAGTCGACCGTAAAACTGACCCGCACCTTCAAGCCGCCCCGCTCGCCGTCATGCAGGCTGATCTGCGCCAGGTGCGCGCGGCAGATCTCGCCGACAATCGCCAGGCCCAGGCCAGTGCCTTGGGCACTACGCCGATAGAAACGCTCGAACACCCGCTCGCGCTCGCTTTCGGGGATGCCTGGGCCATCGTCCTCGACTTCCAGAATGCCCGGTGCGCTCACTCGCAGGATCACGTTGCCGTCCTTGGGTGTATGGGCCAGGGCGTTGTCCACCAGGTTGCTGAGCAATTCATTGAGCAAGGTCGGTTCCCCGCGCACCTGCACGGACTCTTCGGCCTCCAGCGCCAGTGCCACGCCCCGGGCATGGGCCAGCGGCGCCATGGCCATGCCCAGCTCGCGGGCCAGCTGGCTCAGGTCAAGCACTTGCGCACCGCCCTCGGCAATGGCCCGCGCGCCATTCTCCACCCGGGCAAGGGATAGCAACTGATTGGCCAGGTGAGTCAGGCGATCCGTGCCCTGGGCGGCAGATTCCAGCGTGTCACGCCAGACCTGCGGCTCGCTGGAGCGTAGCCCCAGTTCAACGCGGGCTTTGAGGGCCGCCAGTGGGGTGCGCAACTCGTGAGCGGCTTCAGCGATGAACTGGGCCTGGCGCTCGAACTGCCCGCGCAGGCGTTCGGTGAAATGGTTCAAGGCCCGCACCAGCGGGCTCAATTCACGCTGCACCTCGACCGCTGGCAATGCCCGCAGATCGTCGGGCTGGCGCTCTTCCACAGCGCGGCGCAAGCGCTCCAGCGGACGTAGCGCGGCGCTGACCGCGAACCACACCATCATCAATGCCCCCAGCGCCAGCATGCCCAGGCGCAGCAGGGTGTCGGCCATCAGCCCGCGCGCCATGCGCACGCGCGCTTCTTCCGTCTCGGCCACGCGGATCTCGGCCATGCCGTTCATGTTCGGTTCGCTGACGGGTTTGAGCAGGCTCACCACCCGCACGTCCTGGCCCAGGTAGCGGGCGTCGTAGAAGCGCGCCAGGGCCGGGTAGTCGTCGGTGCGTGGCGTGCCCGGCGGTGGCGCTGGCAGGTTCTCGTACCCGGAGATCAGGCGCTGGTGGATGTCGTTGACCTGGTAGTAGATACGCCCGGCGCTGTCATAGGCGAAGGTGTCCAGTGCCACGTAGGGCACGTCGGCACTGAGCGTGCCATCGCGCTGGGACAAGCCCGCCGCGATGGTGCGGGCCGAGGCCAGCAAGGTACGGTCGTAGGCCGTGTCGGCGGCCTCCCGGCCGTTCCAGTAGGCGCTCAGGCCGCTGGCCAGCATCAGCACCACCAGCAGGATCGCCAGGTTCCAGACCAGCCGTCCACGCAGGCTGCCGCTATCCAGCATCGCGGTGCTCGAGCAGGTAGCCGAGCCCCCTGAAGGTGACGATGGCCACGGCATGCCCATCGAGCTTCTTGCGCAGCCGATGGACGTAGATCTCGATGGCATCGGCGCTGGCTTCTTCATCCAGGCCGAACACCTGGGCCGCCAGTTGCTCTTTGCTCATCACCCGCCCCGGACGGGCGATCATGGCTTCAAGCACGGCCTGCTCGCGGGAGGTCAGGGTCAGTAGCTCATCGCCCAGGGTGAAGCGCCGGGTATCCAGGTCGTACACCAGCGGGCCGCAGCGTTGCTGGCGCTCACCGCCGAGCACGCTGCGGCGCAGCAAGGCCTTGACCCGCGCCTCGAGCTCGGTCAGTTCAAATGGCTTGGCCAGGTAGTCATCGGCGCCCAGATTCAGGCCGTGGACCCGGTCCTTCACGTCGCTGCGCGCGGTCAGCATCAGCACCGGCAAGGTTTTGCCGCGGGCGCGCAAACGCGCCAGCACCTCGAAGCCGTCCATGCGCGGCAGCCCCACATCGAGCACGGCCACGGCGTACTCCTCACTGGCCAGGGCCAGGTCGGCGGCCACGCCATCGTGCAGCACATCAACGGTCAAGCCGGTGCTCTTGAGGGCCTGGGCCACGCTTTCTGCCAGCTGCAGATGGTCTTCGACGAGCAGCACACGCATCGATTTCTCCCAGGTAAGTCACGGTCAATGGCGCGGAGTGTACAGCCGACAGCTCGCCTGTGAAGCCTTCGCAACGATGAAAAGCTGCTGAAAGGTTAGCGAAAGGTTCAGCCCCTAGCATCCTCTCACGGCTCACTCTGCTTGCCGTACAACCGAGCCTTCAGGCTCGAACTAATAAGAACAATAACGGAGTCACTCGACCATGCTGTCCATGCAGCCACAGGCGTATACGCCTATTCGCCGCCTACCTTCCCGCCAGACTGCAGTTGCCAGCGCCCTCGCCCTTGTCGGCGTCGCCCCGCTCAGCCAAGCCGCCTTCTTCGAAGACAGCAAGGCCACCTTTGAAACCCGCAACATGTACTTCAATCGCGACTTTCGCGACGGCACCAGTGCCCAGCAGTCCAAGCGTGACGAGTGGGCCCAGGGCTTCATGCTCAATTTCGAGTCAGGCTACACCGACGGCACCGTAGGCTTTGGCCTCGACGCCCTGGGGATGCTCGGTATCAAGCTAGACTCCAGCCCCGACCGCACCGGCAGCGGCCTGCTCCCGACCCACGATGACGGGCGCGCCGCCGACGAGTACTCCAAACTCGGCCTGACCGGCAAAGTGAAGATCTCGGAAACCGAATTGAAAATCGGCACCCTGATGCCGGAGCTGCCCACCCTGCAGCCCAACGACGGCCGCATCCTGCCGCAGACTTTCGAGGGCGGCCTGCTGACCTCCGGCGAAATCAAAAACCTGACGTTTACCGGCGGGCGCCTGGAAAAGGCCAAGGACCGCGACAGCACCGACAACCAGGACATTGCCCTGAACAACAAGAACGGTCGCTTCCTGGGCACCGTTGCCGGCAACCATTTCGACATGGCCGGCCTGGACTACAAATTCACCGACAAGATCACCGGCAGCTACCACTGGGCCCAGCTCGATGATGTCTACCGCCAGCACTTCGTCGGCATGATCGCCAGCCAGCCGTGGGGCCCCGGTACGTTCGGCGCTGATTTGCGCATGGCCTTGAGCGATGACCAGGGCCAGGCCCGCGGCGGCAACATCGACAACACCGCGCTCAACGGCATGCTCAGCTACAGCCTCATCGGCCACAAATTCAGTGCCGGTTACCAACACCTCTCCGGCGACACGGCCTTCCCGTATGTCGATGGCGCCGACCCGTACCTGGTCAACTTCGTCCAGATCAACGACTTCGCCGGTGCCGACGAGCGCTCCTGGCAAGCCCGCTACGACTATGACTTCGCCAAACTGGGCATTCCCGGCCTGACCTTCATGACCCGCTACATCAACGGCGATAATGTCAGCCTGGCCGATGGCGGTGAGGGCAAAGAGTGGGAACGCAACACCGAGTTCAAATATGTGGTGCAAAGTGGCGCCCTGAAAAACGTCGCCGTGCGCCTGCGCAACGCCACCTTCCGTTCCAACTTCGCCCGCGATGCCGACGAAGTGCGACTGCTGGTGAGTTACAGCCTTGCGCTGTGGTAGTCCCCGATAACAATAATGCCAACGGAGATAGACGATGACCTTTGCACTGCGCCGTATTGCCCTCGCCACTGCCTGCCTGATGCTTGCCGGCCAAGCCGGGGCGGGTGAACCCAAGCGTCCTGAATGTATCGCCCCCGCCTCCCCCGGCGGCGGCTTCGACCTGACCTGCAAACTGGTGCAAAGCGCCCTGGTCAACGAGAAGATCCTCAGCAAACCCATGCGCGTGACCTACATGCCCGGTGGTGTCGGCGCGGTGGCCTACAACGCGGTGGTGGCCCAGCGCCCTGCCGATGGCGGCACCCTGGTGGCCTGGTCGAGCGGCTCGCTGCTGAACCTGGCCCAGGGCAAGTTCGGTCGCTTCGACGAAAACGCCGTGCGCTGGCTGGCGGCCGTGGGCACCAGCTACGGCGCCATCGCCGTGAAAAACGACTCGCCGTACAAAACCCTCGATGACCTGGTCGCCGCGCTGAAAAAAGACCCGAGCAAAGTGGTGATCGGCTCCGGCGGTACCGTCGGCAGCCAGGACTGGATGCAGACCGCCTTGATCGCCAAGGCCGCCGGCATCAACCCGCGCGACCTGCGCTACGTTGCCCTCGAAGGGGGCGGCGAGATTGCCACGGCGTTGCTCGGCGGGCACATCCAGGTGGGCAGTACCGACATCTCCGACTCCATGCCGCACATCCAGAGCGGCGACATGCGCCTGCTTGCTGTGTTCACCGAAAAGCGCCTGGACGAGCCGGAAATGAAGGACATCCCGACCGCCAAAGAGCAAGGCTACGACATCGTCTGGCCGGTGGTGAGGGGCTTCTACCTGGGGCCGAAAGTCACCGATGAAGAGTATGACTGGTGGAAAGCCTCGTTCGACAAGCTGCTGGCTTCCGAAGACTTCGCCACGTTGCGCGACCAGCGCGAACTGTTCCCCTTCGCGATGACCGGCGCCGAGCTGGACACCTACGTGAAGAAGCAGGTGGCCGACTATAAGGCCCTGGCCAAGGAATTCGGGCTGATTCAGTAAGTTTCCGAACCTTTCCGACAGCATCGCGGGGCAAGCCCGCTCCTACCGTAGGAGCGGGCTTGCCCCGCGAAAAGAGGATTCCCCAATGATCCTGCAACGCGTCTTCGCCTTGACGCTGCTGGCCGCCTGCGCGGCGCTGGCAGTCATGGCCTGGCCCTATCAGGCCGCCTTTTCCTATGAACCCGTCGGCCCCCGTGCCTTCCCGCTGTTGATGCTCGCCCTGATGGGCGCCGGCCTGCTCTATCTCGCCATCCGCCCCACCGCCATCGTGCGCAAGGACGACGAGCCGGAGCTTGACCGCGCCACCCTGCGCAAGGTCGCCCTGTGCGTGCTCCTGCTGCTGGTCTTCGCCTCCACGTTCGAGCCCCTGGGCTTCATTGTCAGCAGCATCCTGATCGGCGTGCCGATGGCCCGCCTGTACGGCGGTCGCTGGATGGCGAGCGTGGTGATCATCAGCCTGATGAGCCTGGGCCTGTACTGGCTGTTCGACCGTGTAATGGAAGTCCCACTGCCCCTTGGCGTGCTCGCCGTACTGGAGAACTGACATGGATACGCTTGGTTATCTCGGCCAGGGCTTCGGCGTCGCGCTGAGCCCTTACAACCTGGTCACCGCCCTGTGCGGCACCCTCATCGGCACCGTGGTCGGCTTGCTGCCGGGCCTGGGCCCGATCAACGGCGTGGCACTGCTGATCCCCATCGCCTTCGCCCTGGGCCTGCCCCCCGAGTCCGCATTGATCCTGCTGGCGGCGGTGTACCTGGGGTGCGAATACGGCGGCCGGATCAGCTCGATCCTGCTCAACATTCCCGGCGAAGCCTCCACGGTGATGACCACCCTGGATGGCTACCCCATGGCCCGCAAAGGCCTGGCGGGCGTGGCCCTGTCGCTGTCGGCCTGGAGCTCGTTCATCGGCGCGTTCATCGCCACCTGCGGCATGGTGCTGTTTGCCCCGCTGCTGGCTAAATGGGCCATCGCCTTCGGGCCCGCGGAATATTTCGTGCTGATGGTCTTTGCGATTATCTGTCTGGGCGGCATGGCCGGTGACAGACCACTCAAGACCTTTATCGCCGCGTTGATCGGCCTGTTCCTGTCAGGCGTCGGCATTGACGCCAACAGCGGCGTATACCGCTTCACCGGTGACAGCGTGCACCTGGCCGATGGCATTCAGTTCGTCGTGCTGGTACTGGGCCTGTTCTCCATCAGCGAAATCCTGTTGCTGCTGGAAAAGACCCACCACGGCCACCAGGCGGTGAAAGCCACCGGGCGCATGATGTTCAACCTCAAGGAAGCGGCCTCGGTGTTCGTGGTGAACATCCGCTGCGGCGTACTGGGTTTCATCATGGGGGTATTGCCGGGTGCCGGTGCGACCCTGGCCAGTGCCGTGGCCTACATGACCGAAAAGAAACTGGCCGGTGCCAGCAGCAAGTTCGGCCAGGGTGACAAGCGCGGCCTGGCGGCGCCTGAAACCGCCATCGGCGCCTCCTGCTGCGGCGCCCTGGTGCCGATGCTGACCCTCGGCGTTCCAGGTTCAGGCACCACCGCGGTGATGATCGGCGCCCTGACCCTGTACAACATCACCCCCGGCCCGCTGTTGTTCCAGCAGCAACCCGACATCGTCTGGGGCCTGATCGCCTCGCTGTTCATCGCCAACGTCATGCTGTTGATCCTGAACATTCCGATGGTGCGCATCTTCACCCGGATCCTCTCCATTCCGAACTGGACCCTGGTGCCGGTCATCGCCATCATCACCGCGATCGGTGTGTATGCGGTGCATGCCACCACCTTCGACCTGTTCCTGATGATCGGCATCGGCATCTTCGGCTACATCCTGCGCAAGCTGGACTTCCCGCTGTCGCCGCTGCTGCTGGGCTTCATCCTGGGCGGGCTGATGGAGCAGAACCTGCGCCGGGCGCTGTCGATCTCCAACGGCGGCCTTGAGATTCTCTGGGCCAGCCCGATCAGCGTGACTGTCTGGGCACTGACTGCCGTCATGCTGGCCCTGCCGATCGTGCGTATCCTGCGCAAGCGCAGCCTCCAGCGTCGTGCCCTGGCCGATGTCTGATGGCGCACTGAAACTGTACTGGGTCACCGGCCTGGTCGGCCTGGCAGGCGGGTATCTCGCCAGCCTGGTGGGCTGGCCGCTGCCGTGGATGGTCGGCTCGTTGCTGGCGATCATCCTCGTGCGCTGCCTGACACCCTGGCAACTGACCGAGATTCCTGGCGGGCGTAAATGTGGCCAGTGGATCATCGGCATCGGCATCGGCCTGCACTTCACCCCGGCGGTGATCGAGCAGGTGGCCAGCAACTTTGGCCTGATCTTCTGCGGGGCGTTGATCACCAGTGTCTCCAGCGTGGTGGGGATCTGGTTGCTGCGCCGCACCGGTGAAGACCGGGCCACGGCGTTCTTCTCCAGCATGCCGGGCGGCTCCGGGGAGATGGTCAACCTCGGGGCGCGCAACGGCGCGGTACTCAGCCAGGTCGCTGCGGCCCAGAGCCTGCGGGTGCTCGCAGTGGTGCTGTGCGTACCGGCGGTGTTCAAGTACCTGCTCGGCGATGGCGTGGCAATCACCCATGCCGGCAGTGTCAATTGGGGCTGGCTGGCCGTGATTTGCCCGCTGGGCATCGTGCTGGCGATGGTCTGGCAACGCATGAAACAACCCAATCCCTGGTTGTTCGGCCCGTTGCTGGTGGCTGCGGTTGCCAGTGTCGGCGCCGACTTGCAGATTGCCCTGCCCGATGGCGCCAGCCAGATCGGCCAGTGGTTGATCGGCAGCGGCCTGGGGTGTCACTTCAATCGTGCGTTCTTTCGGCGGGCGCCGTCGTTCCTGGGCAGGACCCTGGTTGCCACGGCCCTGAGCATGCTGATCGCTGCCGCTGCGGCCTGGGTCTTGAGCCACCTGACCCAGCTGGACTTGCGCTCGTTGACCCTGGGCATGATGCCCGGCGGTATTGCGGAAATGAGCCTGACCGCCGAAACCCTGCAACTCTCGGTACCCCTGGTGACCGCCCTGCAGGTGATGCGCTTGCTGTTTGTGCTGTTTCTGGCCGAACCCTTGTTCCGCCACTGGCATGCCGAGCGCAGTACCCAGCCGGACTGACACAAAAAAAGGAAGCCTCGGCTTCCTTTTTCTGTCCCGCAACCCTCACAACGGCGGCAATGCCCATTCCACCGGCGCCAGACCGTGCTGCTCGAGAAACTTGTTGGTACGGCTGAAATGCCCGCACCCCAGGAAGCCGCGATAGGCCGACAACGGTGACGGGTGGACCGACTTGAGCACCAGGTGCTTGGTGGCATCAATGAGTTTGGCCTTGCTCTGGGCGTGGGCGCCCCACAGCAGGAACACCGTATTGGGCTGGTGCTCGCTAACCACTTCAATGACCCGATCGGTAAAGAATTCCCAACCTTTCTTGGCATGGGAGGCGGCATTGGCACGCTCGACCGTCATGGTCGTGTTGAGCAGCAGTACGCCCTGCTCGGCCCAGCTTTGCAGGTAGCCATGCCGGGGAATCTCGATGTTCAGGTCGCGTTGCAGCTCTTTATAGATATTGACCAGCGACGGCGGCGTCGGGATGCCCGGTTGCACCGAAAAGCACAGGCCATGCGCCTGACCCGGGCCGTGGTACGGGTCCTGCCCGAGGATCACCACCTTCACCTGGTCCAGCGGCGTGGAGTTGAGCGCATTGAAAATCATCGGGCCAGGGGGGTAGATCTCTTTGCCGGCCGCGTATTCCTGGCGCAGGAACTCGCGCAGTTGCTGCATGTAGGGCTGGTCGAACTCGGCGCGCAGCGCTTCTTTCCAGCTGGGTTCGAGTTTGATGCGATCGTCGTCAGTCATGGGGCCATCCGTAAACAATGGCGCGACACTAGGAAAGCTGCCGGGGCTTGTCAATCGTTCCGACCGGCGACCGGCACGATCACCAGCAACGACCATACTTGTGCGGATCAGATGAGTGAGGCCGCCCATGCTTGTACAGTGCGAAGAACAGACCGGCGTCGATGGTGCCCGTCTCGGCATCGTTACCCTCAACAGCGAGAAGGCCCTCAACGCCCTGTCGCTGCCCATGATCGAGGTGATCGACCAGCAATTGGCCGACTGGGCCGACAACCCGGAAGTCGTCTGCGTGCTGCTGCGCGGCGCCGGGGCCAAGGCCTTCTGTGCCGGTGGCGATGTGCGCAGCCTGGTGCAGGCGTGTCGTGATCATCCCGGGGAGGTTCCATCGCTGGCCACGCGTTTTTTCGCCGCCGAGTATCGCCTGGACTACCGCCTGCACACCTACCCAAAACCCTTGTTGTGCTGGGGACACGGCCATGTGCTCGGTGGCGGCATGGGATTGCTCCAGGGCGCCCGCGTGCGCATCGTCACCCCCAGCAGCCGCCTGGCCATGCCTGAGATCAGCATCGGCCTGTACCCGGATGTCGGCGCCAGCTGGTTTCTGTCGCGCATGCCCGGCAAGCTCGGCCTGTTCCTGGGGTTGACCGGCGCCCCCCTCAATGCCCGCGATGCGCTGGATCTGGACCTGGCCGATCGCCTGCTGGGGGAAAACCAGCAGGAAGAACTGATCGACGACCTGCTGCAACTGAACTGGCAGGAGCAAACCGCCCTGCAACTGAACAGCCTGCTCAAGGCCCAGCAACAGCGGGCCCGGGCCGACATGCCCGAAGCCCAGTGGCTGCCCCGGCGGGAAAAAATTGATGCGTTGCTCGATGTCGCCGATCCGGTCTGCGCCTGGCGGGCGATCGTGCAACTGCGCAACAGCAGCGACCCGCTACTGGCCAAGGCCGCGCAGACCTTGCAGGAAGGCTGCCCGCTGACAGCGCACCTGGTCTGGGAGCAGATTCAGCGCGCACGGCACCTGTCACTGGCCCAGGTGTTCCAGATGGAGTACGCCATGAGCCTGAACTGCTGCCGGCACCCCGAGTTCAGCGAAGGTGTGCGGGCGCGTCTGATCGACAAGGACCAGAAGCCGCACTGGCACTGGCCGGACATCGCCAAGGTGCCAGCGCCGGTCATCAGGGCGCACTTTGCCAAAGTGTGGGAAGGCCGCCATCCGCTGGCCGACCTCAGCTGAACAGCCTAGCGGTGCCAGTTGCGGTCATAGCGACCGTCGCGGTTGCGATCATGGCGTGAGGGGGCTTGCCGGTAACGGTCATACCCACGGCCCGGATAGGACTTGTAGTAGTGCTCAGGCGCCGAACGGTAGTAGTGCGGTGTCGAGCGGTAATAGTGGGGAGCCGGGCGGTAGTACTGCGGCGGCGCCGAGTAATAGCGCTGCTGCGGCACAACGTAGTAGCCACGGTTGTAGGGGTAGGCTGGCCGGTAGTATCCCGGATAGCCATAGCGGTCGGCGGTGTAGATTTCGGTGCGGTGGTAGTAGCCATTTCCTCCATAGGGAACACACGCGGCGGTCAGCGAACTCAGCACTGCAATCAGCAAAAGTCGGCGATACATGGCGGCCTCCCGGACCGCTGAACTGCACATCCCAGCGGCGCTGGTCGGCGTCGATCGGCAAGCGTTCATCGACACAGAATAAGACCGTGCAAAGCGGATCCGGTGCCCGTGCCGCAATAATTTGATACAACGCCGATAACCTCAAATTTTGTCCAGTTATTTTCCGGCCACACCACTAGAATGAACGCCACTGGCCTAGATCAAGGGAATGTCATGCCGTCTCGCTCCGCCCTGTTTTCGCAGCGCTCGCTGATTCTGACCTTGCTGCTGTTGCTTGGCTGCGGATTTCTGGCCACCTCCCTGATCAGCTATTTCGCCTCGCGCAGCGCCATTCGCGACAACATCGTCAACACCGAACTGCCGCTGACCTCCGATACCGTGTACTCCGAAATCCAGAAGGATCTGGTTCGGCCCATCCTGATTTCCTCGATGATGGCCCACGACACCTTCCTGCGTGACTGGGCCCTGGAAGGCGAACAGGACCCGCAGCAACTGTCCCGCTACCTGAACGAGATCATGGGCCAGTACCGCGCCTACACCGCCTTTTTTGTCTCCAGCCGCACAGGCAACTACTACCAGGCGCAAAAAGGCGTCCTCAAGCAGATCGACCCCAAGGATTCTCGCGATGCCTGGTACTGGCGCGTGCTGAAGCTGACCGAACCCTATGAAATCAACGTCGACCTGGACATGGCCAACCAGGACAGGCTCACGGTGTTCATTAACTACCGTATGTTCGACTACGACGGCAACTTCATCGGGGTCACCGGTATCGGGCTCACGGTCGAAGCCGTGGTGCGCCTGATCGACGACTACCAGCAGCGTTACCAACGCCAGGTGTATTTTGTCGACCCCAAGGGGCAGGTGGTACTGACTGGCTCCAACGGCGGCCCCCACGGTGCCCGGGCCGGTCAGTCACTCAGCGAACTGGTCGGCTTGCGCGATTTGCTGCAGCAAATGCCAGAGCCGGTCAGCGGCAGCCATGAGTACCGCAATGACGCAGGGCGCAGTCACTTCCTCAACATCCGCCTGGTGCCTGAACTGAACTGGTACCTGTTCGTCGACAAACGCGAAGATGGCGCACTGGACAACGTGCGTCAGTCGCTTTACCTGAACCTGGCGATCTGCACCATCATTGGCCTGGTGGTGCTGTCGCTGCTCAACGCCATGGTCAAGCGCCATCAAGACAGCATCGAAGCCCTGGCGACGCTCGACAGCCTGACCGGCCTGCCCAACCGCCGGGGCTTCGACCTCCTGGCAGCGCAGGCCATGCAGGAATCCCGGCGTGAGCCCAACCCATTGGTGGCGCTGTTGATCGACCTCGACCACTTCAAGGCACTCAACGACACCCACGGCCACCTGGCCGGCGACGAAGTGCTGCGCCAGTTCGCCCAGGTGCTGGAGAACTGCCTGCGCCAGGCAGACATCATCTGCCGCTGGGGCGGTGAGGAGTTCATCGTTCTGCTCAAGGACACCGACGGCGTGCGCGCCCAGGAAATCGCCGAAAAGATCCGCCAGCGTACCGAGGAACTGGCCTTCTCCTTCGCCGGCAATCCGATCAGACTGACCACCAGCATTGGCTTGAGCACCCTGCAGCGCGAAGATACCCTGCACAGTCTGATCGCCCGCGCCGACCATGCGCTGTACCGTGCCAAACAAAGCGGACGCAATCGCGTCTGCACCGAGATGCCCAGGTCCGACAATGAGTGACCCCCAACACTGCCCTGCCTGCGGCGCCAGCAACCGCTGCAGCCTGGCCGACCCGCGCACTGCCGCCACGGCCTGCTGGTGCTACGGCGTCAGCATCGACCCCAAGGTGCTCGAAGCCTTGCCCGCCGAGTTGCGCAACAAGGCCTGCCTGTGCCCCGCCTGCGCCCAGGTGCTGGAACAACTGGACGCAGCAAAAGCAGCCCGCGACCGTTAAACTGCCACGCCCGGACCCTGGCCTTGTATGCGTCTCGATCGTTTCCTCAGCAACCTGCCCTGCTTCAACCGCCAGCAAGTACGCCTGCTGCTGGTGCAGCGGCGCGTGCGCGTGGACGGCTACTGCGTGAGCGACCCGCACCTGGAAGTCCGCGAGTTCAGCCGCATCGAGGTGGACGACCAGCTGTTGCAGGCCGGGCGCCCGGCCCGTTACCTGATGCTGCACAAGCCCCAGGGCTGCGTCAGCGCCACCCAGGACCCGGAACACCCCACCGTGCTGGACCTGATCGACGAAGCGGACACCCATGATCTGCACATTGCCGGGCGCCTGGACTACAACACCACTGGCCTGATGCTGCTGACCAACGATGGCCAATGGTCGCGGCGACTGACCCAACCGAAAACCAAACTGCCCAAGGTCTACTACGTCGAGACCGAACAGGTGATCGAACCCCGTTACATCGACACCTTCGCCCAGGGCTTGTACTTCGCCTTCGAAGACCTCACCACCTTGCCCGCCGAACTGACGCTGATCGGCCCGCGCAGCGCCCGCCTGAGCATCGTTGAAGGCCGCTACCACCAGGTCAAGCGCATGTTCGGCCACTTCAACAACAAGGTGCTGCGCCTGCACCGCGAGCGCATGGGCCCGCTCACCCTCGACCCAGGCTTGCGCCCTGGCGAGTACCGAGCGCTCTATCCCGAAGAAATCCAGGCGATTTGAGCCGGCGACCGCCTGGCGGAAAGATGCCGTCAATTTCCCCAAAGGCACTTGCGGGTTAGTTCGCTGCCTGCTTGAATCCAATCGTCGGTCTGCATGTGACTTGTCAGTCACGCCCGTAGTCCAAGACACCTTTTTGCTGGCTACCGGGGCCTCGATGCACCGGAGTCCGGCAGATTGCCCACCTAGAACAATACCCGTCGACCAGGCGTTACAGGATCGACAAGGGCCCTCGGTTTCTCTTCAAGGCGCATGCCTACCTGTCATAAAGAACGCGCATCCTTGCATGTGCGAACACCCTTTTTGCGCCAGGAGTCGACGACATGAGGCCAGAAATTGCTGTGCTTGATATACAAGGTCAGTATCGGGTTTACACGGAGTTCTATCGCGCAGAGGGCGCCGAGAAAACGATCATCCTGATCAATGGGTCGTTGGCCACGACGGCCTCCTTTGCCCAGACGGTGCGCAGCCTGCACCCGCAATTCAACGTGGTGCTCTACGATCAGCCCTACGCCGGCAAGTCCAAGGCGTACAATCGCCATGAGCGGCTGCTGACCAAGGAAACCGAAGGGCAGATCCTGCTGGAGCTGATCGACCACTTCGCCGCCGACCACGTCATGTCGTTCTCCTGGGGCGGCGCCTGCACCTTGCTGGCCCTGGCACACAAGCCGCGGCGTATCCAGAAGGCGGTGGTCAGTTCGTTCTCGCCGGTGATCAACGAACCGATGCGCGACTACCTGGAAAAGGGCTGCCAGTACCTCAGCACCTGCGACCGCTACAACGTCGGCAACCTGGTCAACGACACCATCGGCAAACACCTGCCGTCGCTGTTCAAGCGCTTCAACTACCGGCATGTGAGCAGCCTGGACAATCACGAGTATGCGCAGATGCACTTTCACATCAACCAGGTGCTCGACCACGACCTGGACAACGCCCTGCGCTCGGCCCGTGTGATCGACATCCCGGTTCTGTTCATGAACGGTGAGTGGGACGAATACACCACCATCGATGACGCCCGGCAGTTCAGCCATCACGTGCGCAACAGCCACTTCAGCGAAATCCGCGCGGCCGGCCACTTCCTCGACATGGAACACAAAGCGGCCAGCAACCAGACGCGCGATGCCCTGCTGGGCTTCCTCAAGCCGGCAGCCGTTCGTGAACCTCGTGTCCGCTACCAGTACGGCCAGGAGCACCATGCACTGGCGATCTGAAACCCCTGGTCGGCGGTAGCGCAACCTCCTGCATCAGCGGCCCGTTGGGGCAGAAGGAAGATGCAAGACCTTGCGCTAGCGGCCGCCGACCCCAGCCTTTTTTCCGGGCAAGGCTTCAAATCGCAGTGCGCTTCTGGTACAACGTCTGGCCTGAAAGCGGGTGTCGTATAATGGCATTACTCCAGCTTCCCAAGCTGATAACGAGGGTTCGATTCCCTTCACCCGCTCCAGTTTCCCCAACGTTTCAGCCCACCTGAAACGCAGGCTTCCCAGACGAAGACCTGGCTGCATGTTTCTCCGGCCCAAGGCCAATCCCCTCCCCCGAATCTGCTGACCTTTCAATCCCAGCACGCCCATCCCGGGCCGAACAACGCTGTCTTTTGATCTGGCGCGCTGCTGCGTCGGGCCAAGGTGCGCTTTAATGTCCGGTACTGCGCATTTTCGTCACATCGCGAAACACTCGAAAGGACCCGTTCATGTTTCTCTCTCGCTGGCTCCCGGGCCTTTCCAATCTGCTGCATTACCGCCGCGAATGGTTTCATGCCGATCTGCAGGCTGGCCTGTCGGTGGCGGCCATCCAGATTCCGATTGCCATTGCCTATGCACAGATCGTCGGCCTGCCGCCGCAATACGGCCTGTACGCCTGCATCCTGCCGATGATGGTCTATGCCCTGATCGGCAGTTCGCGGCAGTTGATGGTGGGGCCGGATGCGGCCACCTGCGCCATGGTCGCCGGCGCCATCGCGCCACTGGCCATGGGTGACCCACAGCGGCTGGCGCAGTTGTCGGTGATCATCACGGTGCTGGTGGGCTTGATGCTGATCGGCGCCGGGGTGGCGCGGGCCGGGTTCATCGCGAGCTTCTTCTCCCGGCCCATCCTGATCGGCTACTTGAACGGTATCGGCTTGAGCCTGCTGGCCGGGCAACTGGGCAAGGTGCTGGGGTTTCGGATCGAGGGTGACGGTTTCATCCTGAGCCTGATCAACCTGCTGCAACGCCTGGGCGAGATCAAGTGGCTGACCCTGAGCATCGGCCTTGCCGGGCTGGCCTTGCTGATCTGGCTGCCGCGACGCTACCCGCGCCTGCCCTCGGCGCTGGTGACCGTGGTACTGGCGACCCTGATCGTCGGCTTGTTCGGCCTGGACCGTTACGGGGTGGCGGTGCTTGGCCCCGTGCCGGCAGGTATCCCGCAACTGGCCTGGCCACAAACCAACCTGGCGGAGATGAAGAGCCTGCTGCGTGATGCCCTGGGTATCGCCACGGTGAGTTTTTGCAGTGCCATGCTCACCGCCCGCAGTTTCGCCGCCCGCCATGGCTACGCGATCAACGCCAACCATGAATTCCTCGCCCTCGGGGTGACCAACATCGCCGCCGGGGTCTCCCAGGGCTTTGCCATCAGCGGTGCCGACTCACGCACAGCCGTCAATGACATGGTCGGTGGCAAAAGCCAGCTGGTGGGGATTATCGCCGCCCTAGTGATTGCCGTGATCCTGCTGTTCTTCACCGCGCCCATGGCCTGGATTCCGCAGGCAGCCCTGGGCGCCGTGCTGCTGATGGCCGGCTGGGGCCTGATCGATGTGAAATCCCTGGGGCGGATCTACAAGCTCAGCCGTTTCGAGTTCTGGTTATGCGTGCTCACCACCGTCGGCGTGCTGGGTGTCGGCGTGCTACCGGGCATCATCATCGCCGTGACCCTGGCCATCCTGCGCCTGCTGTACAGCATCTACCAGCCTACCGATGCGGTACTGGGCTGGGTGCCGGGCATCGAAGGTCAGGTCGATATCCGCCGGCACAAGGATGCGCGGACGGTCCAAGGCCTGGTGGTGTATCGCTTCGACGACGCGATCCTGTTCTTCAATGCCGACTACTTCAAGATGCGCCTGCTGGAGGCGGTGCAGCGCGAAGACGAACCACGGGCGGTGCTGTTCGACGCCGAGGCCGTCAGCTCCATTGATGTCAGCGGGATATCGGCATTGCGGGAGGTGCGCGACACGCTCAACGCCCGCGGCATCCACTTCGGCATCGCCCGGGCCCAGGGGCGCTTCCTGCGCATGCTGGTGCGTTCGGGTATTGCCCGGGAGATGGAGGACGGGATGTTGTTCGGCTCGGTGCGCTCGGGGATCCGGGCCTATCGGGTGTGGCGTAACCGGATGCGCAAGGAAGCGGTGGCGCAGTGACCGCGAAACAAACCCGCTCCTGCCGGTAGGAGCGGGCTTGCCCCGCGATACGATCACCCTGGCTGACACACCTTCGGCATCTCCCCCGCCTTGCCGATCAACGCAATCAACCCACACGGCAAGCTCCCCCGCCATTGCAGGTAATCATGCCCGGCCGGGTATTCCACCTGAGTCACCGCGTACCCCTTGGCCAGCAGTACATCGCGCATGTGCCGGTTGGTGTCGAGGATCTTCGGCCCTTCAAACAGGCCGGACTGCAAGTAGAAGCGCAGGGGCTGCTTGGGCGCTTTCACGTATTCGCGGGTCAGCCAGCCCGGCTCTTCACCGTCCCTGCCCCACCAGTACGAGCCTGACATGCTCAGCACATTGCCAAACCACTCCGGGTGCTTCAGGCCCATGTAGGCAGACGCCAACCCGCCATAACTGGAACCCGCCACCACGGTGCGCGAAGCGTCGGCGCGCAGACCACGCGCCTTGGCCCAGGGCATCAGTTCTTCGGCCATGAAGCGGGCGAACTGCGGATTGGGCGGCAGCTCCTGCTGGCGACTGAGATCGCTCGGGTTGGCGATGATCAGCGCGGCAGTTGCGGGGATCAGGCCATCGGCAATCAGGTTGTCGAGCAGGGTCGGGGTCGGCACCTGGCGGGTGTAGGCATGGGCATCGAACAGCACCAGCAGTCCTTGCCCCGGTGCGCCGGCTATCCAGCCGGCCGGGCGATACAGGTACACGTCACGTTCATTACCCAGCAGATGGCTGCCGAGTACCTGACGCTCCACGGTGCCACGGGCCACATCCTGGCGCTCAGCCACCCAGGGCTGCGCCGGCGCATCGGGCAGCTCCAGGCGCGAGCGTGAAAGCCACGGATCACCGCTGCTGTCGGCAAAGGCGTCGGGATTGAGTGGATCGCGGCGGGTGGTGGCCAGTATCACCCGGCGGTCGTTGGACGGTGGCACATCGGCCGCCATCTGGTAGCTCAGGCGCGCGCTGGACGGCACTTCATAGCTGCGAAACCAAACGTCGCTATCGCCCAGGCGCTGCAACTCATCGTGGTTGCCCGAAGGCGCACCGAACACCCGAACGTTGTGCTGGGCACCGCGCCACAGGAACGTCACCAGGCTGTACCCCGGCTTGTCGACCAGGGCTTCGACCAACGGCGTTCCTTGCGCTTCGCGCGCCGCCCAGAACGCCTGCGTACCGAGCCCCTGAAGCAGCTGTTGCTGCAACTGGCGCATCAGCGGACTTTGCAGCGCAGGCCGGGTGACCTTCTGCTCAGCCACACTGACCACCTGACTCAGGCTCAGCGCGTAATCCGCCTTTGGCCGGGTCGCCAAGGGCTCGGCATGCAGACGAAAGTCGCCGCTGGCTGGCGCAATGAACATGAAGTCCCGCGGCTGATCCTGGCCATCGACCAACACCCGCACCGACTGCCCCTGCGCATCGAGCAGGCGCAGGCTGATATCGCCGTCCACCCGTCCGCGCACAAAGTCTCCCTGCTGCAGCCGCAGCGTCCAGTCAGGCTGCTGCGCCTGGGCGACGCTGCCCTTCACCGTCTGCCCGGGCATCAGCGAGGTCGTGGCCACCGCACTGTTCATCGCCAGGGCCAGCAGCAGCCCGCAGCCCCATGGGTTGATTCCATTCATAGCCACCTCAGAAGTCGATGCTGGCGGAGAGTTTCAAGGTGCGCGGTTCGCTCACCGTGGCGTAGCCGTCGTTGAACACCCCGGCCCAGTAGGCACGGTTCTCGACGTTTTCAAGGCTTGCGCGCAGCACCACGTCCTTGCTCAGGATGCGCGTGCTGTAGCGACCGCCCAGGTCGTAGCGGGTCCACTGCGGGATCTTCAGATCGTTGGCGCTATCGAGGTACTGCGAGCTGCTGTGAATGCCCAGGGCCGTCAGGGTCAGGCCCTCGATCCAGGGGGTGTCCCACTCGGCGCCCAGGTTGGCCGACCAGGCCGGCACGCCGCGAGCGGTGTTGCCATCGAAGGTGCCGTTGGCGGTGCGAGTCAGTTCGGCGCGGGTGTAGGTCACGCCGCCGAGCAGGCGCACGGTCGGGGTCAGCGAACCGAACAGGTTCCACTCGACGCCGCGGTTACGCTGCTCGCCATCATCGGTGTACCGATTGCTGGCGCTGTCGAGCATCATGCTCGGCTTCTCGATCTGGAACAGGCTCAAGGTGTGGGTGAAATCGCCCAGGTCCCACTTGACCCCCGCCTCCACCTGCTTGGCCTTGTAGGGGGCGAACTGCTCGCCATAGTTGGCAGCACTCAGGTCGGTGACCATGCCGCCCTGAGTCAGGCCTTCGATGTAGTTGGCGTAGAGCGAGACCGGTGCATCCCAGGGCTTGAGCACAAGGCCCAGGGCAGGTGTCAGGGCACGTTCGTCATAGGCGGGATTGCTCAGCTTCTGGCGTACCCGCTGGGAGCGCACACCCAGGGTCAGCAAGACCCTGTCGTCGGCAAAGCCCAGGGTGTCGGCCAGCGAGAAACTGGACAGTGTGTTGTCGCCGGTCTTGTCGCTGGCGCCGAGATCGCCAGCGATGATCGGCTTGCCGGGGTGATAGATGTTGGTCACGTATTTGGGACTGGTGACCGTGGCGGCTCGGCCGATGTCCTGGTGCAGCAGCGTGGTGCTCAGCACCACCTGGTGATTGACCGTGCCGGTGACGAAGTTGCCCCGTACCCCGGCCTCGGTGGACAGGCTGTGGGTGTACCCGGCCTGGTTGTAGGTTTCGCCGCTGGCATCGCCATTGCTGTTGGTGACGATGACGCGGGTGCCGTTGAGAAAGCCCTTGTAGCGGGTACGGGCGCTGCCGACGCTGGCAAACGCGGTCCAGTCGTCGTTCAGGTCATACTCGCCGCGCAGGATCACCGCCTTGCTGATCTGCTTGGCCGAAATCCCCTTGAGGATGTTGGTGTCCGGCTTGGGCGCCTTGGTCACCGAGCCCAGGCGACTGAAACCCGCCATCATCGGGCTGCCGTTGTCCATTTTCTCGTGGCTTTCGTAGGCATCGAGCTCAACCTTCCAGCCATCGCCGCGGTAGTCCATGCCCAGCGAGGCCAGGGTGCGGTCCTTGGACTGCTCATCGACGCCGGTGTCACCGCTGCCGTACACCCCATTGAAACGAATTCCGAAGCGTTGCTCATCGCCCAGGCGACGCCCCAGGTCAATGTGCTCGGCAACGTAGCCATCGGACACATAGCTGGTCGTCAGGCGCGTCAGCGGCACATCGCCTGCGCGCTTGGGCACCAGGTTGATCACCCCGCCCACCCCGCCATTGGGCGCCATGCCGGTAAGCAGTGCCCCCGGCCCCTTCAGCACTTCGACCCGCTCAAGAAACTCGGTGGGGGTGTGGCCATCCGGCGCCAGGCCGTACAGGCCATTGACGGCGAGCTCGGTGGAGTCGAGCGAGTAGCCGCGGATCATGAAGTTCTCGTAGGTATGGCCTTCACCGGTACTGAAGCGAATCGACGGATCGTTGCGCAACACGGCGCCCACCGTGCCGCTCTGCTGGTTTTCCATGGCCTGGGCGGTGTAGGCAGAGACGTTGAACGGGGTGTCCATGATGTCGCGGTTGCCCAGTATCCCCAGGCGCGCACCACGGGCGACCTGGCCGCCGCTGTAGGCTTCGGGCAGGCCATCGGGAGTGCTGGCGGCGTTGATGTTCAGTTCACCGAGGGTCAGTGCGCCGTTGCTGTCGAGGCTGCGCAGGATGATCACGCCGTTTTCTTCGCTGGCGACCAGGCCGGTATTGGCCAGCAGCCGCTGCAGGGCCTGCTGCAAGGTGAACTCGCCGTGCAGGGCCGGCGCGCTGCGCCCGGCCAGCAACTGGCTGTCGGCGGCAATGGCCACGCCGGCTTCACGGGCCAGGGCGTGGACGGCGCTGTCCAGGGATTGCCCCGGCAGGTTCAGGCTCAGGGTCGGACCGCCAGTGTTCAGCGCCGCAGCCAGGGTAGTTGCCGGCAACAGACTGGCACTCCCCAGCGCACAGGCCAGCACCAGGTGGCGAAGGGTGCCGGGGAAAACCGCAGCGGCTGCCGGGCGGCCAGCCCGGGCGTGGAAAAACGACATGATCTGTCCTTGCAGAGGTGGGTTCGTGGATGAAGACGGGCCACCACGCCGTTACCCCTCAAAACTTTTGGTTCTTCACGGATTGGCGGGAACGTTTGGCTTGGGTGGTGGCGGTGGCGGTGGCGGTGGCGGTGGCGGTGGCGGTGGCGGCGGTGGCGGTGGCGGTGGCGGTGGCGGTGGCGGTGGCGGTGGCGGTGGCGGTGGCGGTGGCGGTGGAGCTTTATCCATTTTGTAGGGTGACGCCACTGGCCCTTCCGCCCTTACGGCGGCTTACTTTTTTTCAGTCGAAAAAAAAAGTAAGCAAACAATTCTTGCCCCACCAGGCCCTACGCTTCGCTTCGGGTCCCCTCGCTACGGTGTCGCTACGGGGCATTGCGAGCTACGACTTGCTTCGCCAAGTCTACGCTTCGCAACTTCGGCTACGGCCGAAGGCGCTTCGCGCTAGCCCCTACACGACACCTCCGCTCGGCCCTTCTGGTTAACGGGGCGGGTGGATCAAGATCAAGAGCACAATTCGCTGCGCTCTTGCTTTTGGACCCCGGTGAATCAGTAGGCACCGCTCTTTTGCTCTTTTGCTCTTTTGCTCTTTTGCTTGTGCTTTGGCGTTTGCTTTTGATCTTGCTTTTGATCTACCTGCCCCGTTAACCAGAAGGGCCGAGCGTAGGTGTCGTGGAGGGGTGAGTGCGAAGCACCTTCGGCGATAGCCGAAGTCGCGAGACGTAGAGTTGCTTGCAACTCGTAGGCCGCGATACCCCGTAACGACACCGGAGTGAGGGGACCCGGAGCGAAGCGCAGGGCCCCTGGTGGGGCGAGAATTTTTTGCTTACTTTTTTTTTTTTCGACTGAAAAAAAGTAAGGCGCCGTAAGGGCGCAAAGGTGACTCAGCGCCGCCTTGGCAAATGGATAAACCCGCAGCACTAAAAGCCACAAACCCACAAACCCACAAACCCACAAAGAACATCAAACCCGTAAATCCGTGAAGAACCAAACTTTTTTGCCGAACGCTGCACGCCGCGTTCAGCGCAGCGCCAGATGACGTTGCCCGCCCTGTTCCAGCAAGGTCACCGGCAGGATTCTGGGCAAGGTCTGCAAGAGCATTTCCGGCCGGTCACTGGGGAAGCTGCCCGTCAGGTGCAGACGCCCGGCTTCGACACCCAACGTCACCGGCTGCAGGGCATAGGCATTGAACTCGGCAATCACCTCGCTCAGCGGCGCTTCGGTGAACGACCACCAGCCATTGCGCCAGTGACGTTCATCCGGCGCAGCCTGGGCGCTGGCATCGAACGCCTGCAACTGGCCCTGCTCACCCAGGCGAATCCGCTGCCCGGCCTCCAGTACCTGTTCACCCCCGTGCAGGCCACGTACCGCGACCCGCCCTCGCGCCACCGCGACGTGAATCTCACCGCCCCGATCGCTGACGGTGAATGCGGTGCCCAGTACCTGCACCTCACCCAGCCGGGTGGTAATCAGGAAGGATCGCAACCGTTCGCGCGCCACATCGAAATAGACGTTGCCCTGAAGCAAGCGAACCTGGCGCAGCCCGTTGCTGTACTCCACCCGCACGCTGGTCTCGGCTGCCAGTACCAACTGGCTGCCATCGGGCAAGTGCTCGGTGCGCGGGGGTTCGGCATGGACAGTCTGCAGCAGTCGATCGAACTGCGGCACCCGCTGCCACAACCAGCCCAGCCAACTGGCGCCGGCCACCAGCGCGAGCACTCCGCCGCCCTGGCGCAGCAAACGCCGACGACCGAGATTGACCGGCTCCGGCGTCACGGCCGTGCGCAGTTGTGGCGTCAGCCGGTGCACCAGCTGCCAGCGCTGCTCGGCTTCCTGCCAGGCCCGCTCGTGCTCACCGCTCTTGCTGCGCCAGCGCTCCAGTTGGCCGCGCACCTGATTGACCCGCTCGGGGTCGTCGCTGTGCAGCGCGGCCAGATACGTCAATGCCTGCTGCACCTTGCGCGGGGAAGCGGGGGCCGAATCAGGCATCGCGGACCGCCAGGCTCAGCTCGGAAAGATCGAACACCGCCCGGCCGATATGCAGCTCGACCGCCTTGGCCGACAGCTCAAGCTCGGCACACACCTGGCGATGGCTATGGCCATGCAGGCGCACCCGCACGAACACCTCGCGGCGCAGGCGCGGCATGCGTTCGATGCGCTCGATCAGCTGTTGCAGTTGCTCACGGGCAATGAGGATGTCTTCCACACTCGGCGTCAGCACATCGGCGCGGGTCAGCCAGTCTTCCAGGGCCGATAGTTCGTTGCTCCGACGCCGGTGCTGGTCGATGCACAGGTTGCGCGCGGCCTGAAACAGCAACGCCCGGGCATTGATGACCGGGGCGTTGAGGGCATGGGCATAGACCTGGGCGAAGCTTGACTGGGCGATATCGGCGGCATCATCCGGATTGCGAAGCCGGCCGCAGAGGTAGCGACGCAGGTCGCTGTAATGCGCCAGCAAGTCGTGGACGACCTCCGGCAAAACTGCGGCGCAGGCGGTCCAGGGCGAGGAAAGCGAAGTCATTGAAGGCCGGCGTGAAGGAATGAAATGAAGTCATGAATAGGAATTCATATCATTCTCACATGATTGCGCGGCCTTGTGCCAGCCCTCAGGAGCGCGGCATCAGCCCCGGCAAGGCATGCATCAGCGCGTTGATGGCAAAGCCGATGAACATCACCCCGCAGGCACGGGTGATCCACAGTTCATAGCGGGTATAGAGGGTGCGCACATGACGGGCGCCGACGATGGCGATCAGGATCACGTAAGCCAGCAAACCGCCGAGAAAACTCAGGGCGATCAGCGCCGGCAGCATCGACCACTCCAGGGTTTCGGCGCGACTGGAGATCAGTGCGGTAAAGGTCGCCACGGCCACCGGATAGGCCTTGGGGTTGGTCAGGCCGAAGACGATGCCATGCCAGAACGGCTTGCGCACCGGCCCTTGCTCGCCGTTGCCACTGCCCGGGCGGCTGCGCAGGGCGCGCAGGCCGAGCCAGAACAGGTACAGGCCGCTGAGCAAACCGAGGATGTCGAACACCGAGCTGCCGATCTGCCGAGCGCCGACGATCGCTACCAGCGCCGTGCTGCACCACAGCACATCGCCCAGCAGGTGCCCGCAGAGAAACCCGGCCCCGGCCTTGCGCCCGCGGGATGCGCCAATGCCCAGCACCGCAAGCACGCCCGGGCCCGGGGTAATGCCATAGATGAATCCGGAGGCCAACACGGCAAACAGCAGCGAAAAGGTCATGGGCGAGGGAATCCTGAGCGATTGCGCAAAGCGCGGAGTCTACGGTAGCCGCAGGCGCCAGGCCAGATCCTCAATAGCCGTTGGCCTCGAGAATCTGCGCCTCGCCGAGCGCTGGCGAACGCGAGTAATAGCGCAGCAATTGGCCGCTGCGGTTGGTGAAGATGCCATCGACGCCGGCCGCCATGACCTTGTCGAAATCCACCGCCTCATCGACGGTGTACACATGCACCAGCAAGCCCTTGTCGTGGCTCATGCGGTTCATCCACGGCTGCACCAGGTCGGCATAACTCTGCGCACCGCCCGCCGTGCGAGCCGCAGACGGCCCGGTACCGATGGCACCGGCTGCCCTGGCGTAATCGAGCCAGCGCTCGAACTCGGCGTTGCTCCGGGGTTGCTGGCGGGCATAGAACGCGGCCTTGTCGGTTTCACCCGACTCGGCGAAGGTCTGCCCCGATGCCGATGCCATGCCCCCCTTGCCCACCCACAACAACAGTATCTTGGGCACCTGCGGCATGTGCTGGTGCAGCAGCGCCAGGCTGCTGCGATCAAAGCTCTGCAACACCACCCGACCGGGCTTGTCCAGCCAGCCACGGGCCTGCAACTTCGCCTTCAGGTCCGCTTCGATACCGGGGAACAGGCTGGGCACCTTGGTCTCGATGTACAGCCCGGGGCGGCGCTGCGCATTGCCCTGGGCGATGTCCATCACCTCATCCAGGGTGAGTATCTGCAGGCCCTTGAAGCGCTCGCGCGCCCGTTCGGGGTAGGCCTGATTGAACCAGCTGCCGGCATCCAGTGACTTGAGTTCGGCCAGGGTGAAGGCACTGACCGGGCTGCCCTGGCGCTCAGGAAAACGCTGAGCCACATCGCTGGTGCGTAGCAGATCGTCGTCGTGCACCGCCACCAGCACGCCGTCCCGGGTGCGCTGCAGGTCCAGCTCCAGATAATCGGCGCCCAGCTCCCGGGCCAATACATAGGCCGGGGCCGTGGACTCCGGCGCATCGAACGAAGCGCCGCGATGAGCGATCACCGCCGGGTACGGAATACCTTGCCTGGCCGCCAGTTCACTGCCCTGCCCCGCGTTGACCAGCCCGGCCAGCGACAGCAACGCCAGACAGCACCCCCTGCGCACACCCTTGCCCCCCATGAGCATTCCTCTTCATTGATTGCGAACCCAGCATAGTCGCCGAGCCTGATGACAGGGTGGTTGCGTGCTAAAGTCGCGCCGATCGAAACACATGCCCAACAGAGAACCCCATGCCCCACGCCGACCTCGACGCCAGCCTCCACCTCTGGCCAGATCTGAACCGTGCACACCCCAGCACCGGCCTGCTGCTGGGCAACGGTGCCAGTCGTGCGCTGTGGCGACCGTTCACTTATTTTTCGCTGTTTGAAGAAGCCCAGCGGGTGCGGCACAAGCCCCTGAACCTGACCGACCAGGCGCTGTTCAAGTCCCTGGGCAGCGAACTGTTCGAGCCGGTGCTCAGTGCCCTGAACGCCACGGTGCGCATCAACGCGGCCCTGGCCATCAGCTCGTCGGCACCGCTGAACCGCTACTACACCATCAAGGAAGCCCTGATCCACGCCGTGCGCAGCGTGCATGTTCCCTGGCGGTTGCTGCCGAAGAGCACCCTGCAGCGCCTCAACGCCGAGCTGCGCACTTACCAGAGCGTCTATTCGAGCAACTACGACCTGCTCTGCCACTGGGCCGCCAGCCAGGCCCCGGAAGGCTTCCAGCCGTTATTCGATGAAGAGGGCCACTTCGACATCCGCCAGACCCGCCGCCCCGGCACCCGCCTGCTGTACCTGCACGGCGGCCTGCACCTGCTCAAGCAACCGGATGGCACCACCCGCCAACGCAGCGCCAGCGATGGCCAGTTGCTCGACGGCTTTGCCGTAAACACCCCGGGTGATGTGCCGTTGTTCGTCAACGAAGGCAGCAGCGACGACAAGCTCAAGGCCATCCGCAGCTCCGACTACCTGAGCTGGTGCCTGGGCGAACTGGCCGTGCATCAAGGCGGGCTGTGCCTGTTCGGCCAGCACCTGGACAGCAGCGACCGTCACCTGCTGCAGGCCATCAAGCAGGCACGCCCGGCGCACCTGGCCATTGCCATACGGCCCTTGAGCGAGGCGTCGATCATCAGCCAGAAGCAGCACTACACCCAGCGCTTTGCCGACGCGCCGGAACTGGCGCTGCACTTCTTCGATGCCAGCAGCCACCCCCTGGGCGCCGCCGACCTTGAAATTCCGGTGCCGGTGACAGCGCGCAAGCGCCGTTGAGCCGATACGATTTACTCATAGCAAATGACAATTATTCTCGATACCATTCGCGACTTTCCATCCCGGTCCCTCCTGGAAAGCTTGCATGCAACGCCGCAAACCCGACCCCATAGCCCATGACACCTGTCGTGGGTTCTATGCCGACATCCTGCATTTCTTGCGCAAGCGCACAGACAATGCCAACGATGCCGCCGACATGACCCAGGACGTTTTCACCCAGTGGCTGGGGTATCGGGATCGCGCCCGGGTGGAGCAACCACGGGCGTTTCTGTTCCAGATGGCGCGCAATTTGTTGAGCGATCATTGGCGTCGGCAGAAGGTGCGCCACACCGTGCTCGAAGAAAGCACCGAGGCCAATGAACAGGCACCGGCCGACACCCGCAGCGACCCGCTGCATCATGCCCAGCACCAGCAACGCCTCGAACAATTGAAGCAGGTGCTCGCCGACCTCTCGCCGCGCCGCCGCGAAGCCCTTATGCTGCACCGCTTTGAAGGTTTGACGCAGGCGCAGATCAGTGAGCGCATGGGGATTTCGGTAAGCATGGTGGAAAAACACATCGCTGCTGCCCTGCTGCAGTGCAAGCAACGCCTGGACAGTGACAACGGCATGGAGCAGCCCGAATGAACCCCACTCTCGACACCGACAAGCCCTCGGTCGATGCCCAGGCTGCCAGCTGGTTTTCCCACAACCGCAACAAGCCTTCGCGCGATGCGCGCAAGGCATTTGCCCAGTGGATGCAGCACCCCGAACATGCGCGCGCCTACACCCAGTTTGAACAACTCTGGGATGACCTGGCGCTGCTCAAACGCATGAACCAACCCGTGACGCTGGTGCCGCGCAAAGTGCGGAACTGGCGCCCGGCACTGGCGACTGCCGCAGCCCTGGTGTGCGCCTTGCTGGTGGGCAACCTGGGCGTGGTACCTGCTCACTCGACACAGAGCGTGGCGGTGTCCGACGAGCAACCACGAACCCTGACACTCCCCGATGGCAGCCAACTGAGCGTCAACGCCCACACACGCCTGCGCATCGACTTTGACGCCGAACGCCGGCTGATTCACCTGGACCAGGGCCAGCTGTACATCGACGTCGCCGCCGACAAGGAGCGCCCGTTGTTCGTCGATGCCGGCAGCGCCATGGTGCGCGTGGTCGGCACTGCCTTCGACCTGCGCCGCGGCCAGCGGGAGCTGGTGCTGAGCGTGGCCCACGGCCAGGTCGCCCTCGACACACCCGGCGAGGAGCGCGACCCGGCCCTGCTCGGCGCACGCCAGCGCGCCGTCTACGACCCCGCCCGCGGCAGCCTCAGCGTGCAGCCCGTAAGCGATCAGGAAGTGGCCGACTGGCGCAGCGGCCACGTGACCTTTCGCGACCGCGAGCTGAGCAGCCTGATCGATGAGATATCGCTCTACCGGCCAGCGGCAATCGTGCTGGCCGACCCGGCGCTGGGCCGTCACAAGGTGTCGGGCAATTTCGCGGTCAACGACCCCGATGCCCTGCTCAATGCCCTGCCGGCCCTGCTGCCGGTCAATACGGTGACGTTGGCCGACGGCCGCCTGCGGATCGAGCGCAGGTAAAAATCTGAGAATATTTTTCATTCGCATATGAGGATTTTGCGCAACACCACGTCTTCCTCCCGTCTGCGTATTCATTGCAGGCCTTTTTGGCCTTTGTTGCCGTACTGGGGGATTTCATGTTGTCTGCGTTTCGTCCGTTCACACCCTTGTCTGCCCGTCCAACGCTGCTGGCAGCCTGCCTGGCCCTGAGCCTGCAGACCGAGGCGGCGCCGGTGGCGATCAACCTGCCGGCGCAATCGCTGGCCGTGTCGCTGAGCCAACTGGCCCAGCAGGCCAAGGTGCAGTTGCTGTTCGACGAATCGTTGCTGCGCAGCGTGCAAGCCCCGGCACTCAAGGGGGCTTTTGAAGCCGAAGACGCCATCGCCCAACTGCTGCGCAACAGCCGCTTTGCCGTGGTCAAGGTCGGCAGCACCTACGTGGTACGCCTGCGCGAAGACAACCCGACCGCCGACAACGGTATCCAGCTCGGCGCCCTGAGCATCGTCGGCGATGGCCAGCAAGTGGACCCGAGCACCGTCGGCCGCTCTACCCTGACCCAGGAAGAGATCGACCGCTACCAACCCAGCAACATTCCCAGCGTGCTCTCGACCCTGCCTGGCGTGAACATGGGCGGCTCGGCCAAACCCGGCGGCCAGACCATCAACATCTGGGGCCTGGGCGACGCCGAAGACGTCCCGATGACCGTCGACGGCGCCACCAAGAGCGGCTTTGAGCGCTATCAGCAGGGCACCGTGTTCATCGAGCCGGAGCTGATCAAGGACATCGAAGTCGAAAAAGGCCCGCACTCGATCTACACCGGCAACGGCGGCTTTGGCGGCAGCGTCAACATGACCACCAAGGATGCCCCGGACCTGCTGCAGGAAGGCCGCAACAGCGGCGCGATGGTCAAGTACGGCTATGCCAGCAACGATCACCAGCAGGTGTACAGCTCGGCCCTGTTCGGCCGTACCGATGATGGCCGCATGGACGCCCTGGTCTACCTGACCAAGCGCGACGGCGGCGACATGAAACTGGCCGACACCCTGCCCGATCCCGAGAATGACTACCCGATCAACCCCAAGCGTCTGCCCAACAGCGCCCTGGACCTGGACGGCGCGCTGCTCAAATTCAACCTGCACCTGACCGACGAGCACAGCCTGGGGTTTTCCTGGTCGCGCTCGGAAAGCGAACGCTGGGCACCGTTCTCGTCCACGTCCTACCCGACGCCGCCGACCCAGTCCGATATCGACAAGTACGGCTACGACAACGCTCTCAAGCGCTTCCTGGCCAATCGCACCACCACCGACACCACCTGGTCGACCACCTACAAGTACCAGCCCATCGAAAACCCGCTGGTAGACCTGCAGGTGAAGTACTCGGTGTCGGATACCGAGCAGACCGACGAGCGTAATGAAACCGCGTTCTTCCAGCCGGCCACCGGCGGGCGCAAGATGGACACCGAGTACACCGACCAGATGCTCGATGTGCGCAACACCAGCCTGTTCAACACCGGCCCGCTGGAACATGCGCTGTCCGCGGGGTTCCAGGTACGCCGCCACGAGCGCGACACGCAAATGTGGATGCCGGGCAAGACCTACGACGTACCCAAGTACAACTACGGTCTCTATCAGCCGTACTTCATGCCCAGTGGCAGCGTCGACAGCCAGGGGTACTTCATCCAGGACGCCATCACCCTGGGCGAGGTGACGCTCACGCCGTCCCTGCGCTACGACCACGTCGCCAACAAGGGCAAGGAAAACCAGGCGCCGTACTACAACGACCCGAAAATGGGCCACGACTACAGCGAGAAGACCTACAGCGGCTGGTCGCCGCGCCTGTCCGTGTTCTGGAAAGCCAGCGAGCAGACGGCCTTCTTTGCCGACTACAGCAAGACCTGGCGCGCCCCGGTGCTGGATGAGCAATACGAAGTCCAGGGCATCGGCAGCCGCACCGCCAGCAGCCGCAACCTGGACCCCGAACGCATCACCGCCCTGCGTGCCGGCAACATCACCAACCTGTCCAATGTGTTCACCGACCAGGACCGCGTGCTGATCCGCACCACCCTGTTCCGCAACGAGATCAAGGACGAGATCTTCAAGGCCACCGGCATCGGTTGCCCGGAGCAGCTGGTCGACGGCGAGAGCATTTCCAAGGTCTGCGGCGGTGGCTTGATGTCCAACTACCGCAACATCAAGGGCGTGACCATCAAGGGCTTCGAGGTTGAAAGCTTCTACGACTCCCCCTACCTGTTCGGCTCGGTGTCGTATTCGTGGATCACCGGTCGCCATGAAGGCGCCTACACCAACCCCTGGGGGCCGGACGTCTGGGCCAAGGACATTCCCGCGCCGAAATGGATCACCACCCTGGGCGTGAAGATCCCCAGCTGGGATGCCAAGGTGGGCTGGCAAGCGCAGTTCGTGCGCAAGACCGACCGCCTGCCCAGCGACAACTACCGCGAAGGCCCGGGCAGCGCCCTGGGTGACCGCTACTACGACCACTACGCCAACGAGGACTACGAGATCCACGGCCTGTTCGCCAACTGGAAACCCCAGCAGCCGTACCTCAAGGGCACCGAGGTCAACCTGACCATCGATAACCTGTTCAACAACGACTATCGCTCCGAACTCAGTGGCGCCTACGCCTACAGCCAGGGCCGCAACGCCAAGGTCAGCATCACCCGTTTCTTCTAGGCCGGGCGAACTGTACGGATGAACTTGTGACCAACTGTAACAAGATCATCCGCGCCGCCTGTGGCTCAATGGACGTACTTACCCGCCACAGGCGCTTGCCATGTCCAGCCGCGAAAACACCGGGATGGCCCTTGGGCTGCTCGGTGTCATCATTTTCAGCCTGACCCTGCCCATGACCCGAATCGTCGTGCAGGAACTGCATCCTTTGCTCAATGGCCTGGGCCGCGCCCTGCTGGCGGCGATTCCGGCGGCGGCGCTGCTGCTGTGGCGGCGGGAAAAGTGGCCAACCTGGCAGCAGATCAAAGGCCTGAGCCTGGTGGCGCTAGGTGTGATCCTGGGTTTTCCGGTGTTTTCGGCCTGGGCCATGCAAAGCGTGCCGGCCTCCCATGGCGCCCTGGTCAATGGCCTGCAACCGCTGTGCGTGGCGTTCTATGCCGCCTGGCTGTCCCATGAGCGTCCGTCAAAAGCCTTCTGGGCCTGTGCCGCGCTGGGCAGTGCGCTGGTGTTGGCGTATGCGGTCATCATGGGCGCTGGACAGATTCAGGCCGGTGACCTGCTGATGCTGGCAGCGATTGCCGTGGGCGGGCTGGGCTATGCCGAAGGCGGCAGGCTGGCGCGGGAGATGGGAGGCTGGCAGGTGATCTGCTGGGCGCTGGTGCTGTCGGCGCCGTTGCTGCTGGGGCCGGTGGTGTACCTGGCCTTGCAGCATCAGGGACCGGTGAGTGCCAAAGCCTGGTGGGCGTTTGGCTATGTGTCGCTGTTCTCGCAGTTCATTGGCTTCTTTGCCTGGTATGCGGGGCTGGCGCTGGGCGGGATTGCGCGGGTGAGTCAGATCCAGCTACTGCAGATCTTCTTCACCATCGCCTTTTCGGCGCTGTTCTTTGGCGAGCAGGTCGAGCCGATTACCTGGGTGTTTGCGGCAGGCGTGATCGGCACCGTGGTGCTGGGGCGCAAGACCCGTGTGTACCCGGCAGCGCAAACCACCTGACAGCACCGACTCTGTAGCCGCTGCCGCCAGGCTGCGATCGGCTGCGCAGCAGTCGCCGACGGGCCTTGGATGGTGGCCGCTTCGCGCCCAATCGCAGCCTCGCGGCAGCGGCTACCACACAGCTCAGGCCTGGGCGTTGATCAAGCCATCGGCCTGTAGCAACGTCTCCAGGCAATGCTCCTTGACCCCGTAGAATTCCTTGAGCTGCCGGATCTTCTCCAGCAAGGCCGTCGGGTCCACCGGCGTCTGGCGCTTCACCGCCAGGATCATCTTGTTCTTGTTGGTGTGCTCGAGGGAGATGAACTCGAACACCTTGGTCTCGTAGCCACAGGCTTCCAGGTACAGCGCTCGCAGGCTGTCGGTGAGCATTTCGGCCTGCTGGCCCAGGTGCAGCCCGTACTGCAGCATCGGTTTGAGCAACCCCGGGGTCTGCAATTGCGGGCGGACCTGTTTGTGACAGCACGGCGAACACATGATGATGGCCGCGTCACAGCGGATGCCGGTGTGAATCGCATAGTCGGTAGCGATGTCGCACGCATGCAGGGCAATCATCACGTCGATGGCGGCAGGCACCACACTGCGTACATCACCGCACTCGAATACCAGCCCCGGGTGCTCCAGGCGCGCAGCCGCTGCGTTGCACAACTCGACCATGTCCGGGCGCAATTCGACGCCGGTGACCTGGGCCTCTCGCTGCAGGGTGTTGCGCAGGTAATCGTGGATGGCGAAGGTCAGGTAGCCCTTGCCCGAGCCAAAGTCCGCCACGCTCAGGGGCTGGTCGGCCGCCAGCGGCGCCGAAGCGAGGGCATGGGAAAACACTTCGATGAACTTGTTGATCTGTTTCCATTTGCGCGACATCGACGGAATCAGCGCGTGCTGCTTGTCGGTCACGCCCAGGTCGTGGAGAAACGGCCGGCTCAGTTCCAGGTAGCGCTTTTTCTCGCGGTCATGCTCGCCTGCCGGGGCCTGCAGCGTTTGCTGCACGGCTTTGCTGTGGAGCATCGGCTTGCCCTTCTTGCTGAACTCCAATTGGGCTTCGTCGCTCAGGCTCAGCAGGTGCGCATTGCGAAACGAACCCGGCAGCAGCTCGTCCACCAGCGCCAGGGCTTCATCATTGGCCAGGTTGCGGGTGATGTCGCGCGTCTTGTAGCGGTAGACCAGCGACAGGCAGGCCTGGCCCTTGACGGTCAGCGGCTTGGCGATGATTCGCTGCAGGGCTTCGTCGGTGCCGACATGGCGCGCCAGCACCAGCTTGATCAGGGCGTTCTGTTGCAGGCTGGTGGCGAGCAGGCTCAGAAACTGCGCACGCGCATCCGGCGCGGCCTGGGCGGTGGGGGTATCGGACATCGGGGTGGGTGCCTCGGGTTGCGGAGGGAGCGGCTAGGCGCAATGGCGGGCATTTTACGTGGATGGCCGCCCCGCGCACAGCTTTTGTCGATCAGCGTTCCCGGCTCAGACCAGCACCACCAGGCGGTTGGGCAGTTCGTTGCGCTCGTGGGTCAGGGGCACATGCTGGCGCAGGAGCTCGCCACAGGCCTCGATGCAACTGACAAAACCCTGCAGGGTCTGCCCCTGGCGCACCTGCTCGGTGAAGCGCTGGACGATGCCTTCCCACACCTCGTTGCCCAGGTGCCGGGAGATGCCCTCATCCACCAGGATCTCGACGTAGCGCTCAGCCTCGCTGACAAAAATCAGCACACCGGTACTGCCCACCGTGTGGTGCAGGTTCTGTTCGAGGAACTGCCGCCGGGCAAGGTTGGAGGCGCGCCAGTGGCGTACCGAACGTGGAATCAGGCGGGTGGTGAGGCTGGGAAGGCGAAACAGCAGGCACAGTGCAAGAAAGGTCAGCCACTGGACGATCAGCAGGCTGTTAACGCTGAACCAGCCGGTGAGATAGAACAGCAGGCCCGGCACCAGCAGGGCCACCAGGCTGGCCCAGAGCAACGGGATATAGGCGTAGTCGTCGGCGCGACTGGCCAGCACCGTGACCAGCTCCGCGTCGGTGTGCTGCTCGACCCGGGCAATCGCCTCGGCGACCTGGCGCTGTTCGTGTTCAGTGAGCAAAGTCATGTGCAGGTGTTCCCCTTGATTGTTGTTCTACCAGCCACCGGAGGACCCACCACCACCGAAACCGCCGCCTCCCCCGCGGCCGCCACCCAAGCCGCCAAAACCACCGCCGAATCCGCCGCCCATGCCGCCACGACCGCCCCGGCCGCTGCCGCCAAGGCCCATGGACTGCAAGGCAAAGACAATCACGATCAGCAAGATGAACAGGCCGACGGACCAACCCGGTGCCTCGTCCCCGCCCCCGCCGCCCTGGGCCCGTGACGGCTCGGCCAATGGATTGCCACCCAGCACCTGGAGGATTGCCGCCGTTCCCTGGACGATGCCCAGGCTGAACTCGCCGCGACGAAATGCCGGTGTGATGATGCCGTTGATGATGACGGAGGCCTGGGCGTCGGTCAGGCGCTCTTCCAGGCCGTAACCGACTTCGATGCGCAGCTTGCGCGCCTTGGGGGCGACGATCAACAACGCCCCGTTGTCCTTGCCCTTCTGGCCGATGCCCCAATGGCGCCCCAACTGATAACCGAAGTCTTCAATGGGCAAGCCTTGCAAGTCATCGACCGTCACCACCACGACCTGCTCGGTGGTGGCCTGCTCGTGGGCCGCCAGCATACGTTCGAGCTGGCTGCGGCTACCGGCATCGAGCAGGCCGGCGTTGTCCACCACCCGGCCGGTCAGGGCCGGGAACGTCGGCTCGGCCTTCAACGGCGTGACGATGAACAGCGCCAGCAGCAGCGCCAGATGCACCAGGCGCATCAGAATTTCACTTCAGGGGCTTTGTCGGCGTCGCTGGCAGTGGCCTCGAAGTTCTCCCGCAGCGGCAGGCTGCTGTACATCACGGTGTGCCACAAGCGGCCCGGGAAGGTGCGGATCTCGGTGTTGTAGCGCTGCACGGCGGCAATGAAGTCCTTGCGTGCCACGGCGATGCGGTTTTCCGTGCCTTCGAGTTGCGACTGCAAGGCCAGGAAGTTCTGGTTCGATTTCAGGTCCGGATAGCGCTCCGAAACCACCATCAACCGGCTCAGCGCCCCGGTCAGCTGCGACTGGGCCTGCTGGAACTGCTGCAGTTTCTTCGGATCGTCCAGGGTGCTGGCATCGACCTGGATCGAGGTGGCCTTGGCCCGCGCTTCAATGACCGCCGTCAGGGTTTCCTGCTCCTGCTTGGCGTAGCCCTTGACCGTTTCGACCAGGTTGGGAATCAGGTCGGCGCGGCGCTGGTACTGGTTCTGTACCTGGGCCCAGGCGGCCTTGACCTGTTCGTCGTAGTTGGGAATGTTGTTGATGCCGCAACCGGACACAAGGCTTGCGAGCATCAGCAACAGCCCCACCCTGATGCCCTTGAACTGGATTACCTGCATTTTGCCTTGCTCCTTGATCAGCGTGAGTCATCGTACTTGAGGCATAATCCGTCACCGCCGCTGGATCGTAATGGCCCGATCGGCTAAAAGATGCCCCAGCAAACTACAACAATAGCCGCTTCCCCAACTTCGGCTGGGCAGTATCACCGTGAACACTGCCGCTAGCCCCGAGAACTGAATTCAATGAACAAGCTGTGTTTGCTGGGCCTTCTTGTCAGCCTGGCCAGTCAGTCGGCGTTTGCCGAAACCCCTGCCGAGCCGCTGAAGAACAAACAGGCGTTCATCGCCGACCTCATGCAGCAGATGACCCTGGACGAAAAGATCGGCCAGTTGCGCCTGATCAGCATCGGCCCGGAAATGCCCCGGGAGATGATCCGCAAAGAGATCGCCGCCGGGCGCATCGGCGGCACGTTCAACTCGATCACCCGCGCCGAAAACCGTCCGATGCAGGACGCCGCGGGCCGCAGTCGCCTGAAGATCCCCATGTTCTTCGCCTACGACGTGATCCACGGTCACCGCACCATTTTTCCGATCAGCCTGGCCCTGGCGTCGAGCTGGGACATGGGCGCGATCGCCAAGGTCGGCCGGGTTTCTGCGCTGGAAGCAGCCTCCGACGGCATCGACATGACCTTCGCACCGATGGTCGACATCGCCCGCGACCCACGCTGGGGCCGCACCAGTGAAGGCTTTGGTGAAGACACCTACCTGGTCTCGCGCATCTCCAAAGTGATGGTCGAGTCGTTCCAGGGCAAAAGCCCGGCAGAACCCACCAGCCTGATGGCCAGCGTCAAGCACTTCGCCCTGTACGGCGCAGTGGAAGGCGGGCGCGACTACAACACCGTCGACATGAGCCCGACCAAGATGTTCAACGACTACCTGCCCCCCTACCGCGCGGCCATCGACGCCGGCGCCGGGGGCGTGATGGTTGCCCTGAACTCGATCAACGGCGTACCGGCCACCTCCAACACCTGGCTGATGAACGATCTGCTGCGCAAGGACTGGGGCTTCAAGGGCGTGACCGTGAGCGATCACGGCGCGATCACCGAGCTGGTGCGTCATGGCGTGGCCCGCGATGGCCGCGAAGCCGCCAAGCTTGCCATCAAGGCCGGCATCGACCTGAGCATGAACGACTCGCTGTACGGCGAAGAGCTGGCCAGCTTGCTCAAGGCCGGTGAAATCAACCAGGCCGACATCGACAACGCCGTGCGCGAAGTGCTCGGCGCCAAGTACGACATGGGCCTGTTCGCCGACCCGTACCGTCGCATCGGAAAGGCCAGCGAAGACCCGGCCGATACCTACGCCGACAGCCGCCTGCACCGCGCCGAGGCCCGTGATGTCGCGCGCCGCAGCCTGGTGCTGCTGGAAAACCGCGAGCAGACCCTGCCGCTGAAAAAGGCTGGCACGATCGCCCTGGTCGGCCCGCTGGCCGACGCCCCCATCGACATGATGGGCAGTTGGGCCGCCGCCGGACGTCCGGCCCAGTCGGTGACCGTGCGCGAAGGCATGCGCCAGGTGCTGGGCGACAAGGCCAAGGTGATCTACGCCAAGGGTTCCAACGTCACCCACGACAAGGCCATCCTCGATTACCTGAACTTCCTCAACTTCGACGCGCCGGAAATCGTCGACGACCCACGTCCTGCCGCGGTGTTGATCGACGAAGCGGTCAAGGCTGCCAAGCAGTCCGACGTGGTAGTGGCGGTGGTTGGCGAGTCGCGTGGCATGTCCCACGAGTCCTCCAGCCGCACCACCCTGGAAATCCCGGCCGCCCAGCGCGAACTGATCAAGGCCCTGAAGGCCACCGGCAAGCCGCTGGTGCTGGTGCTGATGAATGGCCGTCCGCTGTCGCTGACCTGGGAGCGTGAGCAAGCCGACGCCATCCTCGAAACCTGGTTCAGCGGTACCGAAGGCGGCAACGCCATCGCCGATGTCCTGTTCGGCGACTACAACCCCTCGGGCAAGCTGGCGATCACCTTCCCGCGCTCGGTCGGGCAGATCCCGATGTACTACAACCACCTGAGCATTGGCCGCCCCTTCACCCCGGGCAAGCCTGGCAACTACACCTCGCAGTACTTCGAGGAGCCCAACGGCCCGCTGTACCCCTTCGGCTACGGCCTGAGCTACAGCGACTTCAGCCTCTCGGCGCTGACCCTGTCGAGCAAGACCCTGAAAAAGGGCCAGAGCCTCGAAGCCAGCATCCAGGTGAAGAACACCGGCAAACGTGACGGCGAAACCGTGGTTCAGCTGTATGTGCAAGACATCGCCGCCTCCATGAGCCGCCCGGTCAAGGAGCTCAAGAACTTCCAGAAAGTCATGCTCAAGGCCGGTGAAGAACGCACCGTGCGCTTCACCCTCAGTGAAGATGACCTGAAGTTCTACAATACCCAGCTGCAATGGGCAGCCGAACCTGGCGAGTTCAACGTTCAGGTCGGGCTGGACTCTCAGGTCGTGCAGCAACAGCGCTTCGAGCTGCTGTAAACCGTTGTCACGCTCCAGGGGAAGGCCAGGAGGCCTTCCCGAACCGCCGGGACTTGCACCATGCCTTATTCCTTTCGCGCCCTGCGTCTGGGGCTGATCGTTTTCTTCATCCTCGCCGGCACCCTGTTCACGGCTGGCTGGGCCATGCACCACGCCAAGCGCCAGTCGATGGTCGAGGAAGCCGGTCGCGCCAGCCAGCAACTGGGCCTGTATGCCACCTCGCTGCAGACCCTGATCGAACGCTACCGCGCCCTGCCCGCCGTACTGGCCCTGGACCCGGAGCTGATCAGCGCCCTGCAGGGCCCGGTCGACGGCCCGGTACAGGACGCCCTCAACCGCAAGCTTGAGCGTATCAACGGCGCGGCCAACTCCTCGACCCTGGAACTGCTCGACCGTACCGGCCTTGCCGTGGCAGCCAGCAACTGGCGCTTGCCCAGCTCCTACGTCGGCTCCAACTACGGCTTTCGCCCCTACTTCAAGCAGACCCGCAGCCAGGGTACCGGCCGCTTTTATGCCGTGGGCGTGACCAGCGGCGTGCCGGGCTACTTTCTCTCCAGCGCGGTGATGGACGAAAACAGCCGCTTTCTCGGCGCCATGGTGGTCAAGCTGGAGTTCCCGGAGCTTGAACGCGAATGGCGCCAGGGCAATGACATTTTGCTGGTCAGCGATGCGCGCGGAATCATCTTCATCGCCAACCAGGACGGCTGGCGCTACCGCGAACTCCAGCCCTTGAGCAGCGCCGACCGTGCCGAGCTGGCCGCCACCCGCCAGTACGACAAGCAACCGCTGGTGCCACTGCAGCACCAGGTACTCAACCGTTTCGACGACAACAGCCACCTGATGCGCGTGCAGGGCCCCGAAGGCACCACAGAGTACCTGTGGGAGAGCCTGCCCCTGGAAACCGAAGGCTGGACGCTGCACCTGCTGCGCAAACCCCAGGTCAGCGAAGACGGGCGCAATGCTGCCCTGGCGGCTGCGGCCGTGTGGCTGAGCCTGGTGTTCGCGCTGTTGTTCATCAGCCAGCGCCTGCGCCTGGCCCGCCTGCGCCAGCGCAGCCGCGAAGAACTCAAGCGCCTGGTCGAAGAGCGCACCCGCGACTTGCGCACCGCCCAGGAAGGCCTGGTGCAATCGGCCAAGCTGGCCGCCCTGGGGCAGATGTCGGCGGCCCTGGCCCATGAAATCAACCAGCCGCTGACCACCCAGCGCATGCAACTGGCGACCCTGCGCCTGCTGCTCGACAACCAGCGCTACGACGAAGCCCGCCGGGCCCTGGAGCCGCTGGAGCAAATGCTCACGCGCATGGCGGCCCTCACCGGTCACCTGAAGACCTTCGCCCGCAACAGCCCCAGCGGCCTGCGCGAGCGCCTGGACCTGGCCACCGTGGTCGATCAGTCGCTGCAACTGCTCGATGCGCGGATTCGTGCCGAACAGGTGGATGTCGCCTTGTACCTGGCTCGCCCGGCCTGGGTGCGCGGTGATGCCATCCGCCTGGAACAAGTACTGATCAATCTGTTGCGCAATGCCCTGGACGCCATGGCCGGCAAGCACTTCAAGCGCCTGGAAGTGCGCATCGAAGCCCAGGCCGATCAATGGCGCCTGAGCGTACTCGACAGCGGCGGCGGCATTGCCGCCGAACACCTGGCCAATGTCTTCGACCCGTTTTTCACCACCAAGCCGGTGGGTGAAGGCCTGGGCCTGGGGTTGGCGATATCCTATGGCATCATTCATGAGGCCGGTGGGCGCCTGTCGGTCGAGAACCAACCCGGCGGCGCCTGCTTCAGCCTGACCCTGCCCTGCGATCCGGAGCCTTGATGTTCAATTCGGTAATGGTTGTCGATGATGAAGCCAGCATCCGTACTGCCGTGGAGCAGTGGCTGAGCCTGTCAGGCTTCGATGTACAGCTGTTCAGCCGTGCCGAAGACTGCCTCAGGCAACTGCCTGGGCACTTTCCCGGCGTCATCCTGAGCGATGTGCGCATGCCGTGCATGGACGGGCTGCAGCTGCTTGAACAGCTTCAGGCCCGCGACCCCGACCTGCCGGTGATCCTGCTGACCGGCCATGGCGACGTGCCCATGGCGGTGGAGGCCATGCGCAATGGCGCCTACGACTTTCTCGAAAAGCCCTTCAGCCCGGAAAGCCTGCTGGGCAGCCTTCGCCGCGCCCTGGAAAAACGCCGGCTGATCCTGGATAACCGCCGCCTGCACGAGCAGGCCGACTTCAAGGCGCGCCTGGAACTGAACCTGCTGGGCATGTCCCAGGGAATGCAACAGCTGCGCCGCCAAGTGCTGGACCTGGCCAGCCTGCCGGTCAATGTACTGATTCGCGGCGAGACCGGCAGCGGCAAGGAACAGGTCGCACGCTGCCTGCACGACTTCGGGCCGCGGGCCGACAAGCCGTTCGTGGCCCTCAATTGCGCTGCCATTCCCGAACAATTGTTCGAGGCCGAACTGTTCGGCCATGAAAGCGGTGCGTTCACCGGCGCCCAGGGCAAGCGCATCGGCAAGCTCGAATACGCCAACGGCGGCACGGTGTTTCTCGATGAAATCGAGAGCATGCCCCTGGCCCAGCAGGCCAAGTTGTTGCGCGTCCTGCAGGAGCAGAAGCTTGAACGCCTGGGCGCCAACCAGAGCATCAGCGTTGATCTACGCATCATCGCCGCGACCAAACCCGACCTGCTCGAAGAAGCCCGCGCCGGGCGCTTTCGCGAAGACCTGGCCTACCGCCTGAATGTCGCCGAACTGCGCCTGGCCCCCCTGCGCGAGCGGCGCGAAGACATTCCGCTGTTGTTCCAGCACTTTGCCCGCAACGCCGCAGAACGTGTGGGCCGTACCGCCCCCTTGCTCAGCGGTGCGCACCTGGGCCGGCTGCTGAGCCACGACTGGCCCGGCAACGTCCGCGAGCTTGCCAACGCCGCCGAGCGCCACGCCCTGGGCCTGGGTGACCCTGTGGTTGCAACGGTGGAGTCCGGCCAGTCATTGGCCGCCCAGCAGGAAGCCTTTGAGGCCCAGTGCCTGCGTGCCGCCTTGAATCGGCACAAAGGCGAGATCAAGGCAGTGATGGAAGAGCTGCAGATCCCCCGGCGCACCCTCAACGAAAAAATGCAGCGCCACGGCCTCCAGCGGGAAGATTTCCTCGGCCCCCACTGACGCCCGATGAGCGGATTCTTGCCTATCACCCCTCGGCCAATAGGCGGATTTCCGCTTAACGCGCTGCGAAAACCCTTCTAGAACGGGCCTTCGGCACCTGGCACAGCTCCTGCTATAGACCTGCCAGGCTGCGTTTCGGCGCGCTCCACAAAAACAACTAGAAGGTTCCGTCCATGGACAACTCCTCTACCCTGCCTGCTGGGGCGGCTATTGCGCCTGCCGCAGAAAAAACCACCCGTAGCCGCCTCAAGTCGATCTTCAGTGGTTCGATCGGCAACATGGTCGAATGGTACGACTGGTACGTCTACGCCGCGTTTTCCCTCTACTTCGCCAAAGCCTTCTTCCCGGCCGGCGACACCACCGCACAACTCCTGAACACCGCCGCGATCTTCGCCGTGGGCTTCTTGATGCGCCCGATCGGCGGCTGGCTGATGGGTATCTATGCCGACCGCAAGGGCCGCAAGGCGGCGCTGATGGCGTCGGTATTGCTGATGTGCGCCGGTTCGCTGGTCATTGCCCTGACCCCAGGCTATGAAACCATCGGCGTTGCCGCCCCTGTCCTGCTGGTGGTCGCCCGCCTGATGCAAGGCCTGTCGGTGGGGGGTGAATACGGCACCTCGGCCACCTACCTCAGCGAGATGGCCACCAAGGAACGCCGTGGCTTCTTCTCCAGCTTCCAGTACGTGACCCTGATCTCCGGCCAGCTCATCGCCCTGGCGGTGCTGATCGTCCTCCAGCAGACCCTGACCACCGAGCAGCTGTATGCCTGGGGCTGGCGCGTACCCTTCGTGATCGGCGCCCTGTGCGCGGTCGTGGCCCTGTACCTGCGTCGTGGCATGGAAGAAACCGCCTCCTTCACCAAGAAGGAAAAGTCCAAGGAAAGCCTGATGCGCACCCTGATGCGCCATCCCAAGGAACTGGCAACCGTGGTCGGCCTGACCATGGGCGGCACCCTGGCGTTCTACACCTACACCACCTACATGCAGAAGTACCTGGTGAACACGGTGGGCATGAGCATCAGCGACTCGACCACCATTTCGGCGGCCACGCTGTTCCTGTTCATGTGCCTGCAGCCGATCATCGGCACCCTGTCCGACAAGATCGGCCGTCGCCCGATCCTGATCGCCTTCGGCGTGCTGGGTACCCTGTTCACCGTCCCGATCCTGACCACCCTGCACACCATCCAGAGCTGGTGGGGCGCGTTCTTCCTGATCATGGCGGCGCTGATCATCGTCAGCGGCTACACCTCGATCAACGCCGTGGTCAAAGCCGAACTGTTCCCCACCGAGATCCGCGCCCTGGGCGTCGGCCTGCCTTACGCCTTGACCGTGTCGATCTTCGGCGGCACCGCTGAATACATCGCGCTGTGGTTCAAGAGCATCGGCATGGAAACCGGTTTCTACTGGTACGTGACTGCCTGTATCGCCTGTTCGCTGCTGGTGTACCTGTTCATGAAGGACACCCAGAAACACTCGCGAATCACCACTGACTGAGGCGTCGGCCAAAGCCAGCAAAGAAGGGGCGTCCAGCGATGGACGCCCCTTTTTTCGTTTAACGGGCAATTAATCCGGTGGATTCATCGTGGGGATGTGGATCGCGGGGCAAGCCCGCTCCTACCGGTAGGAGCGGGCTTGCCCCGCGAACATACATCGAATTAACAGATTATTAAGCGCATGTTTTTGCGCTTTTTAATCAATTTAATCGGCGTAGCATTGAACCCATAGAAACAAACAACCTTCACCCCCCCGGAGCAACGACCATGAAAAGCAAACTGATCCTGACCCTGGCCTTCTCGGTACTGGCTGCCAACGCTTTCGCCGAAGATGGCTTCGACCGCACCAACGCCCACAGTTTCAGCGCCATCCAGAGCCAGTCGGCTACGTATGCAGAAGATGGTTTTGATCGCACTGGCGCTGCCAAATTCGCCGAAGACGGTTTCGATCGCACTGGCGCTGCCAAATTCGCCGAAGACGGTTTCGATCGCACCGGCGCTGCCAAATTCGCCGAAGACGGTTTCGATCGCACCGGCGCTGCCAAATTCGCCGAAGACGGTTTCGATCGCACCGGCGCCGCCAAATTCGCCGAAGACGGCTTTGATCGCACTGGCGGTGCCCGCTTCGCTGAAGATGGCTTCGATCGCACCCAGGCCCACCGCATCAGCTAACCCCTGATGGGATGCAGTCAGCCCGGCTTCGGCCGGGCTTAATCGTTTTCAGCCAGGTCAAGCCTTGGCACACTAGGCGCTTTCTCACAGGGAAGGCCTTACGGCCAGCGCAGATGTACTACTACGAACCCGCAAAAGGCCACGGCCTGCCCCACGACCCTTTCAATGCCATCGTCGGCCCGCGCCCCATCGGCTGGATTTCCTCCCAGGATGCCGAAGGCCGGCTAAACCTTGCGCCCTACAGCTTTTTCAACGCCTTCAATTACATTCCGCCGATCATCGGCTTCTCCAGCGTCGGCCGCAAAGACAGCCTGAACAACATCGAGAAGACCGGTGAGTTCGCCTGGAACCTGGCCACGCGCCCGCTGGCCGATGCCATGAACCAGAGCTGCGCCGCCGTTTCGCCCGAGGTCGACGAGTTCGCCCTGAGTGGTCTGACCCCCGTGGCGTCCAAGGTGATTGCCGTACCTCGGGTGCAGGAAAGCCCGGTGTCGTTTGAATGCAAGGTCACCCAGATCATCCAGCTGCAACGGGCTGACCAGGTGCTGGTGCCGAGCTGGTTGATCCTGGGGGAAGTGGTGGCGGTGCATATTGCCGAGCATCTGCTCAAGGACGGCATCTACGATACCGCCGCGGCGCAGCCGATCTTGCGTGGGGGTGGTCCTGCGGACTACTTCGAGCTGGGCAACCTGTTCAAGATGGCCCGCCCGCAGGTCAACGGCTGATTACCAGACCAGCTCGGCGTCGTCGCTGACGCCCTGCAGGCGCTCAAGCTCGGCGCAGGCCGCTTCGTCAGCAGCCAGTGCGGTCTTGAAGGTCTGCCCTTCAAGGACTTTGTGAAAGCGCGGTGCGCCAGTGGCGCCCAGGCCTTTGACGGCGATTGCTGCGTTATAGCCGTCTTCACCGCGCACGGCTGCCGAAACGGCTTCAAATTGCGAAAACTCTTTACGTGCCATGTGCCTCAAATCCACATCGGTTGCCTGAAAGCACCATTCTAACCCGCAGACGGCTCGCCAAAGGTATGCAGGTCGAGGCTGGCGACCACCTGGGCCTGAACCAGCTCGCCGAACAGGTCCAGCGTCGGCGAGGCAAAGTAGCCGCTCATCGCCTGGTGATCGCTCCAGAAACCGCTCAACAGCCACAGATCGGCATCGACCTGGGACTGTTGCAGGTTGAAGTGCAGGCAGCCCGGTGCCTGTCTCGACGGCTCGAGCAGTTGGCGCAAGCGCTCGCCCAGTTCCACTGAACGACCGCTGCTGGCCCGGATAAAAGCAAGGTGGGTGACCGAATGCGACGAGGTCATGAGCATCTCTCCTAGAGCAGCCAGTTGTTGTTGCCAGGCTGCACAGGTTAGGCGACGCCTCGCGCGTGCCGTTAGGCCATTCCTGTCGTGCGCTTGCCTGATCCTGCGCGCGGCAGGATCAGGCAAGCAGACGACAGCATCCGGCTAGCGCCACTGCTTGCACAAACCTATGCTGCACAGGTTCTTATCCGGAAGCGTCGCCATGACCACTGCCACCCCCGACCGCCTGATCCTCGATCCCGCACTGGAACAGCAGCGCCAGGAGCTGGCGGACCTGGTGCGTCGCCATGCCCCGAGCGCCTCCAGCGTCGAATCGGCTATCGAAGACCTGTACCTGGTGCAGTACACCGAAAGTGTCCGCTCGATGTCGGCCCTGGCCCAGCCGGCGCTGTGCATCCTTGCCCACGGCAGCAAGGAGATTTGCCTGGGCGATGAGCGCTACGTCTATGACCCGCTGCACTACATGGTGCTGTCGGTGGCATTGCCCATCAGTGGTGTGTTGCTGGAGGCGAGCCCGGAGAACCCGAGCCTTGGTGTGCGGATGAACATCGATCCTGCGCAGATCAACAACCTGATCGCCGAGGCTGGACCCATGGGCGTGCCGGGGCTGCCTTCGGGCAGGGGCCTGTATGTGGAACGCACCGATCCGCAATTGCTCGATGCCTTGCTGCGCCTGATGCGCCTGCTGGATACGCCCAAGGACATCCCGGTACTGGCGCCGCTGATCCGCCGCGAAATCCTCTACCGCCTATTGCGCGGGCCACAGGGTTGCCGGCTGTATGAGATTGCCATGTCCAGCAGCCAGACCCATCGGGTGTGCCAGGCCATCGAATGGCTGAACCAGCATTTTCATCGCCCGCTGCGTATCGATGACCTGGCCCGGGAAGTGAATCTGAGCAGTTCGACCCTGCACCACCGCTTCAAGGCAGTCACCTCCATGAGCCCGCTGCAATACCAGAAGCAGCTGCGCCTGCAGGAGGCGCGGCGGCTGATGCTCAATGACGGGCTGGAGGCGGCGGTGGCCGGGTATCGGGTGGGCTATGAGAGCCCGTCGCAATTCAGCCGCGAGTACAGTCGCCTGTATGGCGCGCCGCCGGTACGCGATCTGGCACGCTTGCGCAGCACCCTGTAGGAGCGGGCTTGCCCCGCGAGAGGCCGTTACATCCAGCCCGTCTGGTATTGCCTGGAACACGCTATCGCGGGGCAAGCCCGCTCCTACACGGCCCGCACCACATGCTTGATTTCCTGGAACGCACTCAAGCCCCAAGGCCCGAGTTCCCGCCCGATGCTGCTCTGCTTGTAACCTCCCCAGGCGGTCTGCGGGAAAATCACTTGCGGTGCGTTGATCCACACCAAGCCCGCCTGCAAGGCATTCGCGACCCGCTCAGCGGCATCCAGGTCCTTGCTGATGACACTGGACACCAGGCCGAACTCACTGTCATTGGCCAGGGCAACTGCCTCGGCTTCATTGGCCACCGGCCGCACACACAGCACCGGGCCAAAAATCTCCTGGCGCCACAGCGCGCTGTCCAGCGGCACGTCGGTGAACACCGTAGGGCTGATGAAATAGCCGCAGGGAAGATCCAGCGGACGCCCCCCACCGCACAGCAACCGGGCACCGGCCTCCAGGCCCGCTGCGATATGCCCTTGCACGCGCTGGTACTGCAAGGCGTTCACCAAAGGGCCCATTTCGCTATCGCCGGTGAACGGCTCGCCGACCCGGATCGCCTCAGTGCGCGTTTTCAAACGGGCGATAAAGTCCGGGTACAAGGCCTCGGCGACCAACACCCGGCTGGTTGCCGAGCACATTTGCCCAGCGTTGAAAAAGCCGCCCAGGCAGGCCAGCTCAACCGCCAATTCAAGGTCGGCATCCTCCAGCACCAGCAATGAGGATTTGCCGCCCAGTTCCAGGCTTACGCCCTTGATGGTTTCAGCGGCGCGCTGCATGACCTGCACACCCACCGCGTTGCTGCCGGTAAACGAAATCTTGGCGATGCGCAGGTCCGCCGCCAGCGGGGCGCCTACGGCGATACCGGTGCCGCACACCAGGTTGAACACGCCCTGCGGCAAGCCGGCTTCGGCAATGATCGCCGCCAGTTCCAGCTCTGCCAGCGGGGTGACTTCCGACGGCTTGAGGACCACACAGCAGCCGGCTGCCAGAGCGGGCGCCAGCTTCCAGGCCGTGGTGACCATCGGGAAGTTCCACGGCACGATCAGCCCCACCACACCACAAGGCTCACGTCGCAGGCGGGCGACAAAGTCGTCGCTGGGCAGTGCCACCGCGCTGTCCTGCGCGGCGTCCAGGCCATCGGCCAGTTCGGCGTAGTAACGGAAGGTGGCGATCACATCGTCGACATCCAACTGCGCTTCGCCCTGCGGCTTGCCGTTGTTGCTGGCCTGCAGAAACTCCAATCGCTCACGGCGTTGCTCGACACCCTCGGCGATGGCCCGCAGCACCTTGGCGCGCGCGGCGCCGCTGCTGCCCGACCAGGCGCCAAGGGCGGCCTTGGCCGCCACTGCGGCGCGGTCCACGGCGGCCCCGTCGCCGCCGGCCACTTCAGCCAGCAACTGCTCGTTGCTCGGATTGATCACCATCAGCGGATGCGAGCCGTGTTGCCACACACCGTCAATGTAGAGACCTGGCAGCTTCATCATGCTTGCACCGCCTGCTGCCACTGTTGCTGGTCGATTTCGATCAGGCTTGGGCCCTTGCGGTCGCACGCCTGGCGCAATGCTGCACGCAACGGCTCGACGCCTGCCACGGTCTCGGCGGCGCAACCCAGCGCTTTGGCCACACCGATGAAGTCCGGGGTGTGGATATCCACGCCTACCGGCTCAATGGCGCGGTTGACCATGTATTTCTTGATTTCTTCGTAGCCCTGGTTGTTCCACAGCAGCACGATCAGCGGCACCTGCGCTTCGGTGGCACTGGCCAGTTCGGGCAGGGTGAACTGCAAACCACCATCGCCAATCAGGCAGACTACCGGCGCCCGCTCGTTGATGGCTTCAGCACTGCCCAGCCAGGCCCCCATGGCCGCCGGCAAGGCGTAGCCCAGGGTGCCGTAGCCGGTCGAGGCATTGAACCAGCGACGCGGCTGGTCCATGTCCAGGGTCAGGTTGCCGGTGTAGACCGGCTGGGTCGAGTCGCCGACCAGAATCGCGCCCGGCAGGGTGTCGAGCAGGGTCTTGAGCATGCGCGTCTGGCTGTGCATCGGCAGGTCCCAGTCGGCCAGCAGCGTTGCACGCAAACGCTCGGCGCGACTGGCGCCCCAGTCACTGCCGCGCACGGGCGCCGGCAGTTCGGCCAGGGCCACCAGCAAGGCATCGGTGGCGACCGTGGCGTCAGCCACCAGGGCAACCTCCGGCGGATAGTTGCGCACGGTCTGGTCCGGGTCGATGTCGATACGCAGCAAGCGGCCCGGAATCTCGAAGCCGCCTTTGAAGGTGACGTCGTAATCGGTTTCGGCAAGCTCGGTGCCGATGGCCAGCACCACGTCCGCCTCGGCCACCAGGGCGCGGGTGGCCACCAGCGACTGGGTCGAACCGATTTGCAGCGGATGGCTGGAGGGCAGCACGCCCTTGGCATTGATGGTCAGGGCCACCGGTGCCTGCAGGTACTCGGCCAGACGGGTCAGCGCGGCGCTGGCGTCGATGGCGCCGCCACCGGCGAGAATCAGCGGTCGGCGCGCGCCGGCCAGCAAGGCAGCCATCTGCGCCACCGGCGCTGGGGCGGCACCGGCACGGGCAACCCGTACCGGTGTACTGGCCAGCAGGTGGTCGGCGTCTTCAACCAGTACATCCAGCGGAATCTCGATATGCACCGGACGCGGCCGGGCACCGTCGAATACGGCGAAGGCGCGGGCCAGCACCATCGGCAGGTCATCGGCGCACATCAGCGTATGCGAGAAGGCGGCGACACCGGCCACCAGGCTGCCTTGGGCCGGCAGTTCGTGCAGCTTGCCGCGTCCGCCACCCAGCGCATTGCGCGACTGCACGCTGGAAATCACCAGCATCGGGATCGAGTCGGCATAGGCCTGGCCCATGGCGGTGGTGATGTTGGTCATGCCAGGGCCGGTAATGATGAAGCACACGCCGGGCTTGCCACGGGTACGGGAATAGCCGTCAGCCATGAAGCCTGCGCCTTGCTCATGGCGCGGGGTGATGTGCCGGATGGAAGAGCGCGCCAGCCCCCGGTAGAGCTCGACGGTATGCACGCCGGGAATTCCGAAGACATGGTCCACGCCATAGCCTTCAAGGAGTTTGACCAGTACTTCGCCGCAAGTCGCCATGTTCGTGTGCCTGTTGTTGTGCTGAAAACAGGCTTTATTGGACCGCCGGCCCGCTACCGGCACAATGCATAAAAGCTCATACTAGCCATGTCCACAGATCATGGCTGACCTCTCAATGAAACGCCTGCCTCCCCTGCCCGCCCTGCACACGTTTCTGGTCACCGCCCAGTGCTGCAATTTCACGCGCGCAGCGCAATTGCTGCACATCACCCAGGGCGCCGTCAGCCGACAGATCGCCGGGCTCGAAGAGCATCTGGGCTATGCCCTGTTCCTGCGCCAGGCCCGCGGCCTGAGCCTGACCCGTGAAGGCCAGGACTGGCTGCCACGGGTCCAGCAGGTGTTCGCACTGATCGAGGAAGGGGTGCAGCAAGTCGGCGAACGCAGCGCCACCCTGCAACTCAAGGCGCCGACGTGTGTCATGCGCTGGCTGTTGCCACGGCTGATGGAGTGGCAGGCATTGCGCCCGGATGTGCCGGTGGAGCTGACCACCACGGTGCAGCACGGTGTGGACTTTCGCCGGGAAGTCTTCGATGCGGCCGTGGTGTATGGAGCGGCGCCCAACCACGGCTTGCACAAAATGAAGTTGTTCGATGAACAACTGACACCGGTCTGCGCGCCGCAATTGCTTGCGGGCCCGGTGCCGTTGCAACAATTGGCGGACCTGGAGCAGCACATGCTGCTGCACCCGACCCGCGATCAGCACGACTGGAATGTCTGGCTCGGTGCGGCCGGTGCCCACCTGCCTGGACATGGCAAGAACCAGCACTTCGAGACCCTGGACATGGCGATGTCCATGGCCTCGCAGGGGACCGGGGTGGCGATCGGCGATTGGTCGCTGATCGGTGATGACCTGCGCTGCGGGCGGCTGGTAACCCCCTTCCCGCTCAAGGTCAACACCGGCCAGGCCTATTACCTGGTGCGCCCGCAAGGCGCGGCGTCGCCGGCCTTGCAGGAACTGCTCGACTGGCTATGTGACCGCGCCCGCACCGTCCTGTAGGAGCGGGCTCGCCCCGCGAAAGCAATCACCCCGTCACACAGCTCCAACGGTGAAGCGCTGACGCGAATGAGCAGGCTTTTCCACTTCATCGAGCATGGCGATGGCGTAGTCGGCGAAGCTGATCCAGCTCTTGCCATCGTCACCAATGAGCAAGTGGTCCTTGCCGATGTTGTAGCGGCCGGTGCGCGGCCCTTCGACGAACTCGGCCGAGGGTGACAGGAAGGTCCAGTCCAGCTCCTTTTCCTGGCGCAGGGTGTCGAGGTAATGACCGCCGGCGGTGGCTTCGGCCTTATAGGCTTCCGGGAAGTCCGGGCTGTCGATGACCTTGTGCCCCGACGGCAGCAGCAAACTGCCTGCCCCGCCAACCACCAACAGGCGCTTGACCCCGGCCTTCTTCACCGGCTCGATGATCGCCTGGGGCTTGATGCTGGAAAAATGCGCCGCGCTGAGCACCACGTCATGCCCAGCCAACGCCTGCTCCAGCGCCGCGGCATCGCTGACATCCAATGCCACGGTCTTCACACCTTCCCGGCCCTGCAGCTTCGACGGATCACGGGCGATGGCGGTGACGCGATGACCACGACGCAGCGCTTCTTCCAGCAATTGGCTGCCTGCACGTCCGGTCGCCCCAATGATTGCAATGTTGCTCATGAAACACCTCCAGTCAGGATTGAATGTTGCCTACCACTTCATCTCGCCCTTGGCGACCTTGGCGCCGAGCTCAAGCGAGCTCACCTCACCAAGGTCCGGGTAACGTTTTTTCATCGCCGCAATCAGCTCGGCGGCATTGCCGGCCTTGGCGGTTTCCTGGTCGAACGCGCGGATGTAGCCAGCGGTAAAGTGAACCGCTTCAAGCGACGTGCCGGGCTGTCCCAGGTAATGCCCTGGCACCACGACCTGCGGCTTGAGCTGCTCGATGCGCGCAAGGGTCGCCAGCCAGTCCTTGTGCGACTGCGCCGTCTGGGTGTCGGCCATCCACACATGAAGGTTTTGCGCGACCACCACACCGCCGACGACCGCCTTGATCGAGGGGATCCAGACGAAGCTGCGATCCGGCTGCGGACCATCGAGGCCGATCACTTGCAAAGGCTGCCCTTCAAGCACCAGTTGATTGCCTTCCAGGATGCCCGGCACCACCAGCCTGTCCGGTTTGTCGGCGCCCATCTGCGGGCCCCAGTAGGCCAGCTTGCCGTCCATGGTCTGTTTGATGTGCGCCACCGTTGCCGCCGAGGCCACGACCCTGGCGTGAGGATAGGCGTCGGTCAGGGTCTGCAAGCCGAAGTAATAGTCCGGATCGCCATGGCTGATATAGATGGTGGTCAACTGCTTGCCGCTGGCCCGCAGCCGGGCCAGGACCTGTTCCGCCTGGCCTTTGCCGAACTGGGCATCGACCAGAATGGCGTCATGCTTGCCACTGACGATGACCGAGCTGACCGGGAACAAGGCATCCGTCCCCGGATTGAAGACATCCAGCTGCAGCGGCTGCTCGGCAGCATTTACCTGGGCCAGCGCCCCCAGGGTGGCGAAAGCCAGCAGCAAGCGGCGAAAGGAGAATGAACGACGCATCAAGCAATTCCTGTGGGTGAGCAATGAGCAACAGCTTAGTTGCACGAACCGATACAAAAAATGCGAAGATCGGACATAGTTTGTTTCTTGAATCGGGCAAATCATGGATCGTCTGACCGCTATGCGGGTGTTCGTCAGCGTGGTCGACCTGGGCAGCCAGTCGGCGGCGGCTGAGCATCTGGACCTTTCACGGCCGGTGGTTTCACGCTACCTGGCAGCGCTTGAGGACTGGGTCGGGGCCCGCCTGATGCAACGCACCACACGTCGCCTGAGCCTGACCGCCGCCGGCCAGGAAACCTTGCCGCGCTGTCGGCAGATGCTGGAGCTGGCGGGCGATCTGCAAGCGGTGGTGAGTGCACCAAACGATACGCCACGGGGCGAGTTGCGTATCAGTGTCAGCACCTCGTTTGGCCAGGCGCAGTTGATGGATGCGCTGGCCGACTACGTCAAACGCTATCCCGGGGTGAAAATTGACCTGCAGATGCTCGATCGCACGGTCAACCTGGTGGACGAGCGCATCGACTTGGCCATCCGTACCAGCAACGAACTTGACCCCAACCTGATCGCCCGCCGCCTGAGCGTCTGCCGCTCGGTGATCTGCGCCTCCCCTGCCTACCTGCGCGAACACCCGGCCCCTGAGCAGGTCCAGGACCTGGTCCGGCACAATTGCCTGACCCACTCCTACTTCGGCCGCAGCCTCTGGCAATTCGACGTGGAAGGCGACGTGGTGTCGGTGCCGGTGCAGGGCAACATCAGCGCCAACGAGGCCATGACCCTGCAACGTGCGGCGCTGGCCGGCGCCGGTATTGCCATGCTGCCGACCTATCAGACCGCCGCCGCCCTGCGCAGTGGCGAACTGGTTCGCCTGCTGCCTCAGGCCCGCCCGCAGGACCTGAACCTGACCGCCGTCTACACCTCGCGCAAGCACATGCCGGCCACCTTGCGCAGCATGCTCGACTTTCTCGCCGAGCGTTTTACCGCCGAGCCGGAATGGGACCGCGATCTGCTCTAGCCCGGGCACTCCTGGAAAAGCTGACCTATGCTTTCAATAGCACCTGTGTGCCGTTGAAAGAGGTGAGCATCATGGGCCTCAAATCCAGAAAGTGCGCCGTTGTCTTTGCCATCGTCTCGGTGGTCGGGCTCTACGCCGCAGCCGCCTATCGCGTCGAAATGGCTCGACATCAGCCGTATTCGGCAGCCAGTTGCAGCCTTGCCCATTGCGTGCCGCACACCGCAACCCTGAGCGCCCTGAGGTAATTCCGGGGCAGACGCTTAGCAAGCTATCGAGTAGACTGGCCAGCACTCACTTCCGCAGCACAAGCCTGCGGAACAACCCTGCCTTCCGAGCTGGCCTGTGACGCAACTCAATACCCCGCAACCCGTGCTGCGCAGCGTGCTTGTCGCCCTGATGCTGGCGATTTTCCTTGGCGCGCTGGACCAGACCATTGTTGCCGTGTCGATGCCGGCGATCTCCGCGCAATTCAATGATGTCGGCCTGCTGGCCTGGGTGATTTCGGGCTACATGGTCGCCATGACCGTGGCCGTGCCGATCTACGGCAAGCTCGGTGACCTGTACGGCAGGCGGCGGATGATCCTCACCGGCACCGCGCTGTTTACCCTGGCGTCACTGTTCTGCGCGCTGGCGCAGAACATGGAGCAACTGGTGTTGGCGCGTGTGCTGCAAGGGATTGGCGCCGGCGGTATGGTCTCGGTCAGCCAGGCGATCATCGGCGACTTCGTGCCGCCACGGGAACGCGGCCGCTACCAGGGTTATTTCAGCAGCATGTATGCGTTGGCCAGTGTCACGGGACCGGTATTGGGCGGGTATCTGACCGAGTACCTGTCCTGGCGCTGGGTGTTCTGGCTGAACCTGCCGCTGGGGCTGACGGCCTGGTGGGTCACCCGCCGTGCGCTGCGAACCCTGGTGGTGCCGCAAGGTCGGGCGCGGGTCGACTACGCGGGCGCCGCACTGCTGATTTTCGGTTTGAGCAGCTTGCTGCTGGGCATCACCCTGATCGGTCAGGGGCACCCCTGGCACGCTTTTGAAGTTGCCAGCCTGCTGCTCTGCGCGCTGGTCGGGTTGTGGGTATTCGTAGTTCACGAACGCCGTGCGCCCGAGCCCTTGCTGCCACTGAAGCTGTTCTCGAACCCCGTCGCCACCCTGTGCTGGTGCACCATTTTCTTCACCAGTTTCCAGGCCATCTCCCTGACCATGCTGATGCCGCTGCGCTACCAGAGCATTACCGGCGCAGGCGCCGACAGCGCGGCCCTGCACCTGCTGCCGCTGGCTATCGGCTTGCCGATCGGGGCTTATTGCGGGGGGCGGCTCACCAGTTTCACCGGTCGCTTCAAACCCCAGATACTGGGCGGTGCATTGCTGATGCCGTTCGCCATCGTCGGCATGGCGTTCACGCCTCCCCAGGCTGCCTGGCTCAGTGGCCTGTTCATGATCCTGACCGGGATTGCCTCGGGCTTGCAGTTCCCCACCTCGCTGGTGGCGACCCAGAGCGCGGTGGAGCCGCGGGATATCGGCGTGGCCACCAGCACCACCAATCTGTTCCGCTCACTGGGCGGCGCCATGGGCGTAGCATGCATGTCGGCACTGTTGCTGACGATGTTGCAGGACGGGGGCCTGAGCCTGGCGGGAGATGCGCTGCTCGGCAGCCTCAAGGCGGGCGAGCCGAGCCTGCAGATTCAGGAAGAGCTGACGATGACGTTCCGCAATCTGTTGCTCGGCAGCGCGATGGTCTCACTGCTCGGGCTGACAGCGGCATTGGCATTACCGGATAGGCAATTGCGCGGACGGCAGTAGGAATATGAGTGAAGGCTGTGGAAACAAATCATCACAAACCTTCACAAAGTGTCATTTGCGCAAGGTCGGACTCAAGCGCAGCATATCCAGCCCAGTATCGACCCAGTGCTCCGCTTCACCCAAGAGGTCGAAACTTTCCGGCAACAGCAGCCAGCGGCGAATCAGGCCATCGATATAGAAGTAGATCGCCATCGCTGCACGCTCGGGATCTACATCGGCGGGCAATTGCCCGCGCTTCACTGCATTGCCCAGCGACAGCGCGATATGGGCATGACATTCCACCGTCGAGGTCTGCCGTTGCTGGCGAATCTCGCACATATCGTCGGTGAACTCGCACTTGTGATGCAGAATTTCATTGATTCGCCGGGTTTTCGGGTCAAGCACCATCTGGTGCATCAACTGGACCAGCAACTTGCGCATGCAGCCAAGCGGATCAAGCTCCTCTTCGCTTTCACTGGCCCGGGCCAGGGCGTCAAGGGGCTCGTGCAGGCTATCGAGCATGGCTTCGACCAGCTCGGCCTTGTCATTGAAGTGCCAATAGATAGCACCACGGGTAACGCCGGCAAGCTTGGCGATATCCGCCAACGTGGTTCGCGCTACTCCGCGCTTGTAGAAGGCCTTTTCCGCAGCTTCCAGAATCTGGGCGCGGGTTTCCTGGGCTTCTTCTTTGGTTCGACGGACCATGGCAGTACGACCTCATCAAAACCCGGGTGCATGCACGGGCACCTGGGGGCTGAGCCGGATCAACTTTTTACAGGTTGTTACCGGTTAGATTCTGGGCTTGCGACGACGTGGGGCATCGCCTGCAAGGTATTTACAAACAACCATGAATGTAAGTATATTCCTTAGCAAGCTATTTATCCACACGACAACTTTTTTTCTATTCGCATCCTTTCCATTTATTCTTGAGCGTCTTCAGCTCTTGCGACCCGAGGATCTTCATGCAATTCAAGCCAGCTGTTACCGCTCTGGTATCCGCCGTCGCCCTGGCAACACTGCTCAGCGGCTGTAAAAAGGAAGAGGCCGCGCCAGTAGCGCAAGTTCCTCAGGTCGGCGTCGTCACCCTGCAAACCCAAGCCTATACCCTCACCTCCGATCTGCCGGGGCGTACCACTGCCTACCGTATCGCCGAAGTGCGCCCCCAGGTCAACGGCATCATCCTCAAGCGCCTGTTCAAGGAAGGCACCGAGGTCAAGGAAGGCCAGCAGCTCTACCAGATCGACCCTTCGGTGTACGAAGCGACCCTGGCAAGCGCTCAGGCCAACCTGCAATCGACCCGTTCGCTGTCCGAGCGCTACAAGCAGCTGGTAGCCGAACAAGCGGTCAGCCGCCAGGAATACGACGACGCACAAGCCAAACGTTTGCAAGCTGAGGCTGCACTGCGCAGCGCCCAGATCGACCTGCGCTACACCAAGGTCCTGGCGCCGCTGAGTGGCCGTATCGGTCGCTCCGCAGTCACTGAAGGCGCGCTGGTCAACAACGGCCAGGCCGACGCCATGGCGGTGATCCAGCAGCTTGACCCGATCTACGTCGACGTCACCCAGTCTTCGGCAGAGCTGCTCAAGCTGCGCCGTGAACTGGAAAGCGGCCAGCTGCAGAAAGTCGGCGACAACGCCGCCAAGGTCACCCTGACCCTGGAAGACGGCAGCACCTATCGCCAGGAAGGCCGCCTGGAGTTCTCGGAAGTCTCGGTCGACCCGACCACCGGCTCCGTGACCCTGCGCGCCGTGTTCCCGAACCCTGAGCACAACTTGCTGCCCGGCATGTTCGTCCACGCGCGGCTGAAGGCCGGTGTCAACGCCCAGGCGATCCTCGCCCCGCAACAAGGCGTGACCCGCGACCTCAAGGGCCAGCCAACCGCCCTGATCGTCAACCAGGAGAACAAGGTCGAGCTGCGCCAACTCAAGGCCACGCGTACCGTCGGTAGCGACTGGCTGATCTCCGAAGGCCTGAACGCCGGTGACCGCGTGATCACCGAAGGCTTGCAGTTCGTCAAGCCGGGTATCGAGGTCAAGGTCAGCGAAGCCACCAACGTCAAGCCTGCTCAGCCAACCCAGGCCAATGCAAAGACTGCAGGGGCCAAAGGGGAGTAAACCATGTCGAGATTTTTTATCGATCGCCCGATCTTTGCCTGGGTGATCGCCTTGGTGATCATGCTGGTCGGCGCATTGTCGATCCTGAAGTTGCCAATCAACCAGTACCCAAGCATCGCGCCGCCGGCCATCGCCATCGCCGTGACCTACCCGGGCGCCTCGGCGCAAACCGTGCAGGACACCGTGGTGCAGGTGATCGAGCAGCAGCTCAACGGTATCGACAACCTGCGTTATGTATCGTCGGAAAGTAACTCCGACGGCAGCATGACCATCACCGCGACCTTCGAGCAGGGGACCAACCCCGACACCGCCCAGGTCCAGGTGCAGAACAAGCTGAACCTGGCTACCCCGCTGCTGCCGCAAGAAGTACAGCAGCAGGGTATCCGCGTGACCAAGGCAGTGAAGAACTTCCTGCTGGTGATCGGCCTGGTATCCGAAGACGGCAGCATGTCCAAGGACGACCTGGCCAACTACATCGTCTCCAACATGCAGGACCCGATCTCGCGTACCGCAGGTGTCGGTGACTTCCAGGTGTTCGGTGCCCAGTACGCGATGCGCATCTGGCTCGATCCGGCCAAGCTGAACAAGTTCCAGCTGACCCCGGTCGATGTGCGCACCGCCGTGGCGGCGCAGAACGTCCAGGTATCGTCCGGTCAGCTTGGCGGCCTGCCTGCCCTGCCCGGCCAGCAACTGAACGCCACCATCATCGGCAAGACCCGCCTGCAGACCGCCGAGCAGTTCGAGAAGATCCTGCTCAAGGTCAACCGTGACGGCTCGCAAGTACGCCTGAAAGATGTCGCCACCGTAGGCCTTGGCGGTGAGAACTACGCCGTCAGCGCCCAGTTCAACGGCAAGCCGGCCTCCGGTCTGGCGGTCAAGCTGGCAACCGGGGCCAACGCCCTGGACACCGCCAAAGCCCTGCGCAAGACCATCAGCGACCTGGAACCCTTCTTCCCTGAAGGCATGAAGGCGGTGTTCCCGTACGACACCACGCCCGTTGTGACCGAGTCGATCAGCGGGGTAATCCACACCCTGATCGAAGCGATCGTGCTGGTGTTCCTGGTGATGTACCTGTTCCTGCAGAACTTCCGCGCCACCATCATCACCACCATGACCGTGCCTGTGGTACTGCTCGGCACCTTCGGCATCCTGGCCGCGGCGGGCTTCAGTATCAACACCCTGACCATGTTCGGCATGGTGCTTGCCATCGGCTTGCTGGTGGACGATGCGATCGTCGTGGTGGAGAACGTCGAACGGGTAATGGCCGAAGAGGGCCTGTCACCCAAGGAAGCCACCAAGAAGTCCATGGGCCAGATCCAGGGCGCCCTGGTCGGTATCGCCCTGGTGCTCTCGGCGGTACTGCTGCCCATGGCGTTCTTCGGTGGCTCCACCGGTGTGATCTACAAGCAGTTCTCGATCACCATCGTGTCGGCCATGGCCCTGTCGGTCATCGTTGCGCTGATCTTCACCCCGGCCCTGTGCGCCACCATGCTCAAGCCGATTCCAAAGGGTGAGCATGGCACGCCAAAGCGCGGCTTCTTCGGCTGGTTCAACCGCAACTTCGACCGCAGCGTCAAAAGCTACGAGCGCGGCGTGGGCAACATCCTGCGTCACAAGGCGCCGTACCTGCTGGCCTATCTGCTGATCATGGTCGGCATGATCTGGCTGTTCATGCGCATCCCCACCGCGTTCCTCCCCGAGGAAGACCAGGGCGTACTCTTCGCCCAGGTGCAGACCCCGGCCGGCTCCAGTGCCGAACGGACCCAGGTGGTGATCGATGAAATGCGTGCCTACCTGCTCGACAAGGAAGCCGATACCGTTGCCTCGGTGTTCACCGTAAACGGCTTCAACTTCGCCGGTCGCGGCCAGAGCTCGGGCATGGCCTTCATCATGCTCAAGCCGTGGGGCGAGCGTTCTGCCGAGAACAACGTGTTCAACCTGGCAGCCCGTGCCCAGCAGCACTTCTTCAGCTTCCGCGACGCGATGGTGTTTGCCTTTGCCCCGCCTGCGGTACTGGAGCTGGGTAACGCCACCGGTTTCGACGTGTTCCTGCAAGACCGTGCCGGTGTCGGCCACGACAAGCTGATGGAAGCGCGTAACCAGTTCCTGGGCCTCGCAGCTCAAAGCAAGATCCTCTCGGCAGTACGTCCGAACGGTCTGAACGATGAACCGCAGTACCAGCTGACCGTCGACGACGAGCGCGCCAGTGCCCTGGGCGTGACCATTGCCGATATCAACAACACCCTGTCGATTGCCCTGGGTGCCAGCTACGTCAACGACTTCATCGACCGCGGTCGGGTCAAAAAGGTGTACATCCAGGGTGAGCCTGGCTCGCGGATGAGCCCGGAAGACCTGCAGAAGTGGTACGTGCGCAACGCCGCTGGCGAGATGGTGCCGTTCTCCTCCTTCGCCACCGGCGAATGGATCTACGGTGCACCGAAGCTGTCGCGTTACAACGGCGTAGAAGCCATGGAAATCCTCGGTGCACCGGCGCCTGGCTACAGTACCGGTGAGGCCATGCTCGAGGTCGAGCGCATTGCCGCGCAACTGCCGGCAGGTATTGGCTACTCCTGGACCGGCCTGTCGTACGAGGAGCGCCTGTCGGGCTCCCAGGCGCCGGCGCTGTACGCCCTGTCGCTGCTGATGGTGTTCCTGTGCCTGGCGGCGCTGTATGAAAGCTGGTCGATTCCGATCGCGGTCATGCTCGTGGTACCGCTGGGGATCATCGGTGCGCTGCTGGCTACCAGCCTGCGCGGCCTGTCCAACGACGTGTACTTCCAGGTGGGCCTGTTGACCACCATCGGTCTGGCGGCGAAGAACGCGATCCTGATCGTCGAATTCGCCAAGGAACTGCATGAGCAGGGCCGCAGCCTGATCGATGCGGCCATCGAAGCCTGCCGGATGCGTCTGCGGCCGATCATCATGACCTCGCTGGCGTTCATTCTCGGCGTGGTACCGTTGGCTATCTCCAGCGGTGCGGGCTCGGGCAGCCAGCATGCGATCGGTACCGGGGTAATCGGCGGCATGCTGACCGCCACCGTACTGGCCATCTTCTGGGTACCGCTGTTCTTCGTTACCGTGTCGTCGATGTTCGGCAGCAAGAAGCCTGAAGAAGACGCCGCACCTGAAACTCCACGCTATGAGGCTGGGCAATGAGTAAGTCCCTGTTGTCCCTGGCGGTAACCGCTTTCATTCTTGGCGGCTGCTCGCTGATCCCCGACTACCAGACCCCGGACTCGCCGGTGGCCGCGCAGTGGCCGCAAGGCCCTGCCTATTCGCCGACCGAGTCGGCGGATGTGGCCGCCGCCGAGCAGGGCTGGCGTCAGTTCTTCAATGACCCGGCGCTGCAGCAACTGATCCAGGCCTCGCTGGTCAACAACCGCGACCTTCGGGTCGCGGCACTGAACATCGATGCCTACCGGGCGCAGTACCGCATCCAGCGGGCTGACCTGTTCCCGGCAGTCAGCGCCAATGGCAGCGGCAGCCGTCAGCGGATGCCGGCCAACTTGTCGCAGACCGGTGACTCCGAGATCACCAGCCAGTACTCGGCCACCCTCGGGGTGAGCTCCTACGAGCTGGACCTGTTCGGTCGGGTGCGCAGCCTCACCGAGCAGCAACTGGAAATCTACCTGTCCAGCGAAGAGGCCCGGCGTTCTACCCAGATCAGCCTGGTGGCCAGCGTTGCCAACGCCTACTTCACCTGGCAGGCCGACCAGGCCCTGCTCAAGCTGACCGAAGACACCCTCAAGACGTACGAGGAAAGCTACGCGCTGACCTTGCGCAGCAACGAAGTGGGTGTGGCTTCGGCCCTGGACCTGAGCCAGGCGCGTACCTCGGTTGAAGGTGCCCGGGTCAAGCTGGCCCAGTACCAGCGCCTGGTCGCCCAGGACCTGAACAGCCTGACCGTGCTGGTCGGCACCGGCCTGCCGGCCGACCTGCCGGCGGCGCGCAGCCTGGACAGCGATGTGCTGGCCGAAGTACCGGCCGGCTTGCCGTCCGAGGTGCTGCAACGTCGTCCGGACATCCAGGAAGCCGAGCACCTGCTCAAGGCCGCCAACGCCAACATCGGTGCGGCCCGTGCAGCGTTCTTCCCAAGCATCAGCCTGACCGCCAACGCCGGGACCCTGAGCCCCGACATGGGTGGACTGTTCAAGGGTGGATCGGGCACCTGGCTGTTCCAGCCGCAGATCAACCTGCCGATCTTCAACGCCGGTGCCCTGCGCGCCAGCCTCGACTACTCGAAGATCCAGAAGGACATCAACGTCGCGAAATACGAGAAAACAATCCAGACCGCCTTCCAGGAAGTCTCCGATGGCCTCGCCGCGCGCAAGACCTTCAACGATCAGCTGCAGGCCCAGCGCGACCTGGTCGCCGCCAACCAGGACTACTACCGCCTGGCCGAGCGTCGCTACCGCATTGGTGTCGACAGCAACCTGACCTTCCTCGACGCCCAGCGTCAGTTGTTCAACACCCAGCAGGCGTTGATCAGCGATCGTCTGTCGCAGCTGGTCAGCGAGGTCAACCTGTACAAGGCCCTCGGTGGCGGCTGGTACGAGCAGACCGGTCAGGCGCAGCAGCAGGCTGCGGTTGATTCGCCAAAAAGCTAAGCGTTAGCCGAATGAAAAAACCCACCCCTGCGGTGGGTTTTTTTATGCCAGCTCAAAGTAGGAGCGGGCTTGCCCCGCGATCCAGCCAAAACTAACCAACCAGTTAGCGTTCGATTATCGCCCGATTCCGCCTGTAACGAATTGATTCACCCCCACCCGCCACCGCACCATCCTTCGCAGCTTCTCCCACGTTTCTACCCAAAGATCGTTGCCCGGCCTGTGACCGTTAACCGTCACAGCGGATGGCTTCGGCTTACATAAAAACAAGAGACACATACAAAATGACCGCACTCCCACCCGCACGACACCTGCTTCCCGGCCTGCTGGCCATGACTTGCGCCCTGCCCGCCTTCGCGGCCGAAGGGGGCTTTGTCGAAGACGCCAAGGCCAGCCTCAACCTGCGCAACTTCTACATCAACCGCAACTTCGTCGACCCCGCCAACCCCCAGGGCAAGGCCGAGGAATGGACCCAGAGCTTCATCCTCGACGCCCGCTCCGGCTTCACCCAGGGCGTGGTCGGTTTCGGCGTGGACGTGCTGGGCCTGTACTCGGTCAAGCTCGACGGCGGCCGGGGCACGGCAAACACCAATCTGCTGCCGGTGCATGATGACGGCCGCCCGGCCGATGACTTCGGTCGCCTGGGCGTGGCGCTCAAGGCCAAGGTGTCGAACACCGAGCTGAAGGTGGGGGAATGGATGCCGGTGCTGCCGATCCTGCGTTCGGACGACGGCCGCTCGCTGCCCCAGACCTTCCGTGGCGGGCAAGTCACGTCCCAGGAAATTGCCGGGCTGACCCTGTACGCCGGCCAGTTCCGCGGCAACAGCCCGCGTAACGACGCGAGCATGGAAGACATGTCGATGAACGGCCGCGCGGCCTTCACCTCCGACCGCTTCAACTTTGCCGGCGGCGAGTACAGCTTCAACGACAAACGTACCCAGATAGGCCTGTGGAACGCCGAGCTCAAAGACATCTACAACCAACAGTTCATCAACCTGATACACAGCCAGCCGCTGGGCAACTGGACCCTGGGCGCCAACCTTGGCTACTTCATCGGCAAGGAAGACGGCGCCGCCCGCGCAGGCGACCTGGACAACCGCACCGCCTCGGCGCTGCTCTCGGCCCGCTATGGGGCCAGCACCTTCTACGTCGGTCTGCAGAAAGTCAGTGGCGATGATGCCTGGATGCGGGTCAACGGCACCAGCGGCGGTACCCTGGCCAACGACAGCTACAACTCAAGCTTCGACAACGCCCAGGAGCGCTCGTGGCAAGTGCGTCATGACTTCAACTTTGCCGGGGTGGGTGTACCGGGCCTGACCTTGATGAACCGCTACATCAGCGGTGACAACGTGCACACTAGCGCGATCACCGATGGCAAGGAATGGGCGCGGGAGTCGGAGCTGGCCTATGTGATCCAGTCCGGCGCCCTGAAGAACCTGTCGTTTAAATGGCGCAACTCGACCATGCGCCGGGACTACAGCAGCAATGCCTTTGATGAGAACCGCCTGATCGTCAGCTATCCGATCAGCATTCTCTGAAACCCTCGCGGGGCAAGCCCGCTCCTACCCGGTAGGAGCGGGCCTGCCCCGCGATTGCTATCAGACCCCGCGCGTGGTCCGGCTACGCTGCCCGGTCACCCCCACCGGCACATCCCCCTGCAAGGTCACCCGACGCACCACGCGCCCTTGGGTGCCGTAGTCATCCACCGCGTAATGCTGGGTGGCGCGGTTGTCCCAGATCGCCACGTCACCGGCCTGCCAGCGCCAGCGCACGGTGTTCTCCAGGCGGGTAACGTGGCTCTGCAGCAGATTGAACAGGTGGGTGGAATCAAACTGCGAGTAGCCCTTCAGGCGTTTGACGAAGTGGCCCAGCAGCAGGGTCTTCTCACCACTGACCGGATGCACGCGCACTACGGGGTGTTCGGTTTCATACACCGTTGAGGTGAAGATCCGGCGATAGCTCTCCTGCTGCTCCAGCGTAACGTTCGGCTTGGCCGCCGCGTAGTCGTACTCGTTGCTGTGCACCGCCCACAGCTGATCGGCCAGCGCCTGCAACTCGGCCGGCAGGTCCTGATAGGCCGTCGCCGTGTTGGCCCATACGGTGTCGCCACCAAAATCTGGCGCTACCACCGAACGCAGGATCGACGCCTTGGGATAGGCATCCACGAAGGTTACATCGGTGTGCCAGGAGTTGGCCCGGCGCCCTTCGCCGCCATCCAGTTCCAGCACGTAGCGCGTGCCTTCGCGCACCGGCACCGTGGGGTGGGCAATCGGCTCGCCGAGCAGATGGGCAAAGGCCTCCTGGCCCTGGTCATCAAGGTGCTGCTGGGCGTGGAAGAAGATCACCTTGTGCTGCACCAGCGCGGCCTGGATGGCCTCGATCACGGCAGGTTCAAGGTCGGCGCTCAACTGCACCCCACGGATCTCGGCACCGATGCGTCCGGCGACCGGGTGGATGTCCAGCGCATGGCTGACGGATGCTACGGCGCGTGCGGCATTGCTCATGGTATGACCCTCATCTGGCTGCTTTGCGAAAAGTGCCGATGAAACACTTGCGCTATCTATATGCAAATAAGCTCTAACAAATTTGCAAGTGCTTCATTGACGGAATAAGAGCTTGCATTTAAAACCTGAGCCTTCGTGGCGGCAAATACCTTCGCCGTATTTTTGGAATGCCGGGAAAGCATATGGATCTTCGCCAACTGCGTTACTTCATCGCCCTCACTGAACACCGCAGTTTTGTCCGCGCGGCCGACGCCATGGGCATCACCCAGCCAGCCTTCAGCCGCAGCATCCAGGGCCTGGAGCAAGAGTTCGGGTGTGTGCTGGTGGACCGCGGCAACAAGGACCTGCGCCCGACCCCCGAAGGCCAGGTGGTGCTGCAGCACGCCTTGCGCCTGGTGCAGGGCGCAGCCCTGCTCAACAGCGAAGTCCTGCAGATGACCAAGCTCGACGCCGGCGAATTGCACTTCGGTTGCGGCCCGGCGCCTGCCGTGCACCTGGTGCCCCGGGCGCTCGCGCAGTTTCTCGACGCCCACCCCAAGGTGCGCACCAGCCTTGAAGTGGATAACTGGGAAAAGCTCAGCCGGGCCTTGAACCGGGAGGAAATCGAGTTTTTCGTGGCCGATATCCGCCAGTTCGAGGCCGATCCCAACTTCCACACCTTGCCGCTGAGCCCCCGCCGCGGGCTGTTCTTCTGCCGCCCGGGGCACCCCTTGCTGGCCAAGGACAGCCTGTCGACCAACGACATGTTCGATTACCCGCTGGCCACCACGCTGATCCCGCCCGGCGTGCGCAAGCTCCTGGCCAATCTCAGCGGCAAGACCGACTTCACCCCGCAGCTGCAAACCGAACACCTGCCAACCCTGGTACGCCGGGTGCTGGGCAGTGACGCCATCGGCATCGGTACCGAGGAGGCCTTCGCCGACGAGATCCAGCACGGTCGCCTGATTCGCCTGCATTGGCGCAATTTGCCGGCCAACCTGGACAGCCTCAACGCCCGCTGCGGCATCGTCAGCCGCAGCGGTTATCGCCTGTCGCCAGCGGCGAAGGCGATGATCGACACCCTGATCAGCCTCGATCAGCAGCCAGCGCTACAGGTGCTGGCCGGATAGCCTGTGGGGCCAGCCACTGGGCAACCTTGAACGGTTTGCGGATCAGGCGTTGCTCGGCGGCCAGGTCGACCGACGCCTGCAACTGGTCAAGGAACGGCTGGTCCAGGCTGGAACGGAAGGTGTGCTTGAGCGGCTCGTCCTGCAAGTCACGCTCGAGGATCACTTTCGGGTAGCTCGCCAACCCTGACACCAGCTGGATATAGGCGTCCTTGTTGGCCTCGTCGCTCAACCATTGCACCGCCTGCTGCTGGGTATCGAGCAGGCGTTGAACCAGCTCGGGATGCGCATCGACAAACGCGCCCGCCCCCACCAGCACCGCCTGGATGCTGCCGGCACCGCCCAGGTCGCGGGTGTTGAGCGGCAGATCGGCCAGGCCGCGTGCCTGCAGGGCCGTCAGCCCCGACAGCCCCCAGGTGGCATCGATCTGGCGGGCGGCCAGGGCGGCGACGGCGGCGTTGAAGTCCAGGTTGATCACCTTCAGGTCCTTCTCGCTCAAGCCCTGACTGGCCAGGGCGGCGTCGAACGACAGCTGGCTGGCAGTGCCACGGAAGATCGCCACACGCTTGCCCTTGAGATCCTGCAGGGTCTTGATATCGCTGCCGGGCACCACGCCCAGGTAATGCTTGACGCCCCGCGCGGTGGCCGAGAGCAAGCGCGTGTCGACACCATTGGCCTTGCCGATGATGGCGGCCAGATCCCCCAGGTAGGCGAAATCCACCTGGCCGTTGGCGAAGGCTTCGTTGATCACCGGGCCCGCGCCCTTGAAGTAGTTCCACTGGATGGTGATGCCGTCGGCGGCAAAGGCTTTTTCCAGCAACTGCTGATTGCGCAGCACATCACTGACCCCGCCCCCCGAATTTTGCGTACCCGCACTCAGGTCCGGCACGGCGATACGGATTTCCCGCACGGCACTGGCCTGGGCCAGCGGCGGTAGCCAACCGACCACGGCAGCCAGGGCGGGGGCGGCAAACAGACTGAAAACACGGTTGATCGACAGGTTCATGGCACGCGACTCCTTGTAGTGGTGCGGCCACGCTAACCACATCCAGCACCTTCAAATAAATACTAATAAATTACATTTTAATAACTGATAAACATAAGCGAGCTACCACGGGGCTTGCGCCGAACGATGCCTGTGGCACACGAAAAATATGCTTCAAAGGCATTGGATACGGCGTTGGGCACCTGGTTTAAATGCACACTCTTATGAACTATTCGCATTGATACAAAGAAAAATATATCCGAAAGGAATATGTAAATTTCAATCCACGGAGGTCCGCCATGGCCCGAGCATCATTTTCCAGCCCCTCGCTGAGCGCGCCTGCGCAGCGTCCGAGCGTGGCCGGCAGGTTGCCCTGGGCACGGCTGCAGGCCTGGTACCTGCCTTTGGGCCTGGCCCTGCTGTGGTGGTTGGCCAGCCGAAACCAGTGGATGAGCGAACAGATACTGCCCGCCCCCAGCCTGGTCTGGCAGAGCGGGCTAGAGCTAGCCCGAGGCGAGCTGTGGGCGCACCTGGCAATCAGCCTGCAACGCCTGCTGCTAGGGCTGTTGGCCGGTGTTGTCAGCGGCGCGGTGTTAGGTGCCTGGCTGGGTTTCAGCCGCCGCGCCGAGCGCCTGGTGCTGCCCACCTTCAACGCCTTGGCGCAGATCCCGACCCTGGCCTGGGTGCCGCTGTTCATGGTGCTGTTCGGCATCGGCGAGCTGCTCAAGCTGGTGGTGCTGGTCAAGGCGATCATTGTCCCGGTCACCCTGCATACCCTGGTCGGCGTGCGCGATGCCCAGCCGCGCCTGCGTGAAGCCGCGGCAGTGCTCAGGCTGCCGCCGCCTTTACTCATCACCCGGCTGATCCTGCCGGCCGCCTTGCCCGCCTTCCTGGCCGGTGTGCGCCTGGCCCTGGCTACCGGCTGGTCATCGCTGCTGGCGGTCGAACTGCTCGCCTCCAGCGAAGGCATCGGTTACCTGATGGTCTGGGCGCGGCAATTGTTCATGCTCGATATCGTCTTCGTCTGCATCGCCGTGATCGGCCTGCTTGGCTTTGCCATGGACCGTGGCCTGGGCTGGCTGGACCGGCGCCTGGTGCATTGGCCGCATCCGGCCGGGGCGCAACTGCGGGTGCAGCAGCTGCGTGGTGTCGAGCGCCTGCACGCGCTGTGGCTGCCGCTGGGGTTACTGCTGCTCTGGCAGTTGGCCAACCAACTGCAGTGGGTTGATGCGCAGATCCTGGTCGCGCCCTGGCAAGTGCTGAGCACCGCCTGCAACGGTGTGCTCGACGGCTCGCTCACCTCGGCCCTGGCGGTGAGTGTCGGCCGCGCCCTGGGCGGGCTGCTGCTCGGTGGCGGGCTGGGGTTTGTCCTGGGCCTGTGGCTGGGCTTGTCGCGCCCTGCCGAACGCGTGCTCGGCCCTACCCTGGCCGGGCTTCGGCAGATCGCAATCTTTGCCTGGGTGCCATTGCTCACGGCCTGGTTCGGCCTCGGCGAACTGGCCAAGTGGGTATTCGTCGGCCTGGCCGCCTTCTTCCCCCTGTTCATCGCCACCCAGCGCAGCGTCGCCAACCGTTCCCCGCAACTGGACGAGGCCGCCCGGGTGCTGCACCTGAACCTGCGCCAGCGCTTGCTGCGCCTGGTGCTGCCGGGGGCGGCACCGGGGATTTTCGCCGGCCTGCGCATAGGCTTGATCTACGCCTGGCTGGGCACCATCGGCGCCGAATACTTCATGCCCTCCGGGGGCGGCATCGGCAGCCTGATGATCGGCGCCCAGCAACTGCTGCGCATGGACCTGATCATGGCCGCCATGCTTCTGGTCGGCCTCACTGGCGCGCTGTTGGGCGCCCTCGGACAACACATCGAATCGCGTGCCACGCGCTGGAGACGAGCATGAACGCCCTTGCCCATCCCTTGGTCAGCTTCAATCAGGTCGGCAAACACTTTGCGGTGGCCGGCGGCGAGCTGGAAGCCATCCGCGACTTCAACCTGCACATCGCCGACGGCGAATTCGTCGCCATCGTCGGCGCCAGCGGCTGCGGCAAGTCGACCCTGCTGCGCCTGTTGATCGGCCTGGACAGCGACTACCAGGGGCAGATCCTGATCGACGGCCAGCCGCTGACCGGTATCGGCCGCGAGCGCGGCATCGTGTTCCAGGAACATCGCCTGTTTCCCTGGCTGACAGTGCGGGAAAACATCGCCCTGGGGTTGGTCAACGAGCCGCTGAGCAGCGAACAGCGCGACCAGCGGATTGCCCATTACATCGCCCTGGTCGGGCTCGAGGACTTCAGCCAGGCCTATCCGCACCAATTGTCCGGCGGCATGGCCCAGCGGGTGGCGATTGCCCGTGGCCTGGTGGCCAGCCCGCGCATCCTGCTGCTCGACGAACCCTTCGGTGCCCTCGATGCCCTGACCCGCCAGCAAATGCAGGAAGAGTTGCTGGCGATCCGCGAACGCGCACGCATCACCACCCTGCTGGTGACCCACGATGTCGAGGAAGCCCTGTTTCTGGCTGACCGCGTGGTGGTGCTCGAACCGCGCCCAGGGCGCATCAAGCACATCCACAGCATTGACCTGCCCCACCCGCGCCAGCGCTCGAGCCTGGACTTTCATCGCCTGCGCGAAGCCCTGCTGCACGAGCTGACCGCCGATGACCGCTACCTGCCGGCCGCACCGGTACAGATCCACAACCTGCCCCTGTCCTACCTTGCCTATTGAGAACCGACCATGAGCCAACGCCCCAACTTTCTGGTCATCGTTGCCGATGACCTGGGATTCTCCGACCTCGGCGCGTTCGGTGGCGAAATCGCCACGCCGAACCTCGACACCCTGGCCAACGCCGGCCTGCGCCTGACCGACTTTCATACCGCGCCGACCTGCTCGCCGACCCGCTCGATGCTGCTCACCGGCACCGACCACCACATCGCCGGCATCGGCACCATGGCCGAAGCCCTGACGCCGGAGCTGATCGGCAAACCCGGCTACGAAGGCTATCTGAATGACCGCGTGGTGGCCCTGCCGGAACTGCTGCGCGAAGCCGGCTACCAGACGCTGATGAGCGGCAAGTGGCACCTGGGCCTGAAGGCGGAACTGGCGCCCCATGCCCGCGGTTTTGAACGCTCCTTTGCCTTGCTGCCCGGCGCGGCCAACCACTACGGCTTCGAGCCGACCTACGACGAGCAGACCCCGCGCCTGCTCAAGTCGACACCTGCGCTGTACATCGAGGACCAGACCTTCGTCGAGCAACTGCCCGAAGGCTTCTATTCCTCGGACGCCTTCGGCGACAAGCTGCTGGAGTACCTCAAGGAGCGCGACCAGAGCCGGCCGTTCTTTGCCTACCTGCCCTTCTCGGCACCGCACTGGCCGCTGCAGGCACCGGCCGAAGTGGTCGCCCGCTACAAAGGGCGCTATGACGCCGGCCCCGAAGTGCTGCGCCAGGAACGCCTGGAAAAACTCCGCCAACTGGGGCTGATCGCCGCCGACACCCGCGCCCATCCGGTAGATAACCATTGGGAAAGCCTCAGCGACGAACAGCGGCAACGTTCGGCACGCTCGATGGAGGTCTACGCGGCCATGGTCGAGCGCATGGACTGGAACATCGGCCGGGTGCTGGACTACCTGCGCAACCAGGGCCAGCTGGACAACACCCTGGTGCTGTTCATGTCCGACAACGGCGCCGAAGGCGCGCTGCTCGAAGCCTTCCCCAAGTTCGGCCCGCACCTGGCCAGTTACCTGGACCAGCACTACGACAACAGCCTGGAAAACATCGGCCGCGCCAACTCCTATGTCTGGTACGGCCCGCAATGGGCCCAGGCGGCTACCGCACCTTCACGGCTGTTCAAGGCCTTCACCAGCGAAGGCGGTATTCGCGTCCCGGCGCTGGTGCATTACCCGGCCTTGGCGCGCCAAGGACAGATCAGTCACCAGTTCAGCACGGTGATGGACATCACCCCGACCCTGCTGGACCTGGCCGGTATCCGCCACCCCGGCAAGCGCTGGCGCGACCGTGATGTTGCGCCGCTGCGCGGCAAATCGTGGCTGGGCTATCTGTCGGGAGAAACCGAACAGGTGCATGACGAAAACACCGTGACCGGCTGGGAGCTGTTTGGCCGCCGGGCCATTCGCCAGGGCCAGTGGAAGGCTGTGTACATCCCGGGCCCGGTGGGGCCGGCCACCTGGCAGCTGTATGACCTGGCCAGCGACCCGGGCGAAATCGACGACCTGGCCCTGGCGCAACCGGCCAAGCTGCAAGCGCTGCTGGGCGAGTGGCAGAAGTACGTCGAAGAGACCGGGGTGATTCTCAGCGAGTCACCGTTCCAGCCGGACTAGCTTGCAGGCTATCCTGAGGGGAGTGAGGCCCGCCCGCTCCCCTCAGGAGGAACAATAATGAAAACCCTGGTCGAACACCTCAGTCAGTACGCCGCCTACCACCGTGACCCGCGCAACATCGTCACCCACTTTGTCGGTATCCCGATGATCGTGGTGGCAGTCACCGTGCTGCTGTCACGCCCGGGGGTCGCCATGGCCGGCATGTGGCTGTCGCCGGCCTTGCTGGTGGCATTGGCGTCGGCCTGGTTTTACCTGCGCCTGGATCAACGCTTCGGCCTGATCATGGCCTTGCTGCTGGGCTTGTGCCTGTGGGTCGGGCAACTCCTGGCCGTGCAGAGCACGCCGGTGTGGCTGGGCGCGGGGCTTGGGTTGTTTGTGGTGGGCTGGGTGATCCAGTTTGTGGGGCATTACTACGAAGGGCGCAAACCGGCCTTTGTCGATGATGTCAGCGGGCTGATCATCGGGCCTCTTTTCGTGGTGGCGGAACTGGCGTTCCTGCTGGGGCTGTGCCCGGAACTGAAGCAGGCAGTGGAGCGCAATGCCGGGCCTGTGGTCTGACTACGCCATCGCGGGGCAAGCCCGCTCCTACCGCGCGTAGGAGCGGGCTTGCCCCGCGATGCGATCACTCGAACACAAGACTCAACTCCGCGACTCGACCCCCAACTCATCCCACACCGACTCGGCCAGGTGGAAGGTGGCATTGGCCGCCGGAATGCCGCAGTAGATCGCACTCTGCATCAGCACTTCCTTGATTTCTTCGCGGGTTACGCCGTTGTTGGCGGCCGCGCGCAGGTGCAGCTTGAGCTCTTCATTGCGGTTCATGCCGATCAGCATGGCAATGGTAATCAGGCTGCGGGTATGCCGCGGCAGGCCCGGGCGGGTCCAGATATCGCCCCAGGCATGGCGGGTGATCATCTCCTGGAACTCGCCGTTGAACTCGGTGAGATTGGTCAGGCTGCGATCGACATGGGCATCGCCAAGCACCGCGCGACGCACCTTCATACCCTCTTCGTAGCGTTGTTTCTCGTCCACGGAATACTCCTCAGCGGGCCAGCAGAAAGTCGATCACGCGGCGGCTGAACGGCTCGCCCACTTCGACGTTGGACAAGTGCGCGGCATGGAACTCAGCATATTCGGCGCCCTGCACATTCTCCTGGATGAACAGCCCGCCCGACGGCGGCGTGACCGCGTCATGACTGCCCGACACCACCAGCATCGGCACCTTGATTTCGCCCAGCTGATCGCGAAAATCGGCATCGCGCACCGCACCGCAGTTGGCCGCATAGCCTTCTGGCGAGGTGGCGGCGAGCATGTCGGTGATGCGTTTGGCCTGATCCGGATGGCTCGAGGAAAAGCCCGGGGTGAACCAGCGCTCGATCGAGGCATCGCGCAAACCGACCATCGCTGCCTGGCGATCACGCAGGACCATTTCGATACGCGGATTCCAGGTGTCTGGCGAGCCGATCTTGGCGGCGGTGTTGCACACCACCAGGCGGTTCAGCCGCGCGCCGGCATTGATGCCCAGCCACTGGCCGATAAGGCCGCCCATGGACAAGCCGCAGAAGTGCGCGCGTTCGATTTTCAGCGCGTCGAGCAGCGCCAGTACGTCCTGGCCCAGTTGCTCGATGCTGTACGGCCCTTCCGTCACCAGCGAGCCGCCGTGGCCACGGGTGTCGTAACGCAGTACGCGAAAGTGCGCGGCAAAGGCCGACACCTGGGTGTCCCACATGTGCAGGTCGGTGCCCAGGGAGTTGGACAGTACCAGCACCGGTGCGCCTTCAGGCCCATCGAGTTGGTAGTTGAGTGCGCCATCGGCGAGTTGTACCTGTGCCACTGCAGCCTCCTTCAGGCATTGAAACGGTGATGTTCGGCCAGCGCCCGCTCAACCCAGGCGCGCGCCTGGCCAAGGTAATGGGCGGGGTCGAGCAGACGATCGAGCTCGTCGGGTGAAAGTTCGGCGCTCACCTGGGGGTCGTCGCCGAGCACGGCGCGCAGGTGACGCTGTTCGGCCACTGCACGCTTGCAGCAGCTTTCGAGCAAATGATGGGCGCTGTCGCGGCCCAGGCGTTGAGCCAAAACGATGCTCACCGCTTCGGCCAGCACCAGGCCCTGGGTCAGGTCGAGGTTCTGGCGCATGCGTTCGGCGTCCACTTGCAGGCCATCGGCGATGATCTGGGCCTGGCGCAACGCACCGGAAACCAGGCAGCAGATTTCCGGCAGGGTTTCCCATTCGGCATGCCACAGGCCCAGGCTGCGCTCGTGCTCCTGGGGCATGGCGGCAAACATCGTCGACACCAGCCCCGGCACCCGGGTCGCAGCGCTGATCAGCACGGCAGCGCCGACCGGGTTGCGCTTGTGCGGCATGGTCGACGAACCGCCCTTGCCCGGTGCCGACGGCTCGAACACTTCGCCAGCTTCGGTCTGCATCAGCAGGCTGACGTCGCGACCCAGCTTGCCCAGGCTGCCGGCGATCAGGCCCAGCACCGAGGCGAACTCCACCAGGCGGTCGCGCTGGGTGTGCCAGGGCTGTTCGGGCAGTTGCAGGCTCAGTTGCCGGGCCAGGGCTTCGGCCACCGGCAATGCCTTGTCACCCAACGCCGCCAGGGTGCCGGAGGCGCCGCCGAACTGCAGGGTCAGCAAGCGTGGCTTGAGCTCTTGCAGGCGCTGGCGGTGACGGGTCACGGCGCCCAGCCAGCCGGCGATCTTCATGCCCAGGGTGACCGGCGTTGCATGCTGCAACCAGGTACGTCCGGCCAACGGCGTATCGGCATGGGTCTGGGCCTGCCGCGCGAGAGCATCGGCCAGGCGCTGCAGATCGTCTTCGATCAGGCCCAAGGCCTCACGCAGCTGCAGGACCAGCCCGGTATCCATCGCGTCCTGGCTGGTGGCCCCCAGGTGCACATAGCGTTCGGCCTCGGGCACGTCGCTGGCGATCACCTTGCCCAGTGCGTTGACCAGCGGGATGGCCGAATTGCCGGCAATGCCGATGGCCTCGGCCAGCGCTGCATAGTCATAGCGCTCGGCCTGGCAGGCGGTCTCGATGGGCGCCACCGCCACCTGCGGGATCACCCCCACGGCCGCTTCGGCGCGGGCCAGGGCAGCCTCGAAATCGAGCATGCCCTGTACCCGGCCACGGTCACTGAATACCTCACGCATGGCGGCGGCGGTGAAGTAGGCATCGAACAGCTGATTGCCCGGTCGCGGGTTCATCTACAAGTCCTTCAACAGGTCAATGGTCGTGGTGCAGGTAGGCGGCCTGTTTCGGCAGGCGCAGGCTGAACAGGAAGGCAATGGCCATCATGGCGGTAACGTACCAGTAAAAGGTGTTTTCCAGGCCAATGGACTTCAGCCCCAGCGCCACGTACTCGGCCGAACCGCCAAACAGAGCGTTGGCCACCGCATAGGCCAGGCCCACACCCAGTGCGCGCACCTGCGGCGGGAACATCTCGGCTTTGACCAGGCCGCTGATCGAGGTATAGAAACTGACGATGCACAGCGCCAGGGTGATCAGCACGAAGGCCAGGAACGGGCTGGTGACGGTCTTCAGGGCCAGCAGGATCGGCACGGTGCACAAGGTGCCCAGGGCCCCGAACCAGAGCATCGAATTACGCCGGCCGATTCGGTCGGAGAGCATGCCGAACAGCGGCTGCATGCACATGTACAGAAACAGCGCGCCGGTCATGATGAAGCTGGCAGTCTTGGCGCTCATGCCGGCGGTGTTCACCAGGTACTTCTGCATGTAAGTGGTGAAGGTGTAGAAAATCAGCGAGCCGCCCGCGGTGTAGCCAAGCACGGTGATAAAAGCTGCCGTGTGGTTGCGGAACAATCCGCTGATGCTGCCGGCCTCTTTGTCGTTACGGGTTTGCGCGCTGCTGGTTTCTTCCAGCGAGCGACGCAACAGCAACGAAATCACCGCGGCCACGGCGCCGACCACGAACGGAATCCGCCAGCCCCAGGCGCGCAGTTCATCTTCGCTGAGCAGTTGCTGAAGAATCACCACCACCAGCACCGCCAGCAACTGGCCGCCGATCAGGGTCACGTACTGGAACGAGGCAAAGAAACCGCGCTGGCCACGCAGGGCCACTTCACTCATGTAGGTGGCGGTGGTGCCGTACTCGCCGCCCACCGACAGGCCCTGGAACAGCCGCGCCAGCAACAGCAGCGCCGGCGCCCAGGCGCCGATCGAGGCATAGGTCGGCAGGCAGGCAATGACCAGGGAACCGGCGCACATCATCAGCACCGAGATCATCATCGAATTCTTGCGGCCATGACGGTCGGCCACGCGGCCGAACAGCCAACCGCCAATGGGGCGCATCAAAAAGCCAGCGGCAAATACCCCGGCGGTGTTGAGCAGTTGCACCGTCGGATCGTCGGAGGGAAAGAACGCCGGAGCGAAGTAAATGGCGCAGAAGGCGTAGACGTAGAAGTCGAACCATTCCACAAGGTTGCCCGAGGAAGCGCCGATGATGGCGAAGATGCGCTTACTGCGCTCCTCACCGGTGTAATAGGCTGAAGTCATGACAGTTCACTCTTTGAGGGTTACTGGAGTCTAGACACAACCAGTAACACTCTTGTTCCACAAGCAATCACCCCAGACCCGCGACCCTGCGTGGGGGCCGCCTGTCCGGGGTCATTGGTTTACACCCGCTCGATCGCCAAGGCCAGGCCCTGCCCTACGCCCACGCACATGGTCGCCAGGCCCTTGCGCCCGCCGGACTTCTCCAACTGGTGCAAGGCGGTGAGGATCAAACGCGCACCGCTCATGCCCAGGGGATGGCCCAGGGCAATGGCGCCGCCGTTCGGGTTGACCTGCGGTGCGTCGTCGGCCAGGCCGAGTTCGCGCAGCACGGCCAGGCCTTGGCTGGCGAAGGCTTCGTTGAGTTCGATCACGTCGAAATCACTGACCGCGACGCCCAGACGCTCGGTCAGCTTGCGCACCGCAGGCACCGGGCCTATGCCCATGACGCGCGGGGCAACGCCGGCGCTGGCCATGCCCAGTACCCGGGCACGCGGCGTCAGGCCGTGCTTTTTCACTGCCTCGGCCGAGGCCAGGATCAAGGCTGCCGCACCGTCGTTGACGCCCGAGGCGTTGCCGGCCGTGACCGTCTTCTCCGGGCCGTTGACCGGCTTGAGGCGGGTCAGGGCTTCGAGGGTGGTGTCGGCCCGTGGGTGCTCGTCCTGCTCGACGATGGTTTCGCCTTTTTTATGGGCGATACGCACCGGCACGATTTCTTCGGCAAAGAAGCCTGCGGCCTGGGCCGCGGCGGTGCGCTGCTGGCTACGCAGGGCAAAGGCGTCCTGGTCGGCGCGGGACACCTGGTAATCGTCGGCGACGTTGTCGGCGGTCTGCGGCATGGCATCGACGCCGTACTGGGCTTTCATCAAGGGGTTGATGAAGCGCCAGCCGATCGTGGTGTCTTCCAGTTTCATGTTGCGCGAGTAGGCGCTGTCAGCCTTGCCCATCACAAACGGGGCGCGGGACATCGACTCGACGCCGCCGGCAATCGCCAGCTCCATCTCGCCGCTGGCAATGGCGCGAAACGCAGTGCCTACCGCATCCATGCCCGAGGCGCAGAGGCGGTTGAGGGTCACACCCGGCACGCTGTCCGGCAGGCCGGCCAGCAACAGTGCCATGCGGGCAACGTTGCGGTTGTCTTCACCGGCCTGATTGGCGCAGCCGAGGAACACTTCGTCCACCTGATCCCATTGCACCTGTGGGTTGCGCTCGATCAGGGCCTTGATCGGCACCGCCGCCAGGTCGTCGGCACGCACACCGGCCAGGGCACCGCCAAAGCGGCCGATGGGGGTACGGATGGCATCGCAGATAAATACGTCACGCATCAGGCTTCTCCTGGCGCTTGGCCGTGGGCGGCGGCAGTGCGCGCTTCCAGGTCACGCAGGGCGGTGAGCTCGACGTCGCTTGGCTCAGCGGTGGTCGCCACATCGTCAGCGAAACGGATGGCCCATCCGGTGGCGGCAATGATCTGCTCGCGGGTCACGCCCGGGTGAATGGAGGTCACCACGAACTCGTGGGTGCCGGCTTCCGGCTCCATGATGCACAGGTCGGTGATGATGCCCACCGGCCCCTCGCCTGGCAGGCCCAGGCGCTTGCGCGAATCACCGCCCTCGCCGTGACCGACCGAGGTGATGAAGTCGAGCTTGTCGACAAAGGCGCGGTTGGACTGCTTGAGGATAATCAGCACCTGCTTGGCGGAACCGGCGATTTCCGGCGCGCCGCCAGCACCTGGCAGGCGCACTTTCGGCTGGTGGTAATCGCCCACCACGGTGGTGTTAATGTTGCCGAAGCGGTCGACCTGGGCGGCGCCGAGGAACCCCACGTCGATGCGGCCACCCTGCAGCCAGTAACGGAAGATTTCGCCGGTGGGCACCACGGTATCGGCGGTTTCGGCCAGCTCGCCGTCACCGATCGACAGCGGCAGTACGCTCGGCTTGGCGCCGATCGGGCCGGATTCGTAGATCAGCACCACGTCGGGGGACGAGGTCAGGCGGGCCAGGTTGGCGGCCTTGGAAGGCAGGCCGATGCCCACGAAGCACACTGCACCATTGCGCAGACGACGGGCTGCGGCGACGGTCATCATTTCATTGGTGGAGTAGCTCATTGTGCAGCCTCCGAAGCGCTGGCCAGTTTTGCCTTGAATTCGTTGAAGTCGGCGGTGCCGCGAATGTATTCGTCGATCCAGGCGGTGAAGGTTTCACGGTTGCGGGCAATCGGGTCCCAGGCCTGGTAGAAGCGGTTGTCACGCTCGTAGTAGCCGTGGGCGTAGGACGGGTGAGCACCGCCCGGCACCAGGCAGACTGCCGACAGTGCCCAGGTGGGCAGTACGCAGGCGTTCATCGGCGCGTTCAGGTCGTCGACGATTTCCTCGACGGTGACGATGCAGCGTTTGGCCGCCAGGGCCGCTTCTTTCTGCACGCCAAGAATGCCCCAGAGCAGCACATTGCCCTTGCGGTCGGCCTTCTGTGCGTGGATGACGGTGACGTCCGGGCGAACCGACGGCACGGCGGCCAGCACTTCACCCGTGAATGGGCAGGTGACGCTCTTGATCAGTGGGTTGACCTTGGGCAGATCGGAACCTGCGTAGGCACGCAGTACCGCAAACGGCAGGCCCGAAGCACCGGCGACGTAGGCGTTGGCCAGGTCGGCGTGGCTGTGTTCTTCGATTTCCATGGCCTGGGGCCACTGCTTTTCCACCGCGTCGCGCAGGCGGTGCAGGGAACCGACCCCCGGGTTGCCGCCCCAGGAGAAAATCAACTTGCGGGCACAACCGGAACCGATCAGTTGGTCGTAGATCAGGTCAGGCGTCATGCGCACCAGGGTCAGCTCTTTCTTGCCCTGACGAATGATTTCATGCCCGGCGGCGGTTGGAATCAAGTGGGTGAAGCCTTCGAGGGCGACGCTGTCACCGTCGTGGACGAACTGCTTCACGGCGTCGTGGAGCGAGAGGATTTCAGCCATTGCAGACTCCTGGATATGCTGAGTCGAGGTCGGTGTGCAAGGCGCCTTGAGCGGCGCCGGTATGGGTTCAGATTACGGATGGGCTTCGGCCGCTACAATCCGATAATCGACTAACTGTTCGATTATCGAACCGATTGTATGACCTGTAGGAGCGGGCTTGCCCCGCGATAGCGATGTGGATGGAAGGCCGCTATCGCGGGGCAAGCCCGCTCCCACAGCAAGTCCTCTCCACAGCAAGCCCTCTCCCACAACAAGCCCGCTCCTACGTGGCATCGGCGTGGCTGACCACGCCTTTGATGATCACTGCCACCGTGGCGATTGCCGCCGGGATCACCAGCGCGGTGAGCACTTGCTCGAAGTTCCAGCCCAGGCCCAGCAGGGTGGCACCCATCCAGGCACCGAGGATGGCGCCGAATCGACCGATGCCCAGCATCCACGAAACCCCCGTGGCCCGGCCTTGAGTCGGGTAGAAACGCGCCGCCAGCGACGGCATGGCCGATTGCGCGCCGTTGACGCACATACCGGCAATCAGCACCAGGGTCGCCAGCAGCGTGATGTTGCCCAGGCTCTGCCCTACTGCGTAGGCAAATACCCCGGCCAACAGATAGAAGATGCCAATCACCTTGTGCGGGTTGTAGCGGTCCATCGCCCAGCCCACAGCGACGGCACTGAGCACGCCGCCGAACTGGAACAGCGCACCAATGAACGCGGCCTGCTCCATGCTCGCGCCACTGTCGCGCATCAGGGTCGGCAGCCAGCTGGTCAGCAGGTACACAATCACCAGGCCCATGAAGTAGGTCAGCCACAACAGCAAGGTGCCGACGCTGTAAGTGCCCGAGAAGATCACGGCAAAGACGTTGCGCGCCTTGACCGTTTTCTGTTCCGGCACGCTGAAGCTCGATGCCTGGCCGACAATGGCCGGTTCGATCGGCGCCAGGGTCTTGCGCACTTTGTCGGTGCCACGGTTGCGTACCACCAGATAGCGCGCCGATTCCGGCAACCAGAACAACAGCACCACCGCCAGGATCAGCGGCAACACGCCGCCGATCAGCAGCAGGCTGTGCCAGCCGAAGGCCGGGATCAGTTTGGCCGAGATGAAACCACCACCGGCCATCCCCAGGTTGAAGCCGCAGAACATGCTGGTCACCAGCAGCGACTTGTGCCGTTCCGGGGTGTATTCGGACAGCAGCGTCGTGGCATTGGGCATGCCTGCGCCCAGGCCCAGGCCGGTCAGAAAGCGCAGCACCAGCAGTTGGTCGACGTTGGTGCTGTAGGCCGATGCCAGGCTGAAGGCGCCGAACAACACCACCGCCCCTACCAGCACCACTTTGCGCCCGAAACGATCAGCCAGCGGCCCGGACCCCAGGGCCCCGAAGACCATGCCGATCAGCGCGGCACTCATCACCGGGCCCAGGCTTGCGCGGTCAATGCCCCAGTCCTGTGACAGCGCCGGCGCAATAAAGCCCATCGCCGCCGTGTCCAGGCCATCGAGGAAAACAATCAGAAAACACAGGATCACCACCCGCCACTGATAGCGCGACAGCGGTTGTTGATTGATGAAGGACTGCACATCAAGGCAGTTTCCAACAGCAGCGTGGGGACTGTTCATTATTTTTATCCAGTAGGAGCGCGCAGGTGTGCGGGTGCGCGCGTGAACGGCACAAACGGTGAGGATCGGTTTAGGGCGTGCGGATCAGCCGCGCAGCAGGTACTGAAATAACTGCAGGCGGTGTTTGAAGGGGATGACAGTCATGGGGCATTCGCCTCTCGCTCATTATTATGGGCGGTCAGGGCAGGCTGACCGATGCGAGGGACATTAATAAGACACTGGAACCGGCGCAATTCGATAAACGCATCTGTGTGCGTTTATCGAACAGGAACTGCAGCGTCAGGCAAACAGCTGGGCACTCAGGTCACGGCTGGCCGCGAGCATGATGGGCAGGAAACGTTGCTCAAGTTCGGTGCGGCTGACCCGGCCCGCATGGGTGCTGACGTTCAGCGCAGCCAGCACCTGGCCGGAGGCATCGTAGACCGGTACGGCAATCGAACGCAGGCCCTGCTCCAGCTCCTGGTCGACCACGCACCAGCCCTGCTGACGGACTTGTTGCAGGCAGTCGAGCAGCGCCACCGGGTCATGAATGGTGCGGCTGGTCTTGGCTTGCAGGTCGGCATGCTCCAGGTATTCATGCAAGGTGGCATCGTCCAGGGCCGCCAGCAGGATTCGTCCCATGGAGGTGCAATAGGCCGGCAGCCGTCCCCCCACCGAGAGGTCGACCGAAATCAGGCGCTGTACCGTCGCCGAGCGGGCGATGTAAAGAATGTCATCGCCTTCGAGCGTGGCCATGTTGCAGGCCTCGTGCAGTTGGTCGCTCATGCGGTCCAGGTACGGCTGCGCCGAAACGGCCAGCGGCGTCGACGACAAATAGGCATGCCCCAGGGTCAGTACTTTGGGCAACAGCGAGTAGGTTCGCCCGTCGGTGGTGGCGTACCCCAGCTTCATCAGGGTGTGCAGGCAGCGGCGCACGGCGGCGCGGGGAATTTCGGTGCGGTGGCTGATCTGGGCGATGGTCAGGTGGCGCTTGCGCTCCTGAAACGCCTGAACCACAGCCAGCCCCCGGGCCAGCGACGTCATGAAATCGGGGTCACCGGTGAAGGCCTGGATACGCTTGGCCGGTGAAGCGACGATGGGGGGTGCCAGCGACGCAAACGAACTGCGCACCTGATCGTTCAATCCGGGCCCTTTGGGCGGTATTTCTTCTGTCATGGTTCACCTCGGCAACACGGTCACTGGGGCGATTATCGAACCAACGACCGATAATCGCAATTGACCGCTACCCTCAATTGCTTATACCTTTCTACCGCCACCATGTGGCTTCTTGGAGAGACTGGTCAGGTACCCACCGTAGAAGTCCCAGGCACGGCCTTGCCCACGAAGCGAGGCCGTTTTTTTCCTCCGGGACATTTGTTTTATCGCTATCCTGTGAACAGAAGCCCATGCGATAGTCCGGTTTTGTTCCAGCCTCGACAAGTGTGTAACAACACGCAGCCCTTGCTGTCATAAGCATCGTTATATAAGTTGCAGGCTAGTTCGTACCCACTGCCTGGCAGGCGTTCGGCGGATCCGATTCATACCTGCCGGAACTCATCGGGTAGCGGACAGACACAATTACCGCAAGGTTGAATACGCAGTTGTTCATATTTGTGTGCATACTCAAAACCTACTGTTGCTGCGACAGTCATGCCCCTCTGGCAGCGTAGCCGCATTGCAAGTTGTGCTGTTGCACCGCTCTAATGCGTTAACGCCAGAGTTTATTCATAACCAACAGGTAGCACTGTGACGAAAGACGAACTGCGCGCGGAACTTGAGCGCCAGGAACAACGTTACAAGGAAGTTTACGGCGGAGAAGTCACCACTTATGCCGCCCAGCCCGACCCTGAACGCAAGCCTTGGCGCAAACGCGCAAGCATCCGCGACCAGGCCTTTGCCCAGGAATTGCAGAAAATCGAAAAAGAGCTCAAGCCCGACGAGGGCTAGCATGTGCCGGTCGCTACCGCCTGCCTGATGCAGGCGGTCGACGCTGCAACAGAGGAAAGTCCGTAGCGGCAATCGTTACACTGCCTACAGCAGCTCGTAATGGAATCTCACAAATTTCATACGGCCGTTTGAATCTTTCATTGCAGCCAGGGAGCGCCCTAAACCTTTAAATTTTCAGGATTTTCCCTGATTTTCAAGGGTATTTTCCTAGTCGATCCCGGCACTTTCACCCTCGGCACGACGCCGAAAAGGCCAAGACCAGTCAGCAGCAAGTGCATCGATTAGCAGGGTTTTCTGGCATAATCGCGCCCCCTTATGACCGGGTCAGAAAACCTTCATGATCGATTTATTCAGCGGACTTGATGCCTGGGTACTGGTGAGCTTGCTGCTCGCTTTGACCTTCGTACTCGCCTTCGAGTTCATTAATGGCTTTCATGACACCGCCAACGCGGTTGCTACAGTCATTTATACCAAAGCCATGCCGCCGCACCTGGCGGTGTTCTTCTCCGGGGTGTTCAACTTCCTCGGCGTTCTGCTCGGCGGTGTCGGGGTGGCCTATGCCATCGTTCACCTGTTGCCGGTAGAGCTGCTGATCAATGTGAACACTGGCCACGGCCTGGCCATGGTCTTCTCCCTGCTGGCCGCAGCCATCGCCTGGAACCTGGGCACCTGGTACTTCGGTATCCCGGCGTCCAGCTCCCACACCCTGATCGGCTCGATCCTCGGCGTAGGCCTTGCCAACGCCCTGATCAGCGACATTCCACTGGGTGACGGGGTCAACTGGCAAAAAGCTGTCGACATCGGCATGTCCCTGGTGCTCTCGCCCATGGCCGGCTTTGCCGTGGCAGCCCTGGTGCTGCTGGGCCTGAAGTGGTGGCGCCCGCTGTCGAAGATGCACAAGACGCCGGAACAGCGCCGCAAACTCGACGATAAAAAGCACCCGCCGTTCTGGAACCGCCTGGTTCTGGTGATTTCGGCCATGGCTGTGAGCTTCGTACACGGCTCCAACGATGGCCAGAAAGGCATCGGCCTGATCATGCTGGTGCTGATCGGTATCGTTCCGGCGCAGTTCGTTCTGGACCTCAACAGCACCACCTACCAGATCGAGCGTACCCGCGACGCCACCCTGCACCTGAGCCAGTTCTACCAGCGCAACGAAGCGACCCTGGGTGAGTTCCTGGCCCTGGGCAAAGCGCAAGATGCCGACCTGCCGGAGCAGTTCAGCTGCAATCCGCAGCAGACCGAGCCGACCATCAATGCCTTGCTGCAATCGCTCAAGGGCGTGACCGAGTACCGCTCGCTGAGCCCGGAAAAGCGTATTGAAGTACGCCGCTACCTGCTCTGCCTGGACGACACGGCCAAGAAAGTCGGCAAGCTGCCGGGCCTGCAGCCACGTGAAAAGGCTGACCTGGACAAACTGCGCAAAGACCTCACGGCCACCACCGAATACGCACCGTTCTGGGTAATCCTGGCGGTAGCCCTGGCCCTGGGCCTGGGTACCATGGTCGGCTGGAAGCGTGTGGTTCTGACCATCGGTGAGAAGATCGGCAAGCAGGGCATGACCTATGCCCAGGGCATGTCGGCACAGATCACCGCGGCGTGCGCCATCGGCATGGCCAACATCTTCAGCTTGCCAGTGTCGACCACCCACGTACTGTCGTCGGGTGTGGCCGGTACCATGGTCGCGAACAAAAGCGGCCTGCAAGGCGGCACCGTTCGCACCATCCTGCTGGCCTGGGTACTGACCCTGCCGGCAACCGTGGGCCTGTCGGCAGCCTTGTTCTGGCTGGCGACCAAGTTCATCGTCTGAACTGTCCCGCATTGAAAAAGGCGCCTTCAAGGCGCCTTTTTCATGCCTGCGGTTCAGCGTTTCTTGCTGCCACCGAGCAATGAGCCCATCAACCCGCGCACCAGCTGACGACCGAACTGGTTGGCTGCCTGACGCACCGCCGACTTGATCGCTTGCCCCGCAGCGCTCTGCAGGAACTCGCCAGCCTTGTCGGCCAGGCTCTCCTCGGCAGCGGCCGGGGCTTGCCCGGGTGTCGGTGCCCCGCCCTTTCGCGCGGTGAGCATTTCGTAGGCCGACTCACGGTCCACGGGTTTGTCGTAGCGCCCGGCCAGCGGGGACGATGCAATCAACGCGGCGCGTTCGGCCGCGCTCAATGGCCCTATCCGTGACTGCGGCGGCGCGATCAGCACCCGCTGGACCATACCCGGCGTGCCTTTTTCCTGCAGGGTACCCACCAACGCTTCACCAATGCCAAGCTCGGTCAGCACGCTCAGGGTGTCGAACGCAGGATTGGGGCGAAAGCCATCGGCCACGGCCTTCAACGACTTCTGCTCCTTGGCGGTGAACGCCCGCAGGCCATGCTGGACACGCAGGCCCAGTTGCGCCAAAACGTCATCCGGCAGGTCACTCGGCGACTGCGTAACAAAGTAGACCCCGACACCCTTGGAGCGAATCAGCCGCACCACCTGCTCCAGTCGATCCTGCAAAGCCTTGGGCGTGCCGTTGAACAACAAGTGCGCTTCATCGAAGAACAATGCCAGCAGCGGTTTGTCGGCATCGCCGCGCTCGGGCAGTTGCTCGAACAGCTCGGCCAGCAGCCACAGCAGGAAGGTTGCATACACCTTCGGCGCCTCGTGCACCAGGCGGCTGGCATCAAGCAGGTGGATGCGTCCGCGCCCCTCGGCATCCGGGCGCAAGATATCTTCCAACTGCAACGCCGGTTCGCCAAACAGCGCTTCGGCGCCCTGCTGCTCCAGGGTAGCCAGGCGCCGCAACAGCGCCTGACTGGAGCCGGTCGTCATCAGGGCACTGTCTTCGCCCAGCAATTGCGGGTTGTCCTTGAGGTGGGCCAGCAGCGCCTTGAGGTCCTTGATATCGAGCAGCAGCAGACCTTCACGGTCGGCCACTTTGAAGGCGGCATACAGCGCCGCCTGCTGAGAGTCGGTCAGTTCCAGCAAGTTGCCCAGCAGCAACGGGCCCATTTCGCTGAGGGTGGTGCGCAAGGGATGGCCGGATTGGCCGTGGATATCCCACAGACTGACCGGATATGCCTGCGGCCGATGCTCAAGCCAGGGCATCCCGGCAATGCGCTCGGCCACCTTGCCCTGGGGATTGCCCACGGCGCCCAGGCCACACAGGTCGCCTTTGACATCGGCAGCGAATACCGCGACCCCGGCATCGCTGAAGGCCTCGGCCATGTGCTGCAGGGTCACGGTCTTGCCGGTACCGGTGGCGCCGGCGATCAGGCCGTGGCGATTGGCCAGGCGCATGGCCTGGGAGACCGGTTGGCCGGCAAGATCCGCGCCGAGCACGAACTGCGAAGAGTCAGGCATGTTTTTTCACCCTCTGTTTAAGCTTTGGCTCGAATCGGCCGATATCAAGTTAGCGATAGACCACCAGAAAGACAGGAATAGCCCGACAAGGAGAGGGGACCTGCACTGCTTTCAAACTGTTCTTTGTGCAAACGAACCCGGATAACAAAACCTTAGCGGACCGACACGTTATGAACAAAAGCCTCCGATTCAGCCACAAGATCCTTCTGGCCGCTTCTCTGATCGTCATGATCGCGTTCACACTCTTTACTTTGTACAACGACTTCTTGCAGCGTAATGCCATTCGCGAAGATCTGGAAAGTTATCTTGCCGAGATGGGCGATAGCACTTCGACCAATATCAAGAATCTTTTTGATGGCCGCATCCTCTTGGTTCAAAACGTGGCACAAAACATTGCCACCTACCCGGATGCCGAACACATCGGCACATTGCTCGGCCAACAAGCGCTGGTATCAAGTTTTCTGACGATCTACCTGGGTGACGTCAACGGTGGCTTCACCATTCGTCCGCAAACCAAAATGCCCGATGGCTACGACCCGCGTGTGCGTCCCTGGTACAAGGACGGCATGGCTGCCAACGGACCGATCCTGACCGAACCCTACATTGATGTCAGCACCGGCAAAATGGTGATTTCAGTCGTCGCCACCGCGGCACGCAACGTCGGTGTGATAGGCGGCGACCTGGCCCTGGACGGCCTGGTGGAGATCATCAATTCGCTGAACTTCGGCGGCATGGGCTACGCCTTCCTGGTCAACGACCAAGGCAAGATCCTGGTCCATCCAGACAAGAACCTGGTGATGAAGTCGCTGTCGGACCTGTTCCCGCAGAACACCCCGCGCCTGACCAAGGACCTCAGCGAAGTCCAGCTCAACGGCGAAACCCGCCTGCTGACCTTCGCCCCGGTCAAGGGTCTGCCGTCTGCCAACTGGTACATCGGCCTGTCAGTCGATAAAGACAAAGCCTATGCGATGCTCAGCGAGTTCCGGACTTCGGCGGTGATTGCCACCCTGGTCGCCGTGGTGATCATCATCGCCCTGCTCGGCCTGCTGATCCGCGTGCTGCTGCAACCGCTGAACACCATGACCCGGGCCATGGAAGACATCGCCGAAGGCGAAGGCGACCTGACCAAACGCCTGACCATCCATAACCACGACGAATTCGGCACCCTGGGTACGGCATTCAACCGCTTCGTGGAACGTATCCACGGCTCGATCCGTGAAGTGTCGTCCGCTACCGAGCAGGTCAACGAAGTCGCCCTGCGGGTGGTCAGCGCCTCCAACTCCTCGATGGTCAACTCCGACGAGCAGTCCAACCGCACCAACAGCGTGGCCGCGGCCATCAACCAGCTCGGCGCCGCCGCCCAGGAAATCGCCCATAACGCAGCGCAAGCTTCGCAACAGGCAAGCTCTGCCCGTCACCTGGCCGAAGAAGGCCAGCAGGTGGTCGATCGCAGCATCGCCGCGATGAACCGTCTGTCGGATTTGATCTGCACCTCCAGCTCGCACATCGAGACGCTCAACAGCAAGACCGTGAACATCGGCCAGATCCTCGAAGTGATCACCAGCATCTCCCAGCAGACCAATTTGCTCGCCCTCAACGCCGCCATTGAAGCGGCGCGCGCCGGTGAAGCCGGACGCGGCTTTGCCGTGGTCGCCGATGAGGTCCGCAACCTGGCCCACCGCACCCAGGAATCGGCGCAACAGGTGCAGAACATGATCGAGGAGTTGCAGGTCGGTGCGCGTGAATCGGTCGACACCATGGGCCAGAGCCAACGCCACAGCCAGGACAGCGTGGAAATCGCCAACCAGGCCGGCGAACGCCTGGGCAGCGTGACCTTGCGCATCGGTGAAATCGACGGCATGAACCAATCGGTGGCCACCGCCACCGAAGAGCAGACCGCCGTGGTCGACTCGATCAACATGGACATCAACGAGATCAACATGCTCAACCAGGAAGGGGTCGAGAACCTGCAATCGACCCTGCGCGCCTGCGCCGACCTGGAACAACAAGCCAGCCGCCTGAAACAGCTAGTGGGCAGCTTCCGCATCTAAGCGCCCCGGGCAGCGGCGCCCGCCGCTGCCCCTCCCCTTAAGCCCGATCGAACAAACTATCCTTAACAGAGGTCAACCTTAGGGCGCGTCCTCAGGTGCATGCCAATGCCTGATGACACACTCTGAATGCGATCTCGGAGGGATGCTGATCGTGCACATCGCTGACATCACCATGTTCTATGCCCCCGCCAGCGGCGGCGTGCGTACCTATCTTGATGCCAAACATCGCCGCCTAGGACTCACCCCCGATGTCCGCCACAGCCTGTTGATTCCGGGTGCCAGCGCCAGCCATGCCAATGGCATCTATCAGGTCCCGGCCCCGGCCCTGCCCTTCGGCAACGGTTACCGTTTTCCGTTGCGCCTGGCCCCCTGGCGCAACGTGCTGCACGACCTGCAACCCGACCTGATCGAAGTCGGCGACCCCTACCTGACCGCCTGGGCAGCCCTGGATGCGCGGCGCCAACTCGATGTGCCAGTGATCGGGTTTTATCACTCCGATCTGCCGCTGCTGGTCAGTAACCGCATGGGCAACTGGTTCACGCCCAATGTCGAGGCCTATGTCAGCAAGCTGTATGGCAACTTCGACCGGGTCCTGGCCCCCAGCCAGGTGATGGCCAACAAACTGCGAGGCCTGGGCATCGACAACGTGCATGTACAGCGCCTTGGCGTTGACCTCACGGCCTTTCACCCGCGTCACCGCGATAACACGGTGCGCCAAGCGTTGAACATTGCCGACAGCACTCATCTGCTGGTGTTTGCGGGCCGCGGCTCGCGGGAGAAGAACCTGCCGGTGCTGCTCGACTGCATGAAACGCCTGGGCAAGCACTATCACCTGTTGCTGGTCGGCTCGCACATGCCCGCCATGGTGCCGGCCAATGTCACGGTCATCGACCACTTCTGCCCCGCCAATGAAGTCGCCCGACTGCTGGCCAGCGCCGACGCCCTGGTCCATGCCGGCGACCAGGAGACCTTTGGCCTGGTCATTCTCGAGGCCATGGCCAGTGCGATTCCGGTGATTGCGGTAGCGGCGGGCGCCTTCGAGGAAATCATCGACGAGCGCTTCGGCCGCTTGTGCCAACCCAATGACGGCCTGGCCATGGCCAGGGCCGTGCGCGAGGTTTTCGAGCAAGGCGCCCCGCAGCTTGGTCAACAGGGACGCCTGCATGCCGAGCAGCATTACGCCTGGGACACGGTGGTCAACGGCCTGCTGGCCCACTATCGCGCGGTGCTCGGCTATAGCCTGCCGGTACGCGCCCATGCCTGAGCACACTGGCAGCCAAACGGTCGGACGCAGCCTGCTGCTGGTGCTGCACGACGTGGCCCCCCATACCTGGCCCGACTACCAGCCGTTCGTCGAAGCGGTGGATGCCCTGGGCAACATCCCCCTGACCTGGCTGGTGGTACCGGACTTTCACAAGCGCGACCCACTGGCCCGGGCCACTGAATTTCGCCGGCTGCTGGACCGGCGCCTCCTGCGCGGTGACGAACTGGTCCTGCATGGCTATTTCCACCTCGATGACAGCCCTCCCCCACGCTCGCCAGGCAACTGGTTCATGCGCCGCATCTATACCCACGAAGGCGAGTTCTACAGCCTCGACCGGGCGACGGCCCTGGAGCGCGTGCAGGCCGGCATGGCGCTGTTCGAGCGTTTCGACTGGCCATTGGCCGGCTTCGTCGCCCCGGCCTGGCTGATGAGCGAAGGCACCCGCCAGGCCCTGGCCAGCGTGCCTTTGCAATACACCAGCGACCCGCGCCACCTCTATCGTTTGCCAAATTTTTCCGCGGTTGCTGCCCCCGGTCTTGTATGGAGCGCACGCAGCGCCTGGCGCCGGGGTCTGTCACGGATGGCCTGCGACCTTCAAGTCGCCCGCCTTGAACAGGCGCCGGTCATTCGCCTGGGCCTGCACCCGGTCGATATGCGCCACGGCACGTCCCGGCAGTACTGGATGCGCACCTTGCAGCGCCTGTTGCGCCAGGGCCGCACGCCCCTGACCAAATCCGCCTGGCTGGCCGGCGGGCCTGCACCGTGAAGCGCCTGGCCTGGTTGCTCTTCGCCCTCATGCTGGCCCTGTTGGTGCCAGCCTTGCTCGGCGGCAGCGATCTGGTGGCCCGCCTGCGTGCCTTTGCTCCCGGGTTGATGCTGGGCTTGCTGGGCATGATCCTGCTGTGCTGGATCATCAATGCCATCCGCCTGCGCCTGTTGCTCGGCATCCAGGGGGCCAACCTGGGCCGCTTCCGGAGCTTGGGGGTGATCATGGCCACCGAGTTCGCCATCTGCACCACCCCCGGGGGTAGCGGCGGGCCGCTGGCCTTGATCGCCCTGCTGGCCCGGGATCGCATCAGCCCTGCGCGCAGCGGCGCGGTGTTCGCCGCCGACCAGATCAACGACTTGCTGTTCTTTCTCTGCGCCATGCTCGGGATCGCCGGTTACGCCGTGTTCCACAGCCTGGGCCGCAGCCTCGAAGGCATGCTGGCGGGCAGCGCCCTGTTGATGGGTGGGGTGCTCGTGGTCGTGGGGCTATTGGTGGGCTGTCGAAGAGCGCTGCTACGGCTCAATGGCCGGCTGCTGCGCCGGTTGAAGGTGTCGGCCGCTCGGCGCCGTCGCTGGACGCGCAAAGTGTTGCACTTCTTCCGCGCCCTGGCCGACACCTGGCGTTTGCCCAAACGCACACTCGCCCTGGTGTTCGCCCTGACCTGCGTGCATTGGGGGTTGCGCTACAGCGTGCTGTACCTGGCCCTACGCGGGCTGGGCGTGGATGTGCAATGGGTACTGAGTTTTCTGGTGCAGATGCTCTCGCTCAGCGCCGGGCAGTTCAGCCTGCTGCCAGGCGGTGCCGGGGCCGCCGAACTGACATCGGCGACCCTGCTGACGCCCCTGGTGGGCAAATCAACTGCGGCGGCGGCGATTCTGATCTGGCGTGCGGTGACCTATTACTTCTACTTGATCGCCGGGGGCCCGGTGTTTCTCTGCCTGCTGGGGCGTCCACTGCTGGAACGCCTGCGCTTCAATCAGGCTCGGGTTCGTCGCGAGAAGGTTTGAGCTGCTTCCAAAGTTCGGCGGCACCGGGAAAGTCGGTGCCATCCTCACTGCTGAGCGCATCCGGGTCGTAGCGACTGAGGCAGCCCTCGCCGAGGGTCGGCGGGGCCTTGGAGGTTGCCTTGTCGAGGGGATCGGACATGCTGCAACCTCCCGAGGGGACGCTTAGTTGAAGACCACCGTCTTGTTGCCGTGAACCAGCACGCGGTCCTCCAGGTGGTAGCGCAGGCCACGGGCCAGGACCATCTTCTCGACGTCACGGCCGAAACGCACCATGTCTTCGATGCTGTCGCTGTGGCTCACACGCACCACGTCCTGCTCGATGATCGGGCCGGCATCCAGCTCTTCGGTCACGTAGTGGCAGGTGGCGCCAATCAGCTTCACGCCACGCAGCGATGCCTGGTGGTACGGCTTGGCACCCACGAACGACGGCAGGAAGCTGTGATGAATGTTGATCACCTGCTGCGCATACTCCTGGCACAGCTGTGGCGGCAGGATTTGCATGTAGCGGGCCAGCACCACCACATCGGCGCCGTGTTCCTTGACCAGGCGCGAGACTTCGGCGAATGCCGGCTGCTTGTCCTGCGGATCGACCGGAACGTGGAAGAACGGAATACCGTGCCACTCGACCATGCTGCGCAGGTCGTTGTGGTTGGAGATAACGCAAGGGATATCGCAGTCCAGTTCTTTGGCGTGCCAGCGGTGCAGCAGGTCGGCCAGGCAGTGGGACTCACGGCTGGCCATCAGCACCACGCGCTTTTTCTGGTCGGTGTCGGTAATACGCCAGACCATGGAGAACTCTTCGGCAATCGGCGCAAACGCCTCGCGAAATGCCTCGATACCAAATGGCAGGGTTTGTGCGCGGATTTCGTGGCGCATGAAGAACCAACCGCTCTGCTCATCGGAGTGATGGCTCGCTTCGTTGATCCAGCCGTTATAGGACGCCAGAAAATTACTGACTTTGGCGACGATGCCAACGCGGTCGGGGCAAGCAATCACCAGCCGGTAGGTGCGCATGAATGAGACTCCAGATACTTCGCAAAGGCGCACATTCTAGCGAGTGCCCGGAAAAACTGCAGTAGGCAATGCACACGTCCCGTCGCCCGCCTCGCCAGCAGCGCATCGGGCCCGAGCCCCCGTTACATGCCGCATGGCGCCAAAGTTAGGCATTATCCGAATGTCTTAGTTTGTAAATTTTTCTTAATGAAATCTATCGCATCGATTTAACGCGGCACCGGATAACTGCCAAGTTTAATGTTTACTTGGCAGTACGCTCTGACTATTATTGCCCCACTGTCTACCAGATACCTCAATTCCCAAGGAACGCCACATGTCCCTGATCAACGAATATCGCGCCACCGAAGAAGCCATCAAAGAACTGCAGGCCCGTTTGCAGAACCTGTCGCAAGACGACAAGCTGAAAACCGAGCTGGAATTTGAAGGCAAACTGCGCGCGCTGATGGGCGAATATTCGAAGTCGCTGCGTGACATCATTGCCCTCCTGGACCCGGAAGCCAAACTGAACAAAGCCCCACGTGGCGCAGTTAAAACCACCGGCACCAAGCGCGCGCGCAAGGTCAAGCAATACAAGAACCCGCACAACGGCGAAGTCATCGAAACCAAAGGTGGCAACCACAAAACCCTGAAAGAGTGGAAAGCCAAGTGGGGTGGTGATGAGGTTGAAAGCTGGGCAACCCTGCTGGGCTAATTGCCCGACTGCGTGACCAAATGTTACGCCAATAAAAAACGCCAGCATGCTGGCGTTTTTTTATTTCTGTCTGTCGCTGCCCCCTTCAACGTCGCTTAAATTCCGAACTGCAACTTCAAGGCCTGGGCATGTGCGCGCCAGTGGCCGAGCAATTCGCGTTGCGCGGCATCGGCCTGTTCCCAGCAGCTCTGCAGGGCCTGCTCGAAATCCCCCAAGGTGTTGGGCGCCCCCATGTGCGGGTCAGTCAGCCGCTGTGTGCAGAACAATTGCCAGCGCTGACGCTCCTGTTCATTCAAGGTGTCGATAAAATTGCGCGCGCGGTAACGAAACAGTAATTCGGGCAAACGTTCATCATCAAACATCCAGTGCCCCTGGCCTAATTGATGCGGATCAACCGACCGGACTTGCTCGCACAAACGCCGATCTCGATCACCAATAAAACCGTCATACAACTGCTGTTCCGGATCTTCACAAGGCGCAAACTCCTCCTCGCTGTAGATAGTCTGCAGTTTTTCCTGCCAGTTCTGCTGTGCCGCGATCAGGCTGGATGCCCGCACGTCAAACAAGGACATATCCAGCCCAAGACGTTGCTGATCTTGTGCTCGCAATACATTCAACGGCGCCACCACCGGACAGCGATTGATATGCACCAACTTCAAGGGGACCGGTAATTGTCCTTCAGGCATTTCTTCACGCCGGGTGTATAAGCGCTGGCGTAATGCATCGCCCTCCTCCTGCAACAAGGGTTGCGGATCCATTTGCAGATCACAGACGATCAGGGCATTACGGTTGCGCGGATGCCAGGCCAGCGGCAAGACCACACCCAGATAATTGCGCGCCGCAGAGAAACGTCCGGAAATATGTACCATCGGTTGTAGCAAGCGAACCTGATCCAGGACTTTCTGTTTACTGCGTAATTGAAACAACCAGTCATAGAGTTTCGGCTGTTTCTGCCGAATCAATTTCGCCAGCGCAATGGTTGCTCTTACATCGCTGAGGGCCTCATGGGCCTGACCATGGTCGATACCGTTGGCGGCGGTCAGCAGTTCCAGGCGCAAGCTGGTGCGCCCCTCCTGCTGGGGCCAGACAATGCCATCCGGGCGCAGCGCATAGGCGGTGCGCACCACATCGATCAGGTCCCAGCGGCTGTTGCCGCCCTGCCACTCGCGGGCATAGGGGTCGAAGAAGTTGCGGTACAGGCTGTAACGGGTGACCTCGTCATCGAAGCGCAAACTGTTGTAACCCGCCCCACAGGTGCCCGGACGTGCCAGTTCGGCATGGACCCGGGTCATGAACTCGGCTTCGCCCAAGCCCTGGCTTGCCAGCTGCGCCGGGGTGATGCCCGTGACCAGGCAGGCCGCCGGGTGCGGCAGGATGTCGTCGCTGGGTTGGCAATAGAGGTTGATCGGCGCTTCGATCTCATTGAGATCGAGGTCAGTGCGCACACCGGCCACCTGCAAGGGGCGATCACAACGCGGGTTGATGCCAGTCGTTTCGTAGTCGTGCCAGAAGATGCTGGAGCTCACGGGGCGTTCCTGAACAGAAGATCGTCCAGAGTCTAGGGCCACTGGCCCGTCACGGCCAGTCTCAGGCCGAGGCGTTCAACGGCTGGAAGCTGAAGTAACGGTGCAAGGCTTTGACCAACTGCGCGTATTCACGTGGGGCCTGCAACAGCATGAACCCGGAATCGTAGTGACCCGGCGTCTGCTCTTCATGGCACCACAGGCAACTGGCGGTGAGGTTGATCAGGTGCAGTTCACCATCGCGGCCCGGCACTTTGAGTTGCAACTCAAAATCCGGGCCGATCAGCATCGGCAGCTGGCTGATCAGCATAAGGCCGTCTTCGGACACGTTCCCCAGGTAGCCGATGGGCTGGTCGGTAAAGCGGTTGAAGACCTTGAGGTAGTAAGGGAGCTGATGACGCTCGATGTGGCGCTCGTGAAGCATGGTCGGAATCGCTGTCGAAGACCCTTATAGCAGGGTCGCGCTAGTGCGGCTGTAACGCGGATACGTCACTCTCAAGCTTAGTCCAATCCCACCCCAGCGTCACAGCCACGTCGGCACACTTTAGTGTTAACGCCAAGGCGTAGTAGTGGTGGGACGGGCAATGGCCGTCTCGCCGCTACGGAAGTGGCCCAACTGCTCCAGGGTCTGCAAACGGGCCCGGGCACGGTAGGCGTATTCGTTCTGCGGATAGCGCTGGATGAGGTACAGGTAGGTCTGCGCCGCATCGACATACAGCTTCTGCCGCTCCAGGCACTGGCCGCGCAGCATCGACACTTCCGGATGGATGAACGGCCGGGCGCGGCTGGTACGGTCGACCTGGGACAACTCGAGCATCACCTTCTCGCAATCGCCGCGATCATAGGCGCGGTAGGCGTTGTTCAGATGATGGTCCATCGACCAGCGGGTGCAGCCGACGACACTGGTGGCCAGGGCTAGAACGATCAAGGCTCGCATGGGGGAATCTCCTTCAATGAACAGTGTATCGGCGCGCCGGTGAAATTCTGTAGGCGCGGGCTTGCCCCGCGATAGCGGTGTGTCAGGTAGATCGCCATCGCGGGGCAAGCCCGCGCCTACCGTTCAAACGCCCCCCTGCCCCGCCGGCAGGTAGTGCAAAGGAACAATGACTACAGCGAAATTCCAGAGTAGCCTTTCGCTGCGCTTCACTATAGGAGTCTGTGCATGACCATCCGCCGCACCAAAATCGTCGCCACCCTTGGCCCCGCCAGCAACTCGCCGGAAGTTATCGAACAACTGATCCTTGCCGGCCTGGATGTCGCCCGCCTGAACTTCTCTCACGGCACCCCCGATGAGCATAAAGCCCGCGCCCGCCTGATCCGTGAGATCGCTGCGCGCCTGGGTCGCCACGTGGCACTGCTGGGCGACCTGCAAGGCCCGAAGATTCGTATCGCCAAATTCGCCAACAAGCGCATCGAACTCAAAGTCGGTGACCGCTTCACCTTCTCCACCGCTCACCCGCTGACCGCAGGTACCCAGGAAATCGTCGGTATCGACTATCCGGACCTGGTCAAGGATTGCGGCGTCGGCGACGAGCTGCTGCTCGACGACGGCCGCGTAGTGATGCGTGTTGAAACCGCCACTGCCGACTCCCTGCACTGCTCGGTCCTGATCGGCGGCCCGCTGTCGGACCACAAAGGTATCAACCGTAAAGGTGGCGGCCTGACCGCGCCGGCCCTGACCGAAAAAGACAAGGCCGACATCAAGCTGGCTGCAGAAATGGACCTGGACTACCTGGCCGTTTCCTTCCCGCGTGACGCCAGCGACATGGAATATGCCCGTCGCCTGCGCGACGAAGCCGGCGGCAGCGCCTGGCTGGTGGCCAAGATCGAACGCGCCGAAGCGGTCGCCGACGACGAAACCCTCGACGGCCTGATCGCCGCCAGTGACGCCGTGATGGTGGCCCGTGGTGACCTGGGCGTGGAAATCGGCGACGCCGAGCTGATCGCGATCCAGAAAAAGATCATTCAGCACGCCCGTCGCAACAACAAGGCCGTGATCGTCGCCACCCAGATGATGGAGTCGATGATCCAGAACCCGATGCCGACCCGCGCCGAAGTGTCGGACGTCGCCAACGCCGTACTGGATAACACCGACGCGGTCATGCTCTCGGCCGAAAGCGCCGCCGGCGCCTACCCGATCGAAGCCGTACAGGCCATGGCCCGCATCTGCCAGGGCGCTGAAAAGCACCCGACCAACCAGAAGTCCAGCCACCGCCTGCACACCCGCTTCGAGCGTTGCGACGAAAGCATCGCCCTGGCGGCCATGTACACGGCCAACCACTTCCCCGGCGTCAAGGCGATCATCGCCCTCACCGAGAGTGGCTACACCCCGCTGATCATGTCGCGCCTGCGTTCGCACGTGCCGATCTTCGCCCTGTCCCCGCACCGCGCCACCCAGGCTCGCGCCTCGATGTTCCGCGGTGTCTACCCGATTGCCTTCGACCCGGCTGCCCTGCCGGCGGAAAAAGTCAGCCAGGCTGCGGTGGACGAACTGCTCAAGCGCGGTTTGGTCGAGCCAGGTGACTGGGTGATCCTGACCAAAGGCGACAGCTACCACACCATCGGTGGCACCAACGGCATGAAGATCCTGCATGTCGGTGACTCGCTGGTCTGATCAGGCCTTCGCAGCACAAAAAAACCGCAGCCTGTGCTGCGGTTTTTTTATGCCTGCCCTTCAGGCGCGGCCCGTGAAGGTGTCGGCGAACAGTTGGTTGCGCGGCAAGCCGGCCAGAAACAATCGGCGGGCAAACTGCTCGACACTGGCGGGCGACCCACACGCCAGCGCGATGGTCTGCCTGGATTGCAAACGCAAGGCAGCCAGTGCCTGGGGCAGCGTCTGCGAGGTCAGCAGTTCGACCTGAAGTTGCGGATGACGCGCAGCCAGCGCTGCGAGCTCGTCGGCCAGATAGTGCCCTTGGTCGTCATGGGCCAGGTGTAGCAACCGGATCGGCCCGTGGTGCTCCTGGCGCAAGGCCTCGCGCACAATGCCCCACAATGGCCCCAGCCCCGTGCCCGCCGCCAGCAACCACAGCGGGCGTTCCTGCCAGTCGGCACCGTAGTGCAGCGCCCCGCCGCGCAACTCGCCCAGCCTCACCGCGTCACCGGCCTGCAACTGGCGCGCCTCATCACAGAATGCACCGGGCTGGCGACAATCGAGGTGAAATTCCAGGAAGGGCTCTTCGCCGGGCAAGCTGGCCAACGAGTAAGGCCGGGCCACGCCCTGCGCACTCCACAGCACCAGGTGCTGACCGGCCTGGTAGCGCAAGGGACGCTCAGGCTGAAGACGCAGGCGCAACACCTCGGCACTCAGCCACTGCACCTCGCCGACGCGGGCGGGCAAACCGTCACGCTGTGGATCGAACACCGCCACCCGCAGGTCATCCTCGACCTGGCACTGGCAGGCCAGGCGCCAGCCCTGTTCGCGCTTGTCGGCGCTCAAGGCACCGGGCAACGCATCGCCCGGCTCACCGTCAAGACAGCGCACCAGGCAGGCATGGCAGCTACCGGCCCGACAACTGTAGGGCACCGAGCATCCACCGCCGTTCAGCGCATCGAGCAAGTTACTGCCCGCCGGCACCGTCCAGCAGCGCTCGCCCACACAGAGTTCAGGCATTGATCGTCTCCCACTCGCAATCACCATGGCCAACCGCCACTTTAGGGACAAAGCCCGGCGCTGGCACGCAAAAAGGGTGCCCATCGGCAGCCGACCTTCGTCCAGACCACTCGCAGGTGTGCCGGGCACGGATGCGCGCTATACTGCCGCGCCTTTTTGCGCCGCCGGCCTGTCCGTCGTCGCGCCGTGAAAGGTCGTTTCGACACCTCGGCCTGTCCGCGTCGGAATACCTTATTGAATGTTCCCGTCTTTAAGAGGAGCGCGCTGCATGACCGTGATCAAGCAAGACGACCTGATTCAGAGCGTTGCCGACGCCCTGCAGTTCATTTCGTACTACCACCCCGTTGACTTCATCCAGGCCATGCATGAGGCCTATCTGCGTGAAGAGTCGCCTGCCGCGCGCGACTCCATCGCTCAGATCCTGATCAACTCGCGCATGTGCGCCACCGGCCACCGCCCAATCTGCCAGGACACCGGTATCGTCACCGTGTTCGTGCGCGTGGGCATGGACGTGCGCTGGGATGGCGCGACCATGAGCCTGGACGACATGATCAACGAAGGCGTGCGCCGCGCCTACAACCTGCCAGAAAACGTCCTGCGTGCGTCCATCCTTGCCGACCCGGCAGGTGCGCGCAAGAACACCAAGGACAACACCCCAGCAGTCATCCACTACTCCATCGTCCCGGGTAACACCGTGGAAGTGGACGTGGCGGCCAAGGGCGGCGGTTCCGAGAACAAGTCGAAAATGGCCATGCTCAACCCGTCCGACTCGATCGTCGACTGGGTTCTGAAGACCGTTCCGACCATGGGCGCCGGCTGGTGCCCACCTGGCATGCTCGGCATCGGCATCGGCGGTACCGCCGAGAAAGCCGCGGTCATGGCCAAGGAAGTGTTGATGGAATCCATCGACATTCACGAGCTCAAAGCCCGTGGCCCGCAGAACCGTATCGAAGAAATCCGTCTGGAGCTGTTCGAGAAGGTCAACCAACTGGGCATCGGTGCCCAGGGCCTGGGCGGTCTGACGACCGTGCTCGACGTCAAGATCATGGACTACCCGACCCACGCCGCCTCGCTGCCGGTCTGCATGATCCCCAACTGCGCCGCCACCCGTCACGCCCACTTCGTGCTCGACGGCTCGGGCCCTGCCGACCTGGAAGCGCCGTCGCTGGACGCCTACCCGGAAATCGTCTGGGAAGCCGGCCCATCGGCCCGCCGCGTCAACCTCGACACCCTGACCCCGGAAGAAGTGCAGAGCTGGAAGCCGGGCGAGACCATCCTGCTCAACGGCAAGATGCTCACCGGCCGCGACGCTGCGCACAAGCGCATGGTCGAGATGCTCAACAAGGGCGAAGAACTGCCGGTCGACCTCAAGGGTCGCTTCATCTACTACGTTGGCCCGGTTGATCCGGTTGGCGACGAAGTGGTGGGCCCGGCTGGTCCGACCACCGCTACGCGGATGGACAAGTTCACCCGTCAGATCCTCGAGCAAACCGGCCTGCTGGGCATGATCGGCAAGTCCGAGCGTGGCCCGACCGCCATCGAGGCGATCAAGGACAACAAGGCCGTGTACCTGATGGCTGTCGGCGGCGCTGCCTACCTGGTCGCCCAGGCGATCAAGAAGTCCAAGGTCCTGGCCTTTGCCGAACTGGGCATGGAAGCGATCTACGAGTTCGACGTCAAGGACATGCCAGTGACTGTGGCTGTCGACAGCAATGGCGAGTCGGTACACATCACCGGCCCTGCGATCTGGCAAAACAAGATCGCCCAGAGCCTGGCGGTGGAAGTGAAGTAAACCTCAGGGTTTGCGAGTACAAAAAAGCGGCGGGGGCCAGACCCCCGCCGCTTTTTTTTGCCCACCCGGTAGGAACGGGCTTGCCCCGCGATGCGATTTCCCTGGTACCTCGCATCGCGGGGCAAGCCCGCTGCTACGTCAGTCGCGCCGGTCCAGCAAGTTCACCACCACCCGGTCCAGCCAGCCCCACAGCCGCTGCTGCGCCCGCTTCCACAACGGCCGTGCATGCCAGTGCTCAAGGTCGATACACAAGCTCTGGGCAAAGTCGCGCTCAAAGCTCGCCGCCACCGCTTCAGTCAACGGCGGGTCCAATGCCTCGACGTTGGCCTCAAGGTTGAAACGCAGGTTCCAGTGATCGAAGTTGCATGAACCAATACTGACCCAGTCGTCCACCAGCACCATTTTCAGGTGCAGGAAACACGGCTGGTACTCATAGATGGTCACCCCGGCGCGCAACAACCGTGGGTAATAGCGATGCCCGGCATAGCGCACCGAAGGGTGATCGGTACGTGGGCCAGTCAGCAGCAGGCGCACATCGACTCCCCTGGCCGCCGCACGACGCAGGGACCGCCGCACTTTCCAGGTCGGCAGGAAATACGGCGTCGCCAGCCAGATCCGCCGTTGACCGCTGTTCAACGCCCGCACCAGCGATTGCAGGATGTCCCGGTGCTGACGGGCGTCGGCGTAGGCCACCCGGCCCATGCCCTGGCCGCTGTCAGGCACATGGGGCAAGCGCGGCAGGCCGAAATGGGTGGGGGGGCGCCAGGCGGTGCGGCGCAGGTTGGCGCGCCATTGGCGATCGAAGAGCATTTGCCAGTCAGCCACCAACGGCCCTTGCATCTGCACCATCACTTCGTGCCACTCGCTGACGTCTTCGTCAGGCATCCAGAACTGGTCAGTGACACCGGTACCGCCCACCACCGCCCAGCTCTGGTCAACCAGGAGCAACTTGCGGTGATCACGATAGAGGTTGCGAAAGCCCCGGCGCCAGCGCAGGCGGTTGTACCAGCGCAGCTCCACGCCAGCAGCGGTCAGGCGCTGGCGCAGGCTCAGGGTGAAGGCCAGGGCGCCGTAGTCATCGAACAGGCAACGCACCTGTACGCCCCGTTCGGCGGCACCCACCAGTGCTTGCACCATAGCCTCGGCACAAGCGCCCGCCTCCACCAGGTACAACTCCAGATCGACCTGATGCTCGGCCCGCACAATGGCGGTGAGCATGCGGGGGAAAAACTCGGGGCCGTCGATCAATAACTCGAACCGGTTGCCGTCTCGCCAGGGGAAGACCGGTCCGGCCATATCAGCGCGCCGTGAAGATCAGGACCGCAGACACCGGCACCGAAGGGCTGATGGATTTGAGCCCGGCCACCTTGCGCAGCGCCTCAAGGCCCGGCACCAGGTCGAAGTCATCGGCGCGCAGCATCAGCGGCTCCAGAGTCACCACCTGAAACCGCCGCTCATCCAGGCGCGTGGCCAGCAGCAAGGCGTTGTAGCTGTGCTCCTTGCCATGCAGCTTGACGGTCACCGGCAGGCGCAATTCCACCTGGGCGCCGTTGGCCAGGTCGTTGATCGGGCGCAGGTCGATCTGGGCGTAGACGTTGGCTTCCGGGAAGCGCGCAAAGTCGAACAGGTCCTTGCGCATGCGTTCGTCACGCAGCGGCACGCCGCTGCTGTTGGAGTCCATTTCGATCATCAGCTCGGCCGCGCCTTTGCGGTCGACCTTGCCGTGCAAGACCAGGAAGCGGTGAACTTCGGCGGTATCGCCATTTTTGCTGGAGATGAACGACAGGCGCGACGATTCGCCATCCAGGTGCCAGTTGGCCTGGGCCGAAAGGCTCACAAACGCGAGGGCGGCCAACAGAAGACGGGGCAGAGAGAACATGAGAAATCCTGTAACACAGAGGCCGTCAACCTTACCCGGCTGCCTTCACGGCAGCAAGCCACAGCCCTCACGTACGCCGCGCCACACGGCGGTATTTGCTACCCCCAGCCCGACGGCCGTCACCACTCGGGCCGGGGTATCTTCATCAAGGCGGCTCAAGGGCAAGTACTGGCGTACATACCCTTGGCAATACGGCGCATCAAAGCCCATGACAAAGCGGCACGAGCAGTACTCCTTGGCCGAGTAGGCGCTGAGGATGCCGGGGAAGTCCGCCAGCGCCTGGCGTTCATACCAGCCCCAGGCGCCCGCCAGCAGTAGCGCTGTCAGCAACAAACGCTTCATGGTCGGCCCTCGGCTTGCGCGGCCAGCACGCGCTTGAGCAGTTCGTTGTGCTGGAACTGCCCGTCGCGGTCATCGGCGTAGCGCACGATCACCAACTGCTCCTGCGGCAAGACATACAGGCCCTGCCCCCAATGCCCCAGCGCCGCAAAGGTGTCGGCCGGGGCATCCGGCCAGGGCCGCCCGCTGCCGGGCAAGGGTTGATTGAGCCACCAGTGCCCACCCGGATTGGCCTCACCGGGCGAGGCCTTGGCCTGGGGAAACAGACTGCGGTTGAACGCCACCCAGTCGCGATGCAGTACCTGCTGCGACTGCCAGCGCCCGTCCCGCAGCATCAGCAGGCCGATGCGCGCCAGATCCCGTGCACTCATATACAGGTAGGAAGAGCCCACCAGGGTGCCGCTGGCATCCCGCTCCCAGGCCGCCGACTCGATACCCAACGGGATGAACAGCGCTTGCCAGGGATAATCGCCATAGCCTTGCTCGCCGACCATGCCACGCAAGGCTGCCGCGAGCACGTTGCTGTCACCGCTGGAATAGAGAAAGCGCTGGCCCGGCCCGACCGCTGCAGGCCGGGCGGCGGTGTAGGCCGCCATGTCGCTGTGCCCGCGGGTGTAGAGCATGGCCACCACCGAGGATTTGAGCGGGGCGTATTCATAGTCTTCCTGCCACGCCAGGCCGCTGGCCCAGTGCAGCAAATCTTCAAGGCGAACGTCAGGATGGGCCTGCATCGCCGGGTAATAGCGAGCAGCCGGGTCATCGAGGGCGAACCGCCCTTCTCGCCGAGCGACGCCCAGCACGGTGGCCAGCACGCTCTTGCTGATCGACCAGGTCAGGTGCGGTGTCGCGGCAGAGGACGGCGGCGCATAGTGCTCATACACAATGCGCCCGTCCTTGATCACCAACAGGGCATCGGTGCGCACGCCTTCCCGGGTGTGTTCGTTGCGGGGCGCAAATGCGTAGGCCTGCACCTCGTTCCAGGCAGCGCTGTTGCTGTCCGGCGCCAGCAGCCAGTCCGGAGCCGGCCAGCGCTCCTGCCCCAGGGCTGCGGCGCTGGTGATGGAAAAACCGAGCCACAGGCCCAGCAGTGTTTTGTACATGTGGCGTCACTCAAAGGCCGGCGTGCGTCCAGCCTAGCGCCCCGTCATGACAATCCGGCGCTGGCCCAGGCCTTGGCCAGGCGCTTGGCCCGCGCCGCACTGGCGATTTCCAGCAAGCCCTGGTCGCGCTGCCACAGCGCCGCCCACTCACCGGTACTGCTGTCCAGCGCCTGATTGATTTCATCCTTGAGCGCGGCGAATTGGGCGAACAGGCCGCCCAGCAACAAATGGCAGGCCGTTGAGTCGGCGCACTGCCGACTGCCCTCGGCGCAGCCTCCCAGAAGGCCGATCAAGCGCAATTGCAGCCCTTGGGGCCAGCCGCTGTCCTGGCCGACGCCATACAGCCAGGCGCACAGGGCACTGAGCACGTAGAGGTCTTCGAGAGAGCGGAAGGGTTTGACGTAGGCATCCCAGCCATCACCGGCCAGGCGCTCGCACAAGGCCTGGTCCAGGTGCAGGCGGGCATGACCCACTTCCGGCATCAGCGGCAAGGCTGGCAACGGCTCCAGCCGTACCCCCGGTTCGCCGGGATAGACCACCGCCAGGCTCAGGTGCGGCGACTCGCCCGCAGGCTCGCTGCGCGCCGCCACCAACAACCAGTCCGCATCAAGCCCGCCGGTGACGAAATCCTTGCTGCCGGTCAGACGCAAGTCATCCAGGCGAACCTGCATGTCGGCGGGGCGCACGCTGCGTCGCTCACTGGCGCACAAGGCGCCCAGGCTCGACGGGGCACTGGGCCAGAGCACGCGCAAGGCCGCCTGGTAGCCAATCAAAAAAGCCAGCCCCGGTGTCGGCATGGCGCGGGCACCGAGTACCGCCAGCTCGAACGGGCTGACCGTGCCCAGGCGCGCCAGCAGGCTGGCGTAGGTGTCAGCCAGGCTGGCCGACAGGGTGTGTCGCTGTGGGTCGTTGAGTCGTTGCAGCCAGGCCATCGAAGCGCTCCTTGGGGGTGTCATACAAGCATCACCAAAGGTTCATGGGGGTGACACCGCGTCTACCTAGGCTGAGCTTGCACAACAAAGTCGACCGGCCGCAACCCCATGGCTGGCTTATGGAGACTCGCAATGACTCAGATCGCTCGCTCTGGCGACAACAGCACTGAACGCCGTCTGCAAGCCGAACGCCTGGTAGGCCCTGCAGCCCTGCAGGAAGCACAAGCCCTGCGCTTCAGTGTATTCAGCGGTGAATTCAAGGCCAAACTCAAGGGCGCCGAACTGGGCCTGGACATGGATGACTACGACATTCATTGCCGTCACATCGGTGTGCGCGACCTCAACAACGGTCGCCTGGTGGCCACCACCCGCCTGCTCGACCATCAGGCCGCCAGCAGCCTGGGCCGCTTCTACAGTGAAGAAGAATTCAGCCTGCACGGCCTTGGCCACCTGCAAGGCCCGATCCTGGAGCTGGGTCGCACCTGTGTCGACCCGGCCTACCGCAATGGCGGCACCATCGCCGTGCTCTGGGCCGAGCTTGCCGAAGTGCTCAACGAAGGCCGCTACAGCTACCTGATGGGGTGCGCCAGCATCCCCATGCAGGACGGCGGCGTGCAGGCCCATGCGATCATGCAGCGCCTGCGCGAACGCTACCTGTGCACCGAACACCTGCGCGCCGAACCGAAGAACCCACTGCCCAGCCTGGCCCTGCCCGGCAACGTCATCGCCGAAATGCCGCCCCTGCTCAAGGCCTACATGCGCCTGGGCGCGAAGATCTGCGGCGAACCGTGCTGGGACGAAGACTTCCAGGTGGCCGACGTGTTCATCCTGCTCAAGCGCGACGAACTCTGCCCGCGCTATGCACGCCACTTCAAGGCGGCAGTCTGATGCCGCGCCTGCGCGTCATGGCGCGCATGCTCCGGGTCGTGCTGGTGGTGCTGTTCGGGCTGGGCATGGCCGCGCTGTTCAGCCTCTATGAACGCCTGCGCATCCCCGCCTCGACCGAGCGGCGCCAGCGCTGGTCGCAACTGTTCATGAACCGACTGAGCAATGCCCTGCCCTTCAAGGTCCGGGTGATTGGCCCGTTACCGCAACAGCCGATGCTCTGGGTCAGCAACCACGTGTCCTGGACCGACATTCCGCTGCTGGGCATGCTGGCCCCGCTGTCGTTCCTGTCCAAGGCCGAAGTACGCACCTGGCCGGTTGCCGGCTGGCTCGCGCTCAAGGCCGGCACCCTGTTCATCCGCCGCGGTGGCAACGACAGCCAACTGTTGCGCAAGCAGATCAGCCAGCACCTGCAACAGGCCTGCGCCTTGCTGATCTTTCCCGAAGGCACCACCACTGATGGCCGCAGCCTGCGGACCTTCCATGGTCGCCTGCTGGCCAGCGCCATCGACACCGAAGTACCGCTGCAGCCGGTGGCCTTGCGTTACCTGCGCAATGGCCAGACCGACCCGATTGCCCCGTTCATTGGTGACGACGACCTGCTCTCGCACTTGATGCGCCTGTTCGCCAATGACTGCGCAGAGGTGGAAATCCAGCTGCTGGCACCGATCCCGAGTGCCGGTGAAGAGCGCGCCGCCCTGGCCTTCAAGGCCCAGCAGGCGATCCAGGTGGCGCTGTTCGGTGCCCAGGAGCCGGTCCATCAGCCGCAGCGCCGGGCCAAGGCCGCCTGACCTTAGAGCTGGGCCAGGGACTTCCCGGCGAACGCCTGTAGCTCGGGGTAGAACGCCCGGAAGTCGTCGCTCAAGGGGACATACAGCGCGTCGACCAGCTCCAGGGCACCGTCCATTCCTTCAGGTTTCGACAACCGCCGGGCGATACCGCGGAATACCTGCTCCAGCACCGCGAACTCGCGGTACGAACCCAGCCAGTCATCCGCCGCCATGTAAGGCGCTATCTGGGCCAGCCGCCCCGGCAGGTCCGCTTGCGCCGCCAGCACCTGGTACACCCGCCCGGTGAACTGTTCCAGGGGCTGTTCGGCATAGTCCTGCCAATGCAAGGCCAGGCAGTGATCGAAGAACACATCAAGCATGATCCCGGCAAAACGCCGCCGCTCGCGCGGGAACCGTGACAGCGCGCCGAGCACCAGGGGGTGACTGTCGGTGAAGACGTCGATTTGCCGGTGCAGGCGAATCGCGGCCTCCAGCGGCAAGGGAAAGCGACCGTCCAACGGCCCCTTGACGAAGTCGCCATAGAGGCTGCCGAGCAATTGCTCGGGTTGTTGGCCGCCCAGATGAAGGTGTGCGAGGTAGTTCATGGGCGCAGTCTAGCACCTGCCCGACTCATATCGTTATAACCCGATATAGCGATTTACGCTGAGCTCAGAACCTCTTCATATTTGTATATCGCGAAATACCGATTTATATTTCGCTCCATCGCGATATACCGCTACACAACCATGAGCCCAACCATGCCTCTCGATCTCGACGAAATAATAAAAGCCCTGGCCCACCCAGTACGGCGAGAAATCCTCAACTGGCTGAAAGACCCTGACGTGCAGTTCCCCGACCAGCACCACAGCACCGAGCACGGTGTGTGTGCCGGGCAGATCGACCAACGCTGCGGCCTGTCGCAGTCGACGGTGTCAGCCCACCTGGCGACCTTGCAGCGTGCGGGGCTGATCAGCAGCCAGAAGATCGGACAGTGGCACTTTTTCAAACGCAACGAGGAAACCATCCAGGCCTTCCTCAAGCAGATGAGCCAAGAGCTCTGACAAGGACTTTGCAATGCCCCTTTCGCTACTGATCCTGGCGCTCAGCGCCTTCGCCATCGGCACCACCGAGTTCGTCATCATGGGCCTGTTGCCCGATGTGGCGGCGGACCTCGGTGTGTCGATCCCGGGTGCCGGCTGGCTCGTCACGGGCTACGCCCTGGGCGTGGCCATCGGCGCACCGTTCATGGCCCTGGCCACTTCGCGCCTGCCCCGCAAGGCGGCGCTGATCGCGCTGATGGGGGTGTTCATCGTCGGTAACTTGCTGTGTGCGGTGGCCGCCGACTACAACTTGCTGATGTTTGCCCGGGTGGTCACGGCTTTGTGCCACGGCGCCTTCTTCGGCATCGGCTCGGTGGTTGCCGCCAGCCTGGTGCCTGCCAATCGCCGTGCCTCGGCCGTGGCGCTGATGTTCACCGGCCTGACCCTGGCCAACGTGCTGGGCGTACCGCTGGGCACCGCCCTGGGCCAGGTATACGGCTGGCGTTCGACGTTTTGGGTGGTCACCGTGATCGGCGTGATTGCCTTGATCGGCCTGATCCGCTTCCTGCCCTATCGCCATGACGAGGAAAAACTCGACATGCGCGCTGAACTGGCCGCCCTGAAAGGCGCGGGTATCTGGCTGTCGCTGTCGATGACCGTGTTGTTCTCGGCCTCGATGTTTGCCCTGTTCACCTACGTGGCACCGCTGCTGGGTGACGTCACCGGCGTATCGCCCCAGGGCGTGACCTGGACGCTGCTGCTGATCGGCCTGGGCCTGACCCTGGGCAACATCGTCGGCGGCAAGCTGGCGGACCGGCGCCTGAGTGCGACCCTGATCGGTGTGTTCATCAGCATGGCCGTGATCTCCACCGCGCTGAGCTGGACCAGCACCGCCCTGATCCCGGCCGAAATCACCCTGTTCCTCTGGGCCACCGCAGCCTTCGCCGCCGTACCGGCGCTGCAGGTCAACGTGGTGACCTTCGGCAAGGCGGCGCCCAACCTGGTATCGACCCTGAACATTGGCGCCTTCAACCTGGGCAACGCCCTGGGTGCCTGGGTCGGCGGCACCGTCATCGCCCAGGGCCTGGGCCTGACCCGCGTGCCCCTGGCGGCCGCTGCACTGGCCGTGCTGGCCCTGATCGTCACCCTGATCACCTTCAGCCAGAGCGGCAAGAACGCCGAACTGGCCCCTGCTACACACTGACAAGCCCTGAGGTACCTATGACGACTATTTTCGATCCGATCACCCTCGGCGACCTCGAACTGCCAAACCGCATCATCATGGCGCCGCTGACCCGCTGCCGCGCCGATGAAGGTCGAGTGCCCAATGCGCTGATGGCCGAGTACTACGTGCAGCGCGCCAGTGCCGGCCTGATCCTCAGTGAGGCCACCTCGGTGACCCCGATGGGCGTTGGCTACCCCGACACCCCGGGCATCTGGACCAACGACCAGGTTCGCGGCTGGACCAACGTGACCAAATCGGTGCATGGCGCTGGCGGGCGGATTTTCCTGCAGCTGTGGCATGTGGGGCGCATTTCCCACCCGATCTACCTCAACGGCGAAGCCCCGGTGGCACCGAGTGCGATCCAGCCCAAGGGGCATGTCAGCCTGGTACGTCCGCTGGCCGACTACCCGACGCCACGTGCGCTGGAAACCGCTGAAATCGCCGACATCGTCGAGGCCTACCGCACCGGTGCCGAAAACGCCAAGGCGGCCGGTTTCGACGGCGTTGAAGTACATGCGGCCAACGGCTATCTGCTCGATCAGTTCCTGCAGAGCAGCACCAACCAGCGCACCGACCTGTACGGCGGCTCGCTGGAAAACCGCGCACGGCTATTGCTGGAAGTGACGGATGCCGTAATTGATGTGTGGGGTGCGCAGCGTGTCGGCGTGCACCTGGCGCCTCGGGCCGACTCCCATGACATGGGCGATGCCAACCGCGCCGAGACCTTCACCTATGTGGCCCGTGAACTGGGCAAGCGCGGCATTGCCTTCATCTGCTCGCGGGAGAAGGAAGCCGATGACAGCATCGGTCCGTTGATCAAGGAAGCCTTCGGCGGCCCCTACATCGTCAACGAGCGCTTCACCAAGGCCAGCGCCAACGCTTCACTGGCCAGCGGCCGGGCCGATGCGGTGGCCTTCGGGGTACCGTTCATTGCCAACCCGGACCTGCCGGCCCGGCTGGCGGCGGACGCACCGCTGAACGAGGCGCACCCTGAGACCTTCTACGGCAAAGGGCCGGTGGGTTACATCGATTATCCGAGGATGTAACACACTCGGTGTGTGGGAGCAGGCCTGCTGTGGGAGCGGGCTTGCTGTGGGAGCGGGCTTGCTGTGGGAGCGGGCTTGCTGTGGGAGCGGGCTTGCCCCGCGATAGGGGCATAACTGGACACTCGCTATCGCGGGGCAAGCCCGCTCCTACGTCAGGTCAGGGACGGGCGTTGATCTGCCGTTGCAGGTTCTGCACCTGGCTCTGCAGTGTGTTGATCGTGCGCGTCATCTGCGCCCGAAACGCATCGAACTCAGCCACCGAAGCACCACCCGCCGTCGGCGCCGGACGATTCTCCTGCTCGCTCTTGAGCACCAGCAAATCCTGCTCAAGGCGCTCGATCGCAGCGCTGGGATTGCCCTGCTTCTTCAAGTTCGCCACGTCAGCGCTCAGGCTCTTGAGCTGACCATCGAGCTTGCCGCCATCGACCTGGGCCGCCTTCAACGCCGCCAGCTCGGCGTTCACCGACTTCAATTGCGCCTGCAGTTCAGTCTGCAATCTGGCATTGGCCGCCTGCTGCTCACTGGCCTGGGCCAGCACCTGCTCCAGACGCTTGCCCAGATCCCCGGCCTGCCCGGCCACGCCCTGCTGTTGCTTGCCCTGCTCGGCGAGGCTGGCCTGCAGCTGCCTGATCTGCAGCTTCAAGGCTTCACTGCCGGTGTTGACGTTGGACTCACTGGCCTCGACCTTGCCGCTGATCGCCTGCAAGCGCCCGGCCGCCTCTTCGCTGATACGGGCAAAACTTTCCTGGGTAGCGACCAGTTGCTGCTCCATCAGCGAGACCTGCTGAAAGCTCCACCAGCCAAGGCCCGCCAAGGCAATGAACGAGGCACCCAGCAGCGCCCACAATGGCCCGGTGCTGGGCGCGCGGGCCGCTTTGCGCCCAGTGCCTGCAACAACGCCACGGTCCATCGGCAGCGGTTCAAAGTCATCGTCATCCCGCGTACCGGCCCGCAGGCTCGGGACATTGTCGAAATCGTCTTGAAGATCGTTACGCATGAGAGCCTTCAACCGCCGTAGTAGCAAATGGGCACTAGTATAAACCGCTTATGCGGCGCTCTGATCGACCGCAAACCGCCGCCTGGGTTCAGTGCTGCGAATCCTGGGCCTTCCACCAGCCACAGAACTCGTCCAGCGCCGACCACAGGCTGACCGTGGGTCGATAATTCAACAGATGCCGGGCGCGGCTGATGTCCAGGGTGAAGTCCTTGCTCATGACTTGCATGCCCAGGCGCGACAGGGTCGGCTGCGGACGCCCGGGCCAAAGCATGCAGGCACCTTCGTTCAAAGCCGCCATGCTGTAGGCCAGGCCATAGGAGCGATAACGGCTGACCTGGGGCAACTGCATCTGACGCATCACATAATTGACCACATCCCACACCGGCAGCGGATGGCCGTTGCTGATGTTATAGGCCTGGCCCAAGGCTTCTTCGTCGGCGAACAGCGCGCTGAGCAGCGCTTCGTTGAGGTTCTGCACGCTGGTGAAGTCGACCTTGTTCAGGCCGTTGCCAATGATGGCCAGGCGGCGCTTGCGCTGCATCTGCAGCAGGCGCGGAAAAATGCTCACATCCCCGGCGCCAGTGACAAAGCGCGGGCGCAAGGCCAGCACTTCAAGGCCGAATTCCTGGGCACCGAAGACTTTCTGCTCGGCCAGGTACTTGGTGGCCCCGTAGTGATCATGAAAGCGTCGTGGCACCTGATCTTCGCGAATGTCCCGTTGCGAGCGGCCATTGAAGTAGATCGAGGGTGAGGACAGGTGCACCAGGCGACGCACATGCTCTTTCAGGCAGGCCTCGACCACGTTCTCGGTGACCGCCACGTTGCCCTGATAGAAATCCTGGTAGCGCCCCCAATTGCCCACTGCGCCCGCGCAGTGCACCACGGCATCGACGCCCTGGCACACGCGCCGGGCCAGCTCCGGGTCGCCCAGGTCCCCCGGGGTAAACTGCGCCCCGCGCCGCACCAGGTGCTCGACGCCTTCGGCACGCCGGCCGTTGACCCGGACTTCAAGGCCCTGCTCCAGGGCAAAACGCGCAAAGCGCCCGCCAATGAAGCCGCTTGCGCCGGTGACCAGAATTCGCATGTACCACTCCGCCTTACCAGATTTCAGATGCTGCTGACGCCGCCAACGCCTACAAGGGCACCAGCCATTGCCGGGCCGTGTGGCGCAGATGCTCGGTCAGTTGCGCGAGCAATTGCCCGCCATTGCGCCAATGATGCCAGTACAACGGCACATCGATGGGTTTATCCGCGGAAATTTCTACCAGGCGGCCACCGGCCAGTTGCTCGCGAACCTGCAACTCCGGCACCAGTCCCCAGCCGAGCCCCGCTTCGGTCATGCGCAAAAAGCCTTCGGAAGAAGGGCACAGGTGGTGCAGAAAGCCGTCTGCAATCCCCAGTGAGGCCAGGTAGCGATGCTGCAGAAAGTCATCCGGGCCAAACACCAGCGCCGGCGTGCGCGGCAACCGCGCGGCATCGAAGCCATGGGGAAAGTAACGGGCCATGAAGGCGGGGCTTGCCAGCGCCCGGTAGCGCATCGCCCCCAGCGGAGAACTGCGCGCACCGGCCACCGGCCGTTCGCTGCCACACAGGCAAGCCGCCACTTCACCGGCCCGCATGCGCTTGAGCCCAACCTCCTGGTCCTCGACCACCAGATCCAGCAGCACCTGCTGCTCTGCACAGAAGACCCCCACCGCGCCGGCCCACCAGGTCGCCAGGCTGTCGGCGTTCAGGGCGATGCGCAGGCGTTCGGGCATGCCCTCCTCGTTCAGCGCCGGCACCTGGCGTTGCAGGTCGCGTTCAAGCAGCCGCACTTGCTGCACATGGTTGAGCAACTGGCGCCCGACATCGGTGGGGCTGGGCGGGTTGGCCCGTATCAGCACCGGTTGCCCGACCCGCGCTTCGAGCAATTTGATGCGCTGGGAGATCGCCGACTGGGACAGCCCCAGCACCTGGGCGGCACGCTCGAATCCGGCCTGTTCGATGACGGCGGCGAGCGCTGAAAGCAGTTTGTAGTCGAACATTATTTTTCCTAATGCCGGATCAGTTTTATTTGTTTTTCTTATACAGATCCAGCCCCCAGAATGGCCAGCATCTTTTTGGCTTAAGCGCCGCGTCCTGCTGGCGCCTGTGGAGTGTCCCCCTATGTGGCAAAGCTACCTGAACGGCTTGCTGGTCGCCTTCGGCCTGATCATGGCAATCGGTACCCAGAACGCTTTCGTCCTGGCCCAGAGCCTGCGCCGCGAACATCACCTGCCGGTGGCTGCCCTGTGCGTGTTCTGCGATGCCCTCCTGGTCGCTGCCGGGGTGTTCGGCCTGGCCACGGTGCTGGCCCAGAACCCGACGTTGCTGGCCGTGGCCCGTTGGGGTGGCGCCGTGTTCCTGATCTGGTACGGCAGCAAGGCGCTGCTGCGCGCCTGTTCGACCCAGAGCCTGCAACAGACCGAAGGCCAGGGCCTGCGCTCGCGCCGGGCGGTGCTGCTCAGCGCCCTGGCGGTAACCCTGCTCAACCCCCACGTGTACCTCGATACCGTCCTGCTGATCGGCTCGCTGGGTGCCCAGCAGACGGTGCCGGGTGCCTATGTGGCCGGCGCGGCCAGTGCCTCTTTGGTGTGGTTCTTCACCCTGGCACTGGGTGCGGCCTGGCTGGCCCCCTGGCTGGCACGTCCCGGCACCTGGCGCCTGCTCGATCTGATGGTGGCGGTGATGATGTTCGCCGTGGCGGCCCAGTTGATTCTCACCTGATCACCACTCGTCCGGCGGTGGCGAAGGCTCTGGAACCTCTTTCCCGTACACTTGTTGCGTGGTTAAGCCCAGGGCCCGGTGCTATGATCCTGCCCTTGCGTCGCAAAGAGTAAAAACTCCCCGACGCACTCCGGCCGCCCGTGATCGGCCTTGCGCTCACCGCAACAGACCTGATTAGGAGAATCACCATGGCTTTTGAATTGCCGCCGCTGCCTTACGCACACGACGCCCTGCAGCCGCATATTTCCAAGGAAACCCTGGAATACCACCACGACAAGCACCACAACACCTATGTCGTGAACCTGAACAACCTGGTGCCAGGCACCGAGTTCGAAGGCAAGACTCTGGAAGAGATCGTCAAGACCTCCTCGGGCGGTATCTTCAACAACGCCGCTCAAGTCTGGAACCACACCTTCTACTGGAACTGCCTGGCTCCTAACGCCGGCGGCCAACCAACCGGCGCCCTGGCTGAAGCCATCAACGCCGCGTTCGGCTCTTTCGACAAGTTCAAGGAAGAGTTCACCAAGACTTCCGTCGGCACCTTCGGCTCCGGCTGGGGCTGGCTGGTGAAAAAGGCTGACGGTTCCCTGGCCCTGGCCAGCACCATCGGCGCCGGTTGCCCGCTGACCAGCGGCGACACCCCGCTGCTGACCTGCGACGTCTGGGAGCACGCCTACTACATCGACTACCGCAACCTGCGTCCGAAGTATGTCGAGGCATTCTGGAACCTGGTCAACTGGAAATTCGTAGCTGAGCAGTTCGAAGGCAAGACCTTCACTGCCTAAGCGAAACCAGTGATAAAAAAACCCGGCCTGTCCGGGTTTTTTTTCGTCTGCAGCAACCCCTGAGGCTCTTGCTCCAGGCGGATACCGCGCTAACATCAAACGTTGGGAAGTATGACGCCCACAATTAAAGTCGCAGGGTCGGGAACCGATACAGGGGTGACAGGACATCAACGCCGGAAGGGCGTCGGGTTCTGCCAAGGGCCGATAGTGGATTGCCAAGTTTGATGGCAAAATGATGCCATGCGCATGGATTAAGGAAACCCCATTGAAGCTGGAACTCAAGAACAGCTTATCGGTCAAGTTGCTCAGGGTTGTACTGCTCTCGGCACTGGTAGTTGGTGTCGTCCTCAGTTGCGCGCAGATCGTCTTCGATGCCTACAAGACTCGTCAGGCAGTGGCCAATGACGCCCAGCGAATCCTCGACATGTTCCGCGACCCTTCCACCCAGGCCGTCTACAGCCTGGACAAGGAAATGGGCATGCAGGTCATGGAGGGGCTGTTCCAGGATGAGTCGGTGCGCATGGCCGCCATCGGCCACCCCAATGAAACCATGCTGGCGGAGAAAAACCGTCCGCTGCAGGAATCCCCGACCCGCTGGCTGACCGACCTGATCCTGGGCCAGGAGCGCACCTTCACCACGCAATTGGTGGGCCGCGGCCCCTATAGCGAGTATTACGGCGACCTGAGCATCACCCTGGACACTGCCAGCTACGGCAAAGGGTTTCTGGTCAACTCGGTGATCATCTTCATTTCCGGGGTGTTGCGCGCCCTGGCCATGGGCCTGGTGCTGTACCTGGTCTATCACTGGATGCTGACCAAGCCGCTGTCGAAGATCATCGAGCACCTTACCCAGATCAATCCCGACCGCCCCAGCCAGCACCAGATCCCGCTGATCAAGGGCCACGAACTCAACGAGCTGGGGCTGTGGGTCAACACGGCCAATCAGTTGCTGGCCTCTATCGAGCGCAACACCCATCTGCGCCATGAGGCCGAGAACAGCCTGCTGCGCATGGCCCAGTACGACTTTCTCACCGGCCTGCCCAATCGCCAGCAACTGCAACAGCAGCTGGACAAGATCCTGGTCGATGCCGGCCGCCTGCAACGCCGGGTGGCGGTTCTGTGCGTCGGCCTCGACGACTTCAAGGGCATCAACGAGCAATTCAGCTACCAGACCGGCGACCAATTGCTGCTGGCCCTGGCCGATCGCCTGCGTGGCCACAGTGGCCGGCTCGGCGCCCTGGCGCGCCTGGGGGGCGATCAGTTTGCCCTGGTCCAGGCCGATATCGAACAACCCTACGAAGCGGCGGAACTGGCCCAGAGCATCCTCGATGACCTGGAAGCCCCCTTTGCCCTCGACCACCAGGAAATCCGCCTGCGCGCCACCATCGGCATCACCCTGTTCCCCGAAGACGGCGACAGCACCGAGAAGCTGCTGCAAAAGGCCGAGCAGACCATGACCCTGGCCAAGACCCGCTCGCGCAATCGCTACCAGTTCTATATCGCCAGCGTCGACAGCGAGATGCGCCGCCGTCGCGAACTGGAGAAAGACCTGCGCGAAGCCCTGCCACGCAATCAGTTGTACCTGGTCTATCAACCGCAGATCAGCTACCGCGACCACCGCGTGGTCGGCGTCGAGGCCCTGTTGCGCTGGCAGCATCCGGAGCTGGGCATGGTCCCGCCGGACCAGTTCATCCCCCTGGCCGAGCAGAACGGCAACATCATCGCCATTGGCGAGTGGGTGCTCGACCAGGCGTGCCGACAACTGCGCGAATGGCACGACCAGGGCTTCAGTGAACTGCGCATGGCGGTCAATCTGTCGACCGTGCAGTTGCACCACAATGAACTGCCGCGGGTGGTCAACAACCTGCTGCAGATCTACCGCCTGCCGCCCCGCAGCCTGGAGCTGGAAGTCACCGAAACCGGCCTGATGGAAGACATCAGCACCGCCGCCCAGCACTTGCTCAGCCTGCGTCGCTCCGGTGCGTTGATCGCCATCGACGACTTCGGCACCGGCTACTCCTCGCTCAGCTATCTGAAATCGCTGCCGCTGGACAAGATCAAGATCGACAAGAGCTTCGTCCAGGACCTGCTCGATGACGACGACGATGCCACCATCGTCCGGGCCATCATCCAGCTGGGCAAGAGCCTGGGCATGCAGGTCATCGCCGAGGGCGTGGAAACCGCGGAGCAGGAGGCCTACATCATTGCCCAGGGCTGCCATGAAGGTCAGGGCTACCACTACAGCAAACCCTTGCCCGCGCGGGAGCTGACAGCCTTCCTCAAGCAGGCGCAACGCAATCAGCTTTCTATTCTGTAACCCCCACCGGCATTGAGCAAAAGGGCACAACCACGCATTTGAATATTTACGTGACTGCCCCTTTACACAAAATGCAAATCTTTCGCATTATGTTGCAGCTTTGCGTACCCCGGTACGCGTGTCCAACCTCTCGACGCAGGAATTCACCATGATTCGTATGCCTCTGGCCACCGCCAGTCTGTTGGCCATTGCCATCTCTCTCGCCGGTTGCGGCGACGACAAGGACAAGGCCGCCGCACCGCAAGCCCAAGCGCCTGCCGCCAGCGCAGCAGCACCGGCTGCCGGTGCCGTCGACGAGGCCGCCGCCAAGGCCGTGGTCAAGCACTACGCCGATATGGTCCACGCCGTGTACAGCGACTCGCTGAGCACCGCCAAGACCCTGCAAACCGCTATCGATGCCTTCCTCGCCAAACCCAACGACGAAACCCTGAAGGCCGCCAAGGCCGCCTGGGTAGCCTCGCGCGTTCCATACCTGCAGAGCGAAGTGTTCCGCTTCGGCAACACCATCGTCGACGACTGGGAAGGCCAAGTGAACGCCTGGCCCCTGGACGAAGGCCTGATCGACTACGTCGACGCCAGCTACGAGCACGCCCTGGGCAACCCGGGTGCTTCGGCCAACATCATCGCCAACACTGAAATCCAGGTCGGTGAAGACAAGATCGACGTCAAGCAAATCACCCCGGAAAAACTCGCCAGCCTCAATGAGCTGGGCGGTTCCGAAGCCAACGTAGCCACTGGCTACCACGCCATTGAATTCCTCCTCTGGGGCCAGGACCTCAACGGCACCGGCCCAGGTGCCGGCGCACGTCCAGCCTCCGATTACCTGGAAGGCGCAGGCGCCACCGGTGGTCACAACGAACGTCGCCGCGCCTACCTCAAGGCCGTGACCCAACTGCTGGTCAGCGACCTTGAAGAAATGGTCGGCAACTGGGCGCCGAACGTCGCCACCAACTACCGCGCCACCCTGGAAGCCGAGCCTGTCACCGACGGCCTGCGCAAAATGCTGTTCGGCATGGGCAGCCTGTCGCTGGGCGAGCTGGCGGGCGAGCGCATGAAGGTTTCCCTGGAAGCCAACTCCCCTGAAGACGAACACGACTGCTTCAGCGACAACACCCACTACTCGCACTTCTACGACGCCAAGGGCATCCGCAACGTCTACCTGGGCGAGTACCTGCGCGCCGATGGCACCAAGATGACCGGCCCGAGCCTGTCGTCGCTGGTCGCCAAGATCGACCCGGCCACCGACGCCACCCTCAAGGCCGACCTCGAAGCCACCGAAGCGAAGATCCAGGTCATCGTCGACCACGCCAACAAGGGTGAGCACTACGACCAACTGATCGCTGCCGACAACACTGCGGGCAACCAGATCGTGCGCGACGCCATCGCCTCGCTGGTCAAGCAGACCGGTGCCATCGAACAGGCTGCAGGCAAGCTGGGCATTGCCAACCTGAACCCGGACACTGCTGATCACGAGTTCTGATTCAGCGGCTGGATAAAAAAGGCGACCCTCGGGTCGCCTTTTTTGTGGGCTGCACACCCTGTAGGAGCGGGCTTGCCCCGCGATAGCGATCTGTCAGGCGCATCGCTATCGCGGGGCAAGCCCGCTTCTACAGCAAACCCTCTGGATAACACCGATTTCATCTGCCAAACGCAAATCCCTCTTATTCGATGTCCCTTAGCCTGCTAAGCTTGCACGCCGGTTTTTACCCCAAGCCCCAGGATTTTCGATGTCCTCGTTGCTTCACCGCCTTTGTCCCCTGCTGCTGGCCCTCAGCCTGGCAGGCTGCGACGACGCCCCGCGTTTCACCCAGGCCGAGCCCGGCGAAGCCCTGGGCGGCGGCCAGACGACGGTCAACAAACGCGACCAGAACGCCTACTCCATGCCTTCAGCCAACCTCGCGCCCAGCCGGCGCCTGGACTTCAGTGTCGGCAACAGCTTCTTCCGCAACCCCTGGGTGATCGCGCCTGCCACCACCACCGCCCGTGACGGTCTGGGGCCGCTGTTCAACACCAACGCCTGCCAGAACTGCCACATCAAGGACGGCCGCGGCCACCCGCCTGGCCCCAGCGCCAAGCATGCCGTGTCGATGCTGGTACGCCTGTCGATTCCTGACCAGCCGCACTACGCCAAGGTGATCGAACAACTGGGCATCGTCCCGGAGCCGGTCTACGGCGGTCAGTTCCAGGACATGGCCGTGCCCGGCGTAGCCCCCGAAGGCAAGGTACGGGTCGAGTACTCCCCTGTGCCGGTGACCTTCAAGGACGGCACCACCGTAGAACTGCGCCAGCCCACGCTGAAGATCACCCAACTGGGCTACGGCCCGATGCACGCCGATACGCGCTTTTCCGCCCGCATCGCTCCGCCGATGATCGGCCTGGGTCTGCTCGAAGCCATCCCCGAAGCCGCACTGCTGGCCAACGCTGACCCCGATGACCGCAACGGCGATGGCATCCGCGGCCGCCCCAACCAGGTCTGGGACGATGCCCAGGGCAAGACCGTCATGGGCCGCTTCGGCTGGAAGGCCGGGCAACCGAACGTCAATCAGCAGAACGTGCATGCGTTCTCCGGCGACATGGGCCTGACCACCCGCCTGCGGCCGATGGACGACTGCACCCCGGCGCAGGTCGACTGCCTCAATGCACCCAACGGCAACGGCGCCAACGGCGACCAGGAAGTCAGCGAAAACATCCTGCGCCTGGTGCTGTTCTACACCCGCAACCTGGCGGTGCCGATCCGCCAGGACGTCGATTCGCCCCAGGTGCTGGCCGGCAAGAACCTGTTCCACCAGGCCGGTTGCCAACGCTGCCATACCCCAAGCTTCACCACCGCGGCCGATGCCGCCGAGCTGGAGCTGGCCAATCAGTTGATTCGCCCCTACAGCGACCTGCTGTTGCACGACATGGGCCCAGGCCTTGCCGACAACCGCACCGAGTTCAAGGCTGGCGGCCAGGACTGGCGTACGCCCCCTCTGTGGGGTATCGGCCTGACCCAGACCGTCAGCGGTCACACCCAGTTTCTTCACGATGGCCGCGCCCGCGACCTGCTCGAAGCCGTGCTCTGGCACGGCGGCGAAGCCGAAGCGGCCAAGCAGCATGTCTTGACCTTCAATGCCGAACAGCGCACCGCGCTGCTGGCATTCCTGAATTCACTTTAAGCCAAAGGAGCCGGGCATGTTCCGACCCAAACTGTTGTTCACAAGCCTCGCCGCCCTTGCCCTGGGTGCGTGCTCGCCGCAGGACCCGCAAGCGGTAACTTCGGCCGCCATCGCCAAGCAGGTGATCCTGCCGACCTACAGCCGCTGGGTCGAAGCCGACCGCCAGCTGGCCGTCAGCGCCCTGGCATTCTGTGAAGGCAAGGCCGACCTGGCCACCGCCCGTGCCGACTTCCTCCACGCGCAAAAAGCCTGGGCGGAACTGCAACCGCTGTTGATCGGCCCGCTGGCCGAAGGCAACCGCGCCTGGCAGGTACAGTTCTGGCCAGACAAAAAGAACCTGGTGGGTCGTCAGGTCGAGCAACTGGTCAATGGCGACAAGCCGGTCGATGCCGCCTCCCTGGCCAAGTCCAGCGTCGTGGTGCGTGGCCTCTCCGCCTACGAATACATCCTGTTCGACAGCAAGCCAGATGCGGCCAACGCCGAGCAGAAAGCCCGCTACTGCCCGCTGCTGGTCGCCATCGGTGAGCATCAGAAGGCCCTGGCCGAAGAGATCCTCAAAGGCTGGAACAACACCGACGGCATGCTGGCGCAGATGACCAAGTTCCCCAACCAGCGCTATGCCGACTCTCACGAAGCGATCGCCGATCTGCTGCGCGCCCAGGTCACCGCCCTGGATACCCTGAAGAAAAAGCTCGGCGCGCCCATGGGCCGCTTGAGCAAGGGCATCCCGCAGCCGCTGCAGGCCGAAGCCTGGCGCAGCCATTCCTCGCTCAAGAGCCTGGAAGCCAGCCTGAAAGCCGCAGAGACCGTCTGGGTCGGTGTCGACAACCAGGGCCTGCGTGGCCTGCTGGGCAAAGACCAGAAAGCCCTGGCCGACAAGATCGATGCCGCCTATGCCAGCGCCCTGAAACTGCTGGCCGACAATCAGAAGCCACTGGGTGAGCTGCTCGATGACGAAGCCGGCCGCCAGCAGCTCAATGCAATCTACGACAGCCTCAACGTCATCCACCGCCTGCACGAGGGCGAGCTGGCCAAAGCGTTGAATATTCAGCTGGGCTTCAATGCCAACGACGGTGACTGATCATGTTGCGACGCCAGGCTCTCAAACTCGGTAGCGTTCTGCTCAGCGCCCTCACCCTGGGCGGCTGGACCCTGTTTCGCGGCAAAGACAGCGGCCCGCTGCTGCTCTCGGCCCGCGATGACGGCGACGGCAAGCACTACGCCGTCGGCTATCGCCTGGATGGCACCCAGGTGTTCGCCACCCAGGTGGGCCAGCGTTGCCACGACATCATCAACCACCCCGAGCAGCCGATTGCCCTGTTCGTGGCCCGGCGCCCCGGCACCGAGAGTTACCTGATCGACCTGCGCGATGGCCGTCTGCTGCAGACCATCACCTCGCAGCCGAACCGGCATTTCTATGGCCACGCGGTCATCCACAAGGGCGGCGAATGGCTGTATGCCACCGAGAACGACACCACCGATCCCGGTCGTGGCGTACTCGGTGTCTACCGTTTTGACGGCGAGCGCCTCAGCCATACCGGCGAGATTTCGACCCACGGTATCGGCCCGCATCAGGTGTCATGGATGCCCGATGGCGAAACCCTGGTGGTCGCCAACGGCGGCATTCGCACCGAGGCCGAAAGCCGGGTGGAGATGAACCTCGACGCCATGGAGCCAAGCCTGGTGCTGATGCAACGCGATGGCACCCTGCTGAGCAAAGAAGTACTGCCCCAGCAGATGAACAGCGTGCGCCACCTGGCCATTGCCAGCGACGGCACCATCGTCGCCGGCCAGCAGTTCATGGGCAGCGGCGATGAAACCGCCGAGCTGTTGGCGATCAAGCGTCCGGGGCAAGCATTCCAGGCGTTTGACGTGCCGGAGCATCAGCTTCAGTCGATGGCCAACTACACCGCCAGCGTGGCCATCCACAACGAGCTGCGCCTGGTCGCCTTGACCGCACCACGGGCCAATCGCCTGTTCATCTGGGACCTGGACACCGCACAGGTGCGCCTGGATGCACCGATGCCCGACTGCGCCGGCGTCGGCGCGGTAGCCGACGGTTTTGTCGTCACGTCCGGCCAAGGTCGCTGCCGGCTGTACGACTGCCGCAAGGCCGAACTGATCGGCCACCCCCTGCAACTGCCTTCCGGGCTGTGGGACAACCACCTGCACCTGGCCTGAAACAACCCGGGAACAGAAAGTTCCCAAACCCGGTCAAACGCGTAATATCGCTACATCGCACGTGGGCAGGAACGCCCCGCAGTCGTGCCATCGAACAATAAATCGTATCCAAGGAACTGGACTATGCTGCGCCGCCGCATGCTGATCATGTTGGGTGTTGTTCTGCTGCTCGTGCTGATCCTGGGGGGCTACAAGGCGTTCTCCATTTATCAGCAGGTCCAGATGTTCTCGGCCCCCAAGCCACCGATCAGTGTGGCGGCGACCGAGTCGACTGAGCGCATGTGGCAAAACCGCCTGCCCGCGGTGGGCAGCCTCACCGCCCTGCAAGGGGTCGACCTGAGCCTGGAGATCGCCGGCACGGTCAAGACCCTGCAGTTCGAGTCCGGGCAGAAAGTGAGCAAGGGCCAGCCCTTGCTGCAACTGGACAGCGACGTGGAAACGGCTCTGCTCGGCACCGCCCTGGCAGATCTTGGCCTGGCCCAGGTGGACTTCAATCGCGGCAGCCAGCTGGTGGGAAGCCAGGCAATTTCCCGCGGCGAGTACGACCGACTCAATGCCCAGTACAAGCGCAGCAAGGCGGTGGTCGACCAGCTCAAGGCGGCCCTGGCGAAAAAAAGCATCAATGCCCCCTTCGGCGGCACCATCGGCATCCGCCAGGTGGATGTCGGCGACTACCTGGCCAGCGGTACGGTGATCGCGACCCTGCAGGACCTGAGCAGCCTGTACGTGGACTTCTTCGTGGCCGAACAGGCAGTCCCCAGGCTGAGCATCGGCCAGCAAGTGCTGGTCAGCGTCGCGGCCTACCCGCAACAGACCTTCCCCGGCACCATCAGTGCGATCAACCCCAAAGTCGAGGACAGCACGCGTAACGTGCAGGTACGCGCGACCCTGGCCAACCCCGAGGGCAAGCTGTTACCCGGCATGTTCAGTAGCCTGCAGGTGCTGCTGCCCGACCCCGGGCCGCAGATCGTGGTGCCCGAAAGCGCCGTGACCTACACCCTCTATGGCAACTCGGTGTACGTAGCCGTGCCGAAAAAGACCGAAGACGGCCAGCCACAGAAAAACGCCGAAGACCAGCCCGAGCTGATCGCCGAGCGGCGCTTCGTCGATACCGGTGAGCGCCGCGATGGCCTGGTGGTCATCCACAAGGGCCTCAAGGCCGGGGAGCAGGTGGTGACCGCCGGCCAGTTGAAGCTGACCCAGGGCGCGTCGATCACCCTCAGCCCGGACAAGACCCTGCAAGCACCGTCCAACAACTCGGCGCACGCCAACTGATCGAGGAGGCGTCATGGCTTTTACCGATCCATTCATCCGCCGTCCGGTGCTGGCCAGCGTTGTCAGCCTGCTGATCGTGCTGCTGGGCTTCCAGGCCTGGAGCAAACTGCCCATCCGCCAGTACCCGCAGATGGAAAACGCGCTGATCACAGTGACCACCGCCTACCCCGGCGCCAACGCCGAGACCATCCAGGGCTATATCACCCAGCCCATGCAACAAAGCCTGGCCAGCGCCGAAGGCATCGACTACATGACCTCGGTGAGCCGGCAGAACTTCTCGGTGATTTCGGTCTACGCGCGCATCGGCGCCGACAGTGACCGGCTGTTCACCGAACTGCTGGCCAAGGCCAACGAGGTGAAGAACAAGCTGCCCCAGGACGCCGAAGACCCGGTACTGAGCAAGGAAGCCGCCGATGCCTCGGCACTGATGTACATCAGCTTCTACAGCGGCGAAATGAGCAACCCGCAAATCACCGACTACTTGTCACGGGTGATCCAGCCCAAGCTCGCGACCCTGCCCGGCATGGCCGAAGCGGAGATCCTCGGCAACCAGCTGTTTGCCATGCGCCTGTGGATCGACCCGGTGAAACTGGCCGGCTACGGCCTGAGCGCCAACGAAGTGACCGACGCGGTGCGCCGCTACAACTTCCTGTCGGCCGCCGGCGAGGTCAAGGGTGAGTACATCGTCACCAGCATCAACGCCACCACCGAGCTGAAGACCGCCGAAGCCTTCGCCAATATCCCGCTCAAGACCAGCGGTGACAGCCGGGTGCTGCTCGGGGACGTAGCGCGGGTGGAGATGGGCGCGGAAAACTACGACACGGTGAGCTCGTTCGACGGCACCCCCTCGGTGTACATCGGTATCAAGGCCACGCCCGGCGCCAACCCGCTGGATGTGATCAAGGAGGTGCGCAAGCTGATGCCCGAGCTGGAAAGCCAGCTGCCGCCCAATCTGAAAGCCTCCATCGCCTACGACGCCACCCTGTTCATTCAGGCTTCGATCGACGAGGTGGTCAAGACCCTGGTCGAGGCGGTGCTGATCGTCATCGTCGTGGTGTTCCTGTTCCTTGGCGCCTTGCGCTCGGTGCTGATCCCGGTGGTCACCATTCCGTTGTCGATGATCGGCGTACTGTTCTTCATGCAACTGATGGGCTACTCGCTGAACCTGCTGACCTTGCTGGCGATGGTGCTGGCCATCGGCCTGGTGGTGGACGATGCCATCGTGGTGGTGGAGAACATCCACCGCCACATCGAAGAAGGCAAGACGCCCTTCGAGGCGGCGCTGGAAGGTGCCAGGGAGATCGCCATGCCAGTGGTGTCGATGACCATCACCCTGGCAGCGGTCTACGCCCCTATCGGCTTTCTGGAGGGGCTCACGGGGGCATTGTTCAAGGAGTTCGCCCTGACCCTGGCCGGTGCGGTGATCATTTCCGGCATCGTCGCCCTGACCCTGTCGCCGATGATGTGCGCGATGCTGCTGCGTCACGAGCAGAACCCCAGCGGCCTGGCCCATCGCCTGGACAATCTGTTTGAAGGGCTCAAGGTGCGCTACCAGAAACTGTTGCATGCCACCCTGAACACCCGGCCGGTGGTGCTGGTATTCGCGGTGATCGTGCTGTGCCTGATTCCGGTGTTCCTGATGTTCACCAAGAACGAGCTGGCACCGGATGAAGACCAAGGCGTCATCTTCATGATGGCCACGGCACCGCAACCCACCAACCTGGATTACCTCAGCGCCTACACCGACGAGTTCATCGACATCTTCAAGGCGTTCCCCGAGTACTACTCCTCGTTCCAGATCAACGGTTTCAACGGCGTGCAATCGGGGATTGGCGGCTTCCTGCTCAAGCCCTGGAACGAACGCGAGCGCACCCAGATGGAGTTGCTGCCGCTGGTGCAAAGCAAGCTCGAAGGCATTGCCGGCCTGCAGATCTTCGGGTTCAACCTGCCCTCGCTGCCGGGCACGGGCGAAGGCTTGCCCTTTCAGTTCGTGATCACCACGGCCAATGACTATGAGTCGTTGCTGGAAGTGGCCGAACGGGTCAAGGAACGTGCCCAGGCGTCGGGCAAGTTCGCCTTCCTCGACATCGACCTGGCCTTCGACAAACCCGAAGTGGTGGTCGATATCGATCGGGCCAAGGCTGCACAGATGGGGGTATCCATGGATGCCCTGGGGGGGACGCTGGCAACCCTGCTGGGTGAGGCAGAGATCAACCGCTTTACCATCGACGGGCGCAGCTACAAGGTCATTGCCCAGGTCGAGCGGCCCTATCGCGACAACCCTGACTGGTTGAGCAACTACTACGTCAAGAACCAGCAGGGTCAGATGCTGCCGCTCTCGACCCTGATCACCCTCAGTGACCGCGCGCGGCCACGCCAGCTCAACCAGTTCCAGCAATTGAACTCGGCGATCATCCAGGGCTTTCCCATGGTCAGCATGGGGGAAGCCCTGGACACCGTGAATGGCATTGCCCGTGAAGAAGCACCGGCAGGCTACACCTTCGACTACGCCGGGGCGGCGCGCCAGTTCGTGCAGGAAGGCAGTGCGCTGTGGGTCACCTTCGGCCTGGCCCTGGCGATCATCTACCTGGTACTGGCCGCCCAGTTCGAGAGCTTCCGTGACCCACTGGTGATTCTGGTAACGGTGCCGCTTTCGATCTGCGGCGCGCTGATTCCGCTGTTCCTGGGCATCTCGAGCATGAACATCTACACCCAGGTGGGCCTGGTGACACTGATCGGGCTGATCAGCAAGCACGGCATTCTGGTGGTCGAGTTCGCCAATCTGCTGCGCCAGCAAAAAGGCCTGAGCGCCCGTGAAGCCGTCGAAGAAGCAGCGGCGATCCGCTTGCGCCCGGTGCTGATGACCACAGCAGCCATGGTCTTTGGCATGGTGCCGCTGATTCTGGCCACCGGTGCCGGGGCGGTGAGCCGCTTTGATATCGGTACGGTGATTGCCACCGGCATGTCGGTGGGCACGCTGTTCACCCTGTTCGTGCTGCCTTGCGTCTATACCCTGCTGGCCCGGGCTGACGTACCCCAGGCGCAGACGCAAACCGCCTGAAGCACATGCAAAAAGGCCTCGTCAGTGACGAGGCCTTTCCGTGCTCAAGCATTCAGTGAATCAGTGGGAACGCAAACCCTGACTCATACCGAACAGGAACAGCAACAGGTCCTGATCGGGTTGTGCGGTGGACTGGTTCTTTACCACCCTGGGCAGCGGGCACTGGGACGCAGGGTCGACCTTGCTCACAATCTGCGGGCCCGGTTCTTCCCAGGCAGCTGCCGCAGCCGTAGCCACTGCCAGTGCCAACACCAGAAACAAACCTCGAGCTAATTCTAGTTTCATTGCTCTAAACCTTTGACAGCGCTGCCAAACGCCACGTTGTAAAAGTAGAGCAGCTTGCGCCACTCTGCGTCATTGAATGACGAATGGCGGCGCAATTGCTTCAGGTCATTTGCAGCGGCACGATGGCAGCTGATACGCCGTCGGCACTTCTCAAGGTCCAGCAGGGCCACTTCTGCCCGGGCCTGATCACCCTCGCCGATCACCTTGATGAACACATGCTTGCCGTACAGGCAGCCATGTTGCCAATGGCCTCGGTGCATGCGGGCCAGATTGGTGGCCAGGTCCTGCAGCATGCTGTCGTGCAGCGCATCACCATAACGCTCGCGTGCGCCCTTTTCGTACCAGCTGTCGCTGTCTTCAAAACCATCCAGGGCCTTGCTGACCAGCAGGGCCCGCCACTGGTGATCGGCGTCACGCTCCACACCGCAATACACAATGTGGGGGACCCGCACACCCAGTTGCTCGAAGCTGTTGATGGCATCGTATTCGCGCAGCACCGTCGGCCGCCCGAACGGGTGCAGGAAACTGCGGTAGATGTGCCCAATCTGACGCTTGGAATACAGCAACTGCCCACTTTCGTCGTTCAACCGCTGTACACCACTTTCACCACCCCGGCGCTGGTTGGGTTCTTCTACCCACTCACCCTGCTGCTGCCAGAAATGGTCGAACCGGCTATTGCCCGTCAATGTTTCTGAACGCCCTACCGCCATGCCCTACCCCTTACGCAATACGTACACTCGCCACATGGCATAGAACGGCAAAAAGTCCAATCGTTCCTGAATCCGGAAACCAGCGGCTTCAAATTCTTCCTCGACCGTAGCCGCCGGTAACACAAAACGATTCTGGTAACTGCCCTCGCCGGTTTCGGCGTAACGACGCTGCTCCAGCTTTTTACGGCGCCAGGCCTTGAAGTTGCCGTCCACCCACAGCGACAGGATCACGCTATCGCGGGTAACTCGTTGAAATTCCGAGAGAAGTGTCTTGCGATGCGCAGCGTCACCGATGTGGTGCATCAGGCGCATGCAGAAGATGCTGTCGACTGAATTGTCCGGCAGGTCAATTGCAAAGGCAGATGTTTGCAAAGTACGTACCCGTTCAACGATGTGCGCGGGTTGAGATTTGGTTGCCGTTTCCAGCATGGCCTCGGAGTTGTCGGCACCGATGATCACGCGATTGGGCTTTTCCGCCAGCAGCGGCCAGAAACGACCCGCGCCACACGGCAGGTCAAGCACCAGACCGGGTTCGCCCGCCAGGGTCAATGCACGACGCGCCAGCTGTTCATCTCGTTTGTGCGACATGCGCCGCGCCAGGCCATCCTGGTGCTTGAGGAAGTATTCCTGGGCATGCTGCTGGTCGTACTTTTCGGAAAATTCGAGCTTGATGGGACTACGCATTGTGCATCTCCTGACTCCAATTTGCCCACAGTAGGCGGGCAAGCGTTGGCGCCAGGTCATACGAATGTGAAAAATTCGTTGCAAGCCTGAATAAACGTAACAAGAAATGAATGACTGTAACGGCCGGACCTCACTCGAACGCCGGTACCCCGCCTCGGCCATGAGTCAGGTCGACATGGAAGCGACAGCCATGGGGCACCGTTCCTGTCAGCGTCACCGTCCAGCCCTGGTCGTCGCAGATCCGCTGTACCAGCGACAACCCCAGGCCAAGCCCTTCACCCCGACGTTCATCGCCGCGAACAAAGGGACGGAACATGGCCTCACGCTGCTCCTCGGGGATGCCCACGCCACTGTCCTCGACCATGAATCCCTTGGGGTCCAGGGTCAGGCGAATAAAGCCATAGTCGGTGTAGTGCGCAGCATTACGCAGCAGATTGCCCATTACCGCTTGCAGGAACGTGGCGTTATAGAGCGTCGGAGAACTCGCCTTGGCGTCATAGAGCAGTGTCAGGCCTTTCTGTTCGATGGTGTCGCGCCAGACCCCGGTCAGGTCATCGGCCACTTCCTTGAGCGTCGCCTGTGACGCCACCGCGCCCTCATCACGCTGGGCCCTGGCCAGCATCAGGAAGGTTTTCACCAGTTCCTGCATCTCTTCGGTGGCCCTGGCAATGCGCTCGACCTGCGAGCGCGCGCGCGGGTCGATGTTCGGGTTGACCAGCAACAGCTCGCACGAGCTGGCCAGTACCATCAGGGGGGTGCGCAGTTCATGGCTGACGTCACTGGTAAACAGCCGTTCACGGGTCAAGGCATCGCGCAGGCGTCCCAGGGTATCGTCGAAGGCCACGGCCAGTTGCCCGACCTCATCGGCCGCATAGTCCGGCGCCAGGGGCGGCGCCAGGCCCAATAACTGGTCACGATGTCGAACCTGGCGGGCCAGGCGAATAACCGGTGCCATGACTTTGCGTGCCAGCACCCAGCCCAGGAACACCGCCAGCGCCAGGCTGAGCACAAAGCCCACCACCACGACCGCGAACAGCACGCGCTCGCGTTCCTCGAAATCGCTCTGGTCCTGCAGCAACACATAGCGCCGCCCATCCACGATCTCGACCATGGCGTGGTAGGACAACTGCTCGCGAAACACTTCATGAAAACCCGGTGACAGGTGCCGCAGGTCCTTGGGCAACTCGAATTCGTCTCGCCCGCCGCTGTAGTAGAACAGCTGGTCGGGGCGCGGCCGGTGGCTCCAGTCGCTGACGCTGTCCATGCGCAGCAGGCGCTGCAGATCGCCACCCAGCACCGCCGAGATCAAGCGCTCTTCGACCAGGTGAACGGTGGCAACGATACCGAAGGCAAATGCACCGGCCACCAGGGCGCTCATCAACGCAAAAGCGATGATGATCCGCTGGGCGAGGCTTTGTTTAAACTCCATCGCGGCCCTCGGCCAGGCGATAACCGACGCCATGGACGGTATGCAGCAGGGGTTTGTCGAAGGGCTTGTCGATGACCTGGCGCAGTTGGTGGACGTGGCTGCGCAAGCTGTCGCTGTCGGGGCAATCATCGCCCCAGAGGGCCTCTTCAAGCACCTCGCGGCGTAACACATGGGGGCTTTTCTGCATCAGCACCGCCAGCAGCTTCAAGCCGACCGGGTTGAGCTTGAGCAGCTTGCCGTCGCGGGTCACTTCGAGGGTGTCGAGGTCGTAGCACAGGTCACTGACCTGCAAGGTACGCCGGCCACCGCCCTGGGCCCGACGCAGCACCGCTTCGATGCGTGCCGCCAGCTCCGACAGGGCAAAGGGCTTCAACAGGTAATCATCGGCACCGGAGCGAAACCCCTGCAGGCGATCATCGAGCTGGTCGCGGGCGGTGAGCATGATTACCGGAGTGTCGCGCCTGGCATCCTCGCGCAGGCGTTTGCACAGCGTATAGCCGTCAATGCCCGGGAGCATGATGTCGAGCACGATCAGGTCGTAGTGTTCGGTAGCGGCCAGGTGCAACCCGGACAGACCATCCTGGGCACAGTCAACCGTATAGCCTTTGAGGCCCAGATAGTCGGCCAGGTTGGCTAGGATATCGCGGTTGTCTTCAACCAGTAGAATTCGCATAGGGTTCTCCCGTCCGGGTCTTTTGCCTGCTTGGCAGGCGCAGCTTACGGCCATCGACAGCGCTCGGCTAGGCTGCAGCAGGTTTATTGGCAGTTAACGTTTTTTTCACCCAGCCTTCACGGACACACCATAGCAATCGCCGCACAATCGCCGGTCGTTGTGTCACTCCGCTTCCCGGCACGGGCTACCGGCCGGACCCGATTTTTCGACCTGCCTGGACCTGCCATGCCTGCCACTCACGCCTCTCGCCCGCTCAATCCGTGGTTTTCCCTGGGTATACCGCTGCTGACGGCAGCGATCCTGATCCTGCTGGAACTGACGTCACTGGACATGGACCTGGCCAAACTGGCTTTCGATCCGGTCACCGGGCAGTTCATCGGACGGCACAGCTACTTCCTCGAAGACATCCTGCATGATCGCGCCAAACAAGCGGTCATCGTCCTGGGGCTGGGTGCCATTGCCGCCTTTGCGGCAAGTTTCTTCTGGCAGCGCCTGCAAGGCTGGCGTCGCGAGCTGGGCTACCTGGTAATGGCCATGGCGCTGTCGACCAGTTTTGTCACCCCGATCAAGGCGGTGACTGCCGTGCAGTGCCCTTGGAGCCTGCAGGAATTTGGCGGCAAAGAAGTCTACAGCGAGTTGCTCAGCCCCAGGCCGGCGACCGACAAACCAGGACGCTGCTGGCCCGGTGGCCATGCCGCCACCGGATTTACCCTGTTTGCCCTGTTCTTCATGCTGCGTGATCGCCGCCCCCGCCTGGCCCGTGCAGCGCTGCTGTTTGCCTTCGCCCTGGGCACGGTGTTCTCAGTGGGACGAATGCTGCAAGGCGCGCATTTCTTCTCCCACAACGTCTGGACAGCGGTGTTCTGCTGGCTGATCAGCCTGGGCTGTTACCACTGGCTGCTGTACCGCAAGCCTGTAGGCGCGGGCTTGCCCCGCGAAGCAGCCGATGCTGCATCATCCACTGCCTGAGACACCGCATCGCGGGGCAAGCCCGCTCCTACCGGTCCAATTGGCGGGAGTGAGCCGCCGCTGGCGCCAGCCCGCGACCAGCTCACTCAGGGCAGGAGCGGGCTTGCCCCGCGAGAGGCCGGTACAGCCAGCAAAACGGGTGTTGTCTGAACGATTGATCGCGGGGCAAGCCCGGTCCCACGGCAATCAGTGCAAGCCCGCCGTACAGGCAAAAAAAAGCCCCGCACTAAGCGGGGCTTTTTCTCAAGCGGGTAAGGCTGGCTTACATCATGCCGCCCATACCGCCCATGCCACCCATGCCGCCCATATCAGGCATGCCACCAGCAGCAGCTTCCTGAGGCGCATCAGCAACCATGGCTTCGGTAGTGATCATCAGACCACCGATCGAAGCAGCAGCTTGCAGGGCCGAACGGGTTACCTTGGCAGGGTCTAGGATACCCATTTCGATCATGTCGCCGTACTCGCCGGTCGCAGCGTTGTAACCGAAGTTACCCGAACCTTGTTTGACCTTGTCGACCACTACGCTTGGCTCGTCGCCAGCGTTGGCAACGATCTGGCGCAACGGCGCTTCAACAGCGCGACGCAGCAGCTGGATACCGACGTTCTGGTCTTCGTTGTCGCCTTTGAGTTCGGAGATCGCTTGCAGCGAACGAACCAGGGCAACACCACCGCCAGGAACCACGCCTTCTTCAACGGCTGCACGGGTAGCGTGCAGGGCGTCTTCAACGCGGGCTTTCTTCTCTTTCATTTCAACTTCGGTGCCAGCACCGACCTTGATCACGGCAACACCGCCAGCCAGCTTGGCCAGACGCTCTTGCAGTTTTTCACGGTCGTAGTCCGACGAAGTCTCGGCAACCTGGGCACGGATCTGGGTGATGCGTGCTTCGATGTCGCCCTGTACGCCAGCACCGTCAACGATGATGGTGTTTTCCTTGGACAGGGTGACGCGCTTGGCGTTGCCCAGGTGCTCCAGGGTAGCGGACTCCAGGCTCAGGCCGATTTCTTCGGAGATCACGGTACCGCCGGTCAGGACGGCGATGTCCTGCAGCATGGCCTTGCGGCGGTCGCCGAAGCCTGGTGCCTTGACCGCAGCAACTTTGACGATGCCGCGCATGTTGTTGACAACCAGGGTCGCCAGCGCTTCGCCTTCAACGTCTTCAGCCACGATCAGCAGAGGACGGCCGGCCTTGGCAACGGCTTCCAGAACTGGCAGCAGTTCGCGGATGTTGGAGATCTTCTTGTCAACCAGCAGCAGCAGAGGGCCATCCAGCTCGGCGACCATGGTGTCTGGCTTGTTGACGAAGTAAGGGGACAGGTAGCCACGGTCGAACTGCATGCCTTCTACAACCGACAGTTCGTTTTCCAGGCCCGAGCCTTCTTCAACGGTGATCACGCCTTCTTTACCGACTTTTTCCATGGCTTCGGCAATGATGTCACCGATGGAGTTGTCGGAGTTGGCCGAGATGGTACCGACCTGAGCGATGGCCTTGGAGTCGGCGCATGGCTTGGACAGGGACTTCAGCTCTTTGACGATGGCGATGGTGGCCTTGTCGATACCACGCTTGAGGTCCATCGGGTTCATGCCGGCAGCAACGGCTTTCAGGCCTTCGCTGACGATGGCCTGAGCCAGAACGGTTGCGGTGGTGGTGCCGTCACCGGCTTCGTCGTTGGCCTTGGAGGCTACGTCTTTGAGCAGCTGGGCGCCCATGTTTTCAAAGGCGTCTTTGAGTTCGATTTCTTTGGCAACCGAAACACCGTCTTTGGTGATGGTCGGAGCGCCGAAGCTCTTGGCCAGAACAACGTTACGGCCTTTTGGGCCCAGGGTCGCTTTTACAGCGTCAGCCAGAACGTTGACACCAACGAGCATTTTTTTACGGGCGGAATCGCCGAATTTTACGTCTTTAGCAGCCATGATCGTTTAATCCTTGAATACTTTGGAGTAACGGGAAACCAGCGGAATCAGCCTTCGATAACAGCGAGAATTTCGTTCTCAGCCATTACCAGCAGGTCTTCGCCGTCAACTTTCACAGTGTTGCTGCCCGAGTAAGGGCCGAAAACCACCTTGTCACCCACTTTCACGGCCAGCGCACGCACTTCACCGTTGTCCAGGATGCGACCGGTACCTACAGCGACGACTTCGCCACGGTTAGGTTTTTCAGCGGCCGAACCTGGCAGAACGATACCGCCAGCGGTTTTCGATTCTTCTTCGCTGCGACGGATAACGACGCGGTCATGCAGAGGACGAAGCTTCATTGTCGATCTCTCCTAATTGTGGTTTTCATCGGCCGGTGTCGACACCGGCGGGTTGATGCTTGCGGCGTAGCCGCTCGTAGCTCGCGGGGCGAACCACACATGTAATGTCTGGGGCGAGCCACCAGAAACCTTGCGGTGACCCATACATGAGGTCGCCAAGGGCAATTACAAGGCTTGCTGATGAAAATTTTTAGCGGCCCGCCCCTGTAAAGCAGAACGGCCCCTTTCGGGGCCGTCCGGTCAAACGCTTGCCTTGCTCACAAATCCCGTGGATCACGAAGATTGCGGGTGTCGCGAGGGTCTTGCGGATCGCGGTGCTCATACTCACCTTCGATCACATTCGGCTGACGCGACTGGCCACCCGGGTTGCCCGGGCGCCCCATGAAGGGATCGTCGCCAAACGCACGCTGGCGCATGGCCTGGGCCTCGGCGCGCTCGCGCATCTTGCGCGCGAGCAGGCGGCGAGTGAACGGCAGCAGGCAGACCAGACCGATCACGTCACTGATAAAGCCTGGCAACAGCAGCAAGCCGCCACCCAGTGCCAGCATCAGGCCATGGAACATGTCTTCAGCGGGCAACTCGCCACGCTGCAGGCTTTCACGGGCTCGCAAAGCCGTAGCCAGACCGGCCACCCGCACTACCAGAACACCCAGGGCAGAGCCTGCGATGATCAACAGCAGCGCCGGAAAGAAACCGATCGCGGTGCTGACCTTGAAAAACACGTACAGCTCCAGCACCGGAAAAATCAGAAACAGCAATAGAAAAGCACGCATCAACGGGTTCCTCTGCGCAAGATGACCTTGCAGTACACCTTTAATGGTTGCGGGCAGTCGCTATTTCAAGCCTCGGTCGCTTCACGTGCCGGCCATTGATCGGCGCGCGCCAGAAAAACCAGGGCTTCTCGCACTTGTAACGGCGTATTACAAGGCGCAGCGAATGGCAGCCAGTGCACGGCCTGGCCAATGCGCAGGTGCATGCCCTCGGCATCAATGCCGACCATCTGCGCCGCAGCCGTCTGCGGCAAGCCGCTGAGCTGGACGTAATGTTCGATGGCGTTGGCATGATCGCTGTTCATATGCTCGATCATGCTCAGCTCGGCCTTGCCGGCAAAGGGGTTTGCCAGGGAGAGGTTATCGACCCAGTGAATCGCGCCAAACCCGCCGATGTAACGGTGACGCACAGGCGCAAGCACCCAGAAGTCGAAGTCGTGGGCCTTGTGGTAATTGCTCGATTCGGGGAAGTAGCGGTAGTAGCGCTCGGCAGCCGCTTCGACCGCCGCAGGCTCTTCGAGCTTGTGCGCCTGGGCCAGTACGGTCAGACGACCGACGGCCTGCACATCCTCGGCATCGCGCTCGCCGACCAGCAGCGAGCACTTGGGATCTTTCTGCAAGTTGTGGGTGTGCTGGGCGATACGGCTGATCAGGATCAGCGGATTGCCTTCGGCATCGAGGCAGTACGGCACTACCGAGCCGAACGGAAAGCCCGGCATCGACTTGGAATGGGTCGACAGGACCCCACGGTATTCCTTGAGCAGCAGCTCCCGTGCCTGTTGTGCGACTTTAGCGCTCACTGTGTGACTCCCGACTCGACGATTAGCTGAAGGCTGGCCGCAGGTGCCCTGCGGCCGAATGCTCAGCCGACAAAATAATCATTATCGACGGCGGTTGCCACAAGACTTACCAGGTGACGCCAAAGCCTGCGGTGTAGCGGGTCTTGTCCAGGTCACTGTCACGGGTGCCGCTGATGACATCCTTCTCGGCCTTGAGGTTGAGCGAGGCCCACTCGGTGACCTTGTAGCGCAGGCCGACTTCGGCATCCAGCGCGTAGTTGGCAACGCCATCCAGCGGTTTGCCGACCTCGCCGTTGGTGAAGAACTCGACCCGCTTGCCGATCAGGTAGCGGTTGTAGTCCCACTTCATGGCCAGGGCGTAGAAGTTGTCCTTGCCGCCGTCGGCGTATTCATAGTCGGTACGGTTGATCAGCGAGCCCAGGGAGAAGGCCCCCAGCTCGTCATCCCAGAACTGGTAACCCGGGCCGGTACCCACGGTGCGCTGGCGCGCCAGGTCTTCAATGTGGTCACGCTTGTATTCCAGGCGACCCTGCCAGAACCACTTCTCGGTCATGAAGCGGTCCAGCGCGTATTCGGCGCTCCAGTTGTTGGTGGTGGTGACGTCGTCCTTGCTCTCGCGGTTGTATTCGCCTTCGGCCTGGTGCCGCCAGCGGCCATGACGGGCGGTGGTCTTGAAGTCGATGTCATAGTCATCGCTGTCGGACTCGGCGCGCTTGTAGTCCATGGCCAGGTCGACATTGCCCTTCCACGACAGGTCTTCGATCACAGGCTTGGGCTTCATGATCTGCTGGATACTGGCCAGCTCGACGGTCTTGGGCGTCTCGCCGTTGGCCAGGGTCACCTTGCCCTCGTCGGCCGCGTGGAGCGACTTGGCTTTCTCGCCGGTGTAGGCATCCTGCTTGACCAACAGCTCCTGGTCGCTTTCCAGGGTCTTGACCTGTTTCCAGTCCAGGGCGATCGAGCCACCGTACTCGGTCTTGAGCAGCAGTTTGCCGCCATCGAAGACGGTGATCTTGCCGCTGAGCCGGTCGCCGTTCTTCATCCAGACAGTGTCAGCGACAGCCTGGGAGCAGACGACAAGGGCAGCAAGGCACAACAGGGCTCTAGAATACATAAGCAAGCAACGGACTCTGGTTCGCGAAAAAAGTCGGGCATTATCCAGATACACGACCGTAGAGCAAGGACTGACCCACCCCATGCCGATGAGTTCAATTCCCATTTGCCCGACCAACGCGGCAAATTCCCCGCAGAAGCCCGTGAGGCCGCAATGAATCCCCCTCCCGGCGATCCGACGGAAAACGCCCAGGCCCGACGAATGGCGCTCTACCTGGTGCTCGGCCAGGTGCCTGCGGGCAAGGTGGTCAGCTATGGCCAGCTGGCCGAACTGGCGGGATTGGGGCGCGCGGCGCGCTGGGTGGGGCGCACCCTGAGCCAACTGCCGCCTGACACCCAATTACCCTGGCACCGGGTCCTGGGTGCCGGCGGTCGGCTGAGCCTGACCCTGGGCACGCCTTCAGGCGACGAGCAGCGCGCCAGGCTGCGGGCAGAAGGCGTCACTCTGCACAATAATCGTGTGGATATGTCGCGCCATGGCTGGCGCCCAATGGAGCACAGCGGTTAGAGTGCGCGCTTTGTTTTCGTAAACTTGAGGCAGATGTTGGCCCATGCCCCGTAAAACCTGGCGCGCTGCGCTCGCTGCCTATGCCAGTCCGTCGACCCTGGTGCTGTTGCTGCTCGGCTTTGCCGCCGGCCTGCCCTATATGCTGGTGTTCTCGACCCTGTCGGTGTGGTTGCGTGAGGCCGGGGTGGCGCGCGAAACCATCGGCTACGCCAGCCTGATCGGCCTGGCCTATGCCTTCAAGTGGGTCTGGTCGCCGCTGCTAGACCAATGGCGCCTGCCATTTCTCGGCAAGCTTGGCCGGCGCCGCTCCTGGCTGGTGCTGTCACAGGTGCTGGTGGTGATCGGGTTGGTGGGAATGGGCTTTTGTGATCCGCAAAAACACCTGTCCTGGCTGATTGCCCTGGCCGTACTGGTGGCCTTTGCCTCCGCTACCCAGGACATCGCTGTCGACGCCTACCGCCTGGAAATCGCCGATGACCAGCGCCAGGCCGCTTTGGCCGCCAGCTACATGGCCGGCTACCGCGTCGCCGCCCTGCTCGCCACTGCCGGTGCCTTGTTCTTCGCCGAAGGCTTCGGTTCCACCGGCTTCAGCTACCTGCACAAAGCCTGGACCGGCACCTACGTGCTGTTCGGCGTGCTGATGCTGCCCGCCGTCATCACCACCCTGTTGATGCGCGAACCGCCCGTGCCATTGCGCACCCAACTGTCGGCGGCACGGTATGGCCTGACCCACCAGCTGGTCTCGGTGTTCGTGCTGATCATCCTGCTGGTGTCGGTACCGGCGACTTTCACCCAGCTGTACAACACCGACTTCGCCAGCGTGCTGTTCGAGGGCGTCAGCCTGCTCGACCTGCTGCTTGAAGATCGCGCCTTCCTGCGCGCCATCCTCTACATCACCTTGACCGCACTGTGCCTTTCGTCCCTGGGCCGTCGCGGCCTGGCGCCGGTGCTCACGCCGGTCAACGACTTCATCCTGCGCTACCGCTGGCAGGCCCTGCTGCTGCTCGGCCTGATCGCCACCTACCGGATGTCCGACACCGTGATGGGTGTCATGGCCAACGTGTTCTACATCGACCAGGGCTTCACCAAGGACCAGATCGCCAGTGTCAGCAAGATCTTCGGCCTGATCATGACCCTGGTCGGCGCCGGCATGGGCGGCCTGCTGATCGTGCGCTTCGGCATCCTGCCGATCCTGTTCATCGGCGGCGCGGCCTCGGCAGGCACCAACATCCTGTTCCTGATGCTGGCCGACATGGGCCCCAATCTGCAGATGCTGGTGGTGACGATCTCCCTCGACAACTTCAGTTCGGGACTGGCTACCTCTGCCTTCGTCGCCTATCTGTCGAGCCTGACCAACCTCAAGTTCTCCGCCACCCAGTACGCCCTGCTCAGCTCGATCATGCTGCTGTTGCCGCGCCTGATCGGCGGCTACTCAGGCGTCATGGTGGAAAAGTTCGGCTACCACGACTTCTTCCTGATCACCGCCCTGCTTGGCGTGCCGACCCTGATCCTGATCGTGTTGCACTGGCGCCAGGAACTGGGCCGGGGCAAACAGGAACCGGTCGACAATCCCGTTGCCGAGCAGCGCCCCTGAGGCCTGCTGAGGCGTTTGCCGGGTTATTCCGGCAACGCCTCAGGCTGATCGCCCGAAGCGCTCAGAACGATCTTCAGCGGCCATAGCGCGACGATACCGGCAACCCCGGCAGCCACCGCGAAACTCAGCAGACTGGCGCCCGCCCCGATCATCGCCAGCAAGGCGCCGCCCAGGCCGAGCAGTGCGATGGTGATCATCCCCAACATGGCCGAGACCAGGCCTTTGCTCTGCTCGCTGGAAAACAGCGTCATGCGGTACAGCACCGCGTTGGCGATGCCCAGGCCCAGGGCATAGAGCGACAGCCCGGCCACCAGGCTCGCCACGCTGGGCACCAGCCAGGTGGCCAGCATCATGCTCACAAGCCCCGCGAGATAGGGCCACAGCGCGCCGCGCACCAGACGGGTCAGCGCATAACGATCAGCGATTCGGTTGATGATCAGGTTGCCCAGAATCAGCCCGCCGAACACCGGCAACTGCCACAGCGCGTAGTCCAGGGTGCTCAGGCCTTCATCGTGAATCAGCAACACGGGTGACAGGCCGATCCAGCCGATCAGTGGCAGACCGACCAGGCCCAGGGCAGCACTGCCAGCGACAAAACGGCGATTGGCCAGCAACTGCCCGTAACCGGCCAGCAGCGGCAGCAAGTGAATCGGCTGGAATGCCAGGCGCGAACCGTCACGCCGCTCCACACCCAGGGTTTCGGGCATGAACCGGTACAGCGCGAACCAGGCAAGCACGGCCGCTGCACCGAACAACACGAACAGCCAGCGCCACGACACCCACTCCAGCAACAGGGTGCCGACCAGCGGCCCAAGCAGTGGCGACAACAGGGCGATGTTCGCCAGCAAGGCCATCATGCGTACCGCATCGGCCTCGCTGAACGCCTCGTTGAGTGCCGGGTAACTGACCGTCACCACAAAGCCCAGGCCGATGCCTTGCAACAGGCGCAGCACGTTGAACAGCTCGATGCTCTGCACCCAGAACGAAGCCAGGCACGCCACGCAGAAAAACGCACAGCCAACGAGCAGCAACGGCCGCCGACCGTAACGGTCGGCCAACGGCCCGATCAGCCACTGCAGCAGCACACCACCGAGCAGGTAGAGGTTCAGGGCATGGGGGATGAATTCAGGGCTGGCGTTCAGGTCACCGACCACCACCGGCATGGCGGGCATCACCACATCGCTGGCCAGGTAGGTCAGGAGCTCGAACAGGGCCAGGGTCATGGCGAAGCAAAACGCACGCAGCGGCGTGATGTTGATCAGGGGGGTAAGCATGATGAGACCGGGCGTACAAAAGTAAGCCAGCCTGTATGCCAGAAAGCGGGGGGATCAGGTAGGACCAAGACGTGAACAAGTGTAATGGCGATTACAACATCGCGGGGCAAGCCCGCTCCTGCACCTGGCAGGAGCGGGCTTGCCCCGCGATCAGATCGGCATTACTGCACTGCGGTTTCCTGCACCACGCGAATCACACGCTGCGGAAAGGGAATGTCGATACCCTCATCCCTCAGGCGATCACGGGCATGCTCGTTGAGCATGAACATCACGTCCCAGTAGTCGGCGGTGTTCACCCACACCCGCAACGACAGGGTGATGGAGCTGTCGCCCAGCATCGAGACCACGGCCTGTGGTGCCGGGTCCTGGTGAATGCGTGGATCTTTGGCCAGTTCCAGCAGCACCTGGCGAGCCTTCTGCAGATCAGCCTCGTAATCGACACCGACATCGAACACGACCTTGCGAGTCGGCTGGCGATTGGTGTTGGTAATGATGCCGTTGGACAGGCTGCCGTTGGGCAGGATCACGGTCTTGTTGTCACCGGTGCGCAGCACGGTGTGGAAGATCTGGATGCTGTCCACGGTGCCCGCGACACCCTGGGCTTCGATCCAGTCACCCAGGCGGAACGGACGGAACAGCAGGATCAGCACGCCACCCGCGAAGTTCGCCAGGCTGCCTTGCAGTGCCAGGCCGATTGCCAGGCCCGCCGCACCGATGGCCGCGACAAACGAGGTGGTCTCGATGCCGATCATCGAGGCCACGCTGACCACCAGCAAAATCTTCAGAATGATGTTCGCCAGGCTGCTGATGAAACCTTGCAGCGCCAGGTCCGCGTTACGCAGCGCCAGCAATTTGCCCAAGCGGTAGGTCACCTTGTTGATCACCCACCAGCCAATGGCCAGGGTCAGCAGCGCCAGCAACAGGCGGCTGCCGTATTCCATGATCATGGGGACCCAGGTTTGCGACGTTTTAACCAGCTGATCGACTTCAGCACTCAAATCCATAATGTTCTCCTGATGCCGAGGGGCAAAAGCTGTAAAAATCGCGCCGCAATCGTTTCAGCGGCCACAGAGACCTCGGACGCCAAAACGGCGCCAAGGTTCCGAAGTGCGCTGATCAGTCGCGGAAGTTGTTGAACTGCAGCGGCATGCCGAATTCCTTGGCACGCAGGGCGGCGATGGCTTCCTGCAGGTCGTCACGCTTCTTGCCGGTGACACGCACCTGCTCGCCCTGGATGGCAGCCTGGACCTTGAGCTTGGCGTCCTTGATGTGCGCGACGATCTTTTTCGCCAGCTCTTTGTCGATGCCTTCCTTGAGGACCGCTTCCTGCTTCATCACCTTGCCCGAGGCGAAGGCGTCTTTGACTTCCAGGCACTGGACGTCGATCTTGCGCTTGACCAGGGCCAGCTTGAGGATGTCGATCATCGCTTCGAGCTGGAATTCGGCTTCAGCGGTCAGGTTGACGGTCAGTTCCTTTTCCTTGAACTCGAAGCTGCCCTTGCCCTTGAGGTCATAGCGGCGGTCCAGTTCCTTCACGGCGTTCTCAACGGCGTTGGTGACTTCGTGCTTGTCCAGTTCCGATACCACGTCGAACGACGGCATAGAGATTCTCCAAAAATAAACGCGCGCTCGCGGCCCTGATTGAAGAGCGTGATGGAGCGCGTCGGGTTTGACGGTTAAAATGCGGGCTCATTATAACGGTTGCGAAACGCTGATGAGCAGCACCTGGCATATTCTCGGCGCAGGGAGCCTGGGCAGCCTCTGGGCCTGCCGACTGGCCCGCGCCGGCAAAGCGGTCCGACTGATCCTGCGCGATACCGCACGCGTGCAGGCTTACGAGGCCTCCGGCGGCCTGACCCTGATCGAACAGGGCCAGGCACAACTGCACGCGATTCCTGCGCAAACCGCCGAAGACGCCACCCCCATTCATCGCCTCCTGGTCGCCTGCAAGGCCTACGACGCCGAGCAGGCGGTCGCGCAACTGGCCCCACGCCTGAGCCACGGCGCCGAACTGATCCTGCTGCAAAACGGCCTGGGCAGCCAGGACGCCGTGGCCAACAAGGTTCCCCATGCTCGCTGTATCTTCGCCTCCAGCACCGAAGGCGCGTTTCGCGAGGCCGACTGGCAGGTGAACTTTGCCGGTCACGGCTTCAACTGGGTCGGCGATCCGGCCAACCCCCTGCCGCCGGAGTGGCTCGACGACCTGGCCGATGCCGGTATCCCGCACCAGTGGACGCCCGACATCCTCACCCGGCTGTGGCGCAAGCTGGCGCTCAACTGCGCGATCAACCCGCTGACCGTGTTGCATGACTGCCGCAACGGTGGCCTGCAGGATCACGCCTGCGAAGTGGCCACCTTGTGCGCGGAGCTTGGCGAACTGCTGCAGTGCTGCGGCCAACCGCAAGCCGCCGAGGGTTTGAATGAGGAAGTGGAGCGAGTGATCAAGGCCACCGCGGCCAACTACTCTTCCATGTATCAGGATGTTCGTCAGGGTCGGCGTACCGAGATTCACTATTTGCTGGGGCATGCCTGCCGGGTCGCCAGTCGCCACGGACGCCAGCTACCCCATCTGGAACGGCTCTACCGGCGCCTGGTCGAACACCTGAATACGCGCGGTTTGCCCAGCGACTGAACGCAGCGCTACCCTGCCCCTTCACCTACACACCGGGATCTCGCTTACACATGACGCTGCGCGAACGCCTGGAAAACCTGCCGGTCGGCCAGAAATTGCTGGCTGCCCTGCTGGTATTGCTGATCACCATCCTGTTGGTGGCCAACCTGACCTTCATCAGCGCCGCCTACTGGATCTCCCAGGAAAGCATGGCGCCCCAGGCCCTGCAGACCATCGGGCGGCTGGTGGCCAATCCGCAACTGGCCACGCAGGCGGTGGATTCGCCCGAGTCGGCCAAGGCCCTGCTCAAGGAACTCGACAGCTATACCCCGCTGCGCGCTGCCGCGGTGTATGGCAGTGACGGCAAATTGCTCGCCCAATTGCAGCACGGCGAAGTCCTGCCCTTGCCCAAGCGCTACCGCAACATAGAGAACTGGCGCCTGACCGAGTTCCGCAGCACCCAGCTGACCAAGCTGCCACGCCCCGGCGGCCCGCCTGGCTACCTGCTGCTGGTGGCCAGCAGCGAATTGCCCGTGGCCTTCTATACCGGCACCCTCACCGCGAGCCTGGGCATCCTGGTGTTCAGTATCCTGCTGTGGATGATTATCGCCCGGCAGATCAAGCGGCTGATTACCCAACCGATCTACCAGCTCGAAGAACTGTCGCGCCAGGTCACCCGCGAGGAGGACTACGCCCTGCGTGCCAAGCGCGGCAATGACGACGAGATCGGCAGCCTGGCCGAAGCCTTCAACACCATGCTTTCGCGCATCGAAGCCCGCGAACAACAGCTCAAGCGCACCCGCGACGAATTCCAGCAGGCCTATGACCAGGCCCAGGGCCTGGCCGAAGAGACCCGCCATACCAACCGCAAGCTGGAGCTGGAAGTTCAGGTCCGCAGCAAGATCGAGAAGAAGCTCACCGGCTTTCAGAACTACCTCAACAGCATCATCGACTCCATGCCATCGGCGTTGATCGCCCTGGATGAGCAGCTGTATGTCACCCAGTGGAACCAGGAAGCCAGCGCCCTGTCCGGCACGCCCCTGGACGAAGCGTTGAACCAGCCGATTTTCCTCGCGTTCGAGCCGCTCAAGCCATTCTTGCCGCAACTCAAGGACAGCGTCGAAAAGCACCGGGTGGAAAAGATCGAACGAGTCACCTGGACCAAAGGCGACGACGCCCGACATTACGCCCTGACCTTCTACCCGCTGATGGGTGGCGGCGGCCGCGGCGTGGTGATTCGTATCGACGACATCACCCAGCGCCTTTCGCTGGAAGAAATGATGGTGCAGTCGGAGAAGATGCTCTCGGTCGGCGGCCTGGCTGCCGGTATGGCGCATGAGATCAACAACCCGCTGGGGGCGATCCTGCACAACGTACAGAACATCCGTCGGCGCTTGTCGCCAGACCTTGCGAAAAACATGGAGCAAGCCGACGAGATCGGCATCGACCTGCCCACCGTCAACCGCTACCTGGACAGCCGTGAAGTCCCGCAATTACTTGACGGTATCCAGCAGGCCGGCGCACGCGCGGCCAAAATCGTTACCCACATGCTCAGCTTCAGCCGGCGCAGCAATCGCCAGCTGGCGCCCTGCGACCTGCCAGCCTTGATCGACCAGGCCGTGGAGATTGCCGGCAATGATTTCGACCTGACCATCGGCTTCGACTTCAAGGGCCAGGCCATCGTCCGCCAGTTCGATCCCAACCTGGGCCCCGTCCCCTGCACTGCCAACGAGCTTGAGCAGGTCCTGCTCAATCTGCTGAAAAACGCAGCCCAGGCCATTCACTTGCGCGAAGACGACAGCGAACCGGGGCGCATCACCCTGCGCACTCGCCTCAATCCGCCCTGGGCGGAAATCCAGGTGGAGGACAACGGCGTCGGCATGCCTGAAGCGGTCCGCAAGCGCACGTTCGAGCCGTTCTTTACCACCAAGGAAATCGGCCAGGGCACAGGCCTTGGGCTGTCGGTCTCGTACTTCATCATCACCAACAACCACAAGGGCCAGATGGAAGTGCAGTCGGCGCCGGGCCAAGGCACCTGCTTCACCTTGCGCCTGCCACTGGCCAACAGCCCGGCCCCAGCGGCCGAGCCTCACAAGACGGAGTCATGAACATGGGTTTTCGATTGTCGAAGATCTACACCCGCACCGGCGACAAAGGCGAAACCGGCCTGGGCGATGGTCGACGGGTGCCCAAGGATCATCCAAGGATCGAAGCCATTGGCGAGGTCGACAGCCTCAACAGCCAGCTGGGCCTGCTACTGGCCGGGCTGACTGAACAGGGGCTGGAGGAAGTCATCGAGGTATTGGCACCTTGCCAGCACCGTCTGTTCGACCTGGGTGGCGAGCTGGCGATGCCCAGCTACCAGGCGCTGAATGCGGCGGAAGTGGAGCGCCTGGAGGCGGCAATTGACCGCTGGAATGAAGAGCTGGGGCCACTGGAGAACTTTATCCTGCCCAGTGGATCGGCGTTGATTGCCCATGCGCACGTTTGCCGCAGCCTGGCGCGCAGTGCCGAGCGGCGTTGCCAGCAGTTGAACAGCGTCGAGCCTTTGGCCGGTGTGGGGTTGGCCTATATCAACCGGCTGTCGGATTTGCTGTTTGTGGCCGCACGGTTGATTGGGCGGCGCCAAGGGGTGGCTGAGGTGCTTTGGGTGGCTGCGGCGAAGCCTTGATAAATTTCGCGGGGCGAGCCCGCTCCTACCGTAGGAGCGGGCTTGCCCCGCGATTAGTTCTCAAACCTCAGGCCAGAACGCCCGGATACCCGCAACACCCTGGGCACCATGCTGCCAGGCCTTCTCCCGCTCGGCAGCACCCACACCGCCAAGCAGATACACCGGCTTGCTGAAGCCCGCGATCAGTTGCTGCGCCTGTTCCCAGCCCAGCGGCTGGGCATCAGGGTGCGTCTGGGTCGCCTGCACCGGCGACAGGGTGACGAAGTCCACGCCCATCTGCTCGGCCAGGTCCAGCTCCTCGGCGTTGTGGCAAGACGCCGCCAGCCAGCGCTCTTTCGGAAACGGCCGGCCCTTACTCGCATACTTGCGCAACTGCTCGGAGGTCAGGTGCCAGCCGGCAGCCGGGAAATCACCCAACCACTCCAACGGCCCCTTGAGCATGAGTTGCGCCTTGCCTGCACACAAACCCACCGCATCTACCGCCACATCGCGATACTTGGGGTCGTACATGTTCGGGGCGCGCAATTGCACCAGCTTGATCCCGCCGGCAATGGCCTTCTGGATGCCGCGCAGCATCTGCGGCACTTCCAGGCCATCCGGGGTAATCAGGTACTCACCCGGCAGCCGTGCTGCCGCGACGATCGGCTGGTTCGCCTCGGGGAAGTCGTACTGCGGCAATTCACGGGCCGTCACCCAGGCCAGCGGCTGGCCTTCGGCGCCATGGGGTTCACCGCTGAAGCCGCTGACTTCCCAGACATCCAGCAACACCTGTTTGTCCGGGTAGTCATGCTTGATCTTGATCAGCGGCCGGGCGGCGCTGACGACGATACCCAGCTCTTCATTCAGCTCGCGGGCCAGGGCGACTTCGACTGCTTCGCCCTCCTCCACCTTGCCCCCAGGAAACTCCCACAAGCCCCCCTGGTGCTGGCTATCGGCGCGGCGGGCAATCAGGATACGACCGTCAACACCCCGGATTACCGCAGCCGCTACATGTACACGTTTCACCCTTCACGCTCCGCCAGGCCAGCTTTCTGCCAAGCCTGGAAGGCTGGCCAGTTGTAGATTGTCTCGATGTAGGCCGCCGCCTCAGCCGGCACCTCTACCCGATACGTGCGCAGGCGCACGGCGACCGGTGCAAAGAAGGCGTCTGCCAGGCTTGGCGTGCCGAACAGGAATGGACCGGCTTGCTTGGCGGCCAGGCGGCATTCGGACCACAGCGCGACGATGCGGTCGATGTCGACCTGTACATCCAGCGGCATGTTCTCCAGCGCTTCATCGCGAGACAGGTCGAACGGCATGTTGCCGCGCAAGGCGAAGAAGCCGCTGTGCATCTGCGCGCAGGCGGAACGTGCCTGGGCGCGGGCGCCGATATCGGTCGGCCACAGATTGGCTTCGGGGTGACGCTCGGCCAGGTACTCGGCGATGGCCAGCGAATCGGCAATCACGCCATGCTCGCACTTGAGCAGCGGCACCTTGGCGGTGGGCGAATGCTCGAGCAGGCGCGCGCGGGTATCTGGCTGATTGAGTTTGATCAGGGTTTCTTCGTAGTCAGCGCCGGCCAGTTCAAGGGCCAGGGCGCCGCGCAGCGACCAGGAGGAATACAGCTTGTCGCCGATGATCAGGTGGTAGCTCATGGTTCGGCTCCTTGCGCGGGGCAAGCCCGCTCCTAGACGTAGGAGCGGGCTTGCCCCGCGATGATGTCAGGTACGGTACTCGGCGTTGATTTTCACGTACTCGTGGGACAGGTCGGTGGTCCAGATGGTTTCGCTGCACTGGCCACGGCCCAGCTCGATACGGATGGTGATTTCTTCTTCAGCCATCACTGCCGAGCCCTGGGCTTCAGTGTAGGTGGCACTGCGACCGCCCTTGCTGGCGATGCAGACATCACCCAGGTACACGTCGATCAGGCTGACGTCCAGGTCCGGCACACCGGCACGGCCGACTGCGGCCAGGATCCGGCCCCAGTTAGGGTCAGAGGCAAACAGCGCGGTCTTGATCAGTGGCGAGTGAGCCACGGCGTAGCCAACATCCAGGCATTCCTGGTGGTTGCCGCCGCCATTGACTTCGACGGTGACGAACTTGGTCGCACCCTCGCCATCACGGACGATGGCCTGGGCCACCTCCATGCACACCTCGAACACCGCCTTTTTCAGCGCCTCGAACAGCGGGCCGCGGGCTTCGGTGACTTCGGCGACAGCGGCCTTGCCGGTAGCGATCAGCATGCAGCAGTCGTTGGTCGAGGTATCGCCATCAATGGTGATGCGGTTGAACGACTTGTTGGCACCGTCGAGCATCAGGTCCTTGAGCACATGCGGCGCGACCTTGGCGTCGGTGGCAATGTAGCCGAGCATGGTGGCCATGTTCGGACGGATCATCCCGGCGCCTTTGCTGATGCCGGTAACGGTGATGGTCACGCCTTCGTGCTGGAACTGACGGCTGGCACCCTTGGGCAGGGTGTCGGTGGTCATGATGCCGGTGGCGGCCTCGGCCCAGTGGTTTTCCGACAGATTGTCGAGGGCGGCCTGCAGGGCGCCTTCGATCTTCTCGACCGGCAGCGGCTCGCCGATCACACCGGTGGAGAACGGCAGCACCGCACTGGCATCGACGCCGGTCAGCTCAGCCAGCTTGGCACAGGTGCGCTCGGCGGCGGCCAATCCCGGTGCACCGGTGCCGGCGTTGGCATTGCCGGTGTTGGTCAGCAGGTAGCGAACAGTACCCTGCACGCGCTGCTTGGCCAGGATCACGGGGGCGGCGCAGAACGCGTTGAGGGTGAACACACCGGCAACGCTGGAGCCTTCGGCACAGCGCATGACCACTACGTCCTTGCGCCCCGGGCGCTTGATACCCGCAGAGGCGATGCCGAGTTCAAAACCTGGAACCGGGTGCAACGTTGGCAAAGGACCAAGACCAACAGCCATGTAAGCGCTCCTAGAAAAAAATACACCGGGCCGATGATGCCGGTGCTTGAGATGGAACAACGCCGCGACGGTTCAAGACCGGTCGCGGCGCGGTGTTCATGAATCAGCGTACTGCCGGGCAGATGACTTAGTTGATCTGGCCGTGGCAGTGCTTGAACTTCTTGCCCGAACCACACCAGCACAGCTCGTTGCGGCCCAGCTTCTGCTCGTTGCGCACCGGGGCAGCGGCGACGGCGACTTCAGCGCCTTCTTCCTGCTCCTGGACTTGCTCCAGACCCGGTGCTGCAGCGTGCTGGAACTGCATGCGCGATGCCAGCTCTTCGGCTTCGCGGCGCAGGCGGGCTTCTTCTTCGACCGGATCTTCGCGACGAACCTGAACATGGGAGAGCACGCGGATGGTGTCGCGCTTGATCGAATCGAGCAGCTCCTGGAACAGGCTGAACGACTCGCGCTTGTACTCCTGCTTGGGGTTCTTCTGGGCGTAGCCACGCAGGTGGATACCGTGACGCAGGTGATCCATGGTCGACAGATGGTCTTTCCACAAATCGTCCACTACACGCAGCAGGATCTGCTTCTCGAAGGTACGCAGGGCTTCGGCGCTGGCCTGCTCTTCCTTCTCGTTGTAGGCCGCCAGCAACTCTTCCATCAGCTTCGCGCGAAGGGTTTCTTCGTACAGGTGATCGTCTTCGTCGAGCCACTGCTGGATCGGCAGCTTGACGCCGAAATCGCTGGCCAGGGCCGCTTCCAGGCCAGCCACGTCCCACTGCTCGGGCAGCGATTGCGGCGGGATGTGCTGGGAAACGGTGGCGTCGAGCACTTCCTGGCGGAATTCGGCGATGGTGTCGCCAATGTTGTCGGCTGCCAGCAGGCTGTTACGCATGTGGTAGATGACTTTACGTTGCTCGTTGGCCACGTCGTCGAATTCGAGCAGTTGCTTACGAATGTCGAAGTTACGGCCTTCGACCTTGCGCTGGGCCTTCTCGATGGCATTGGTGACCATGCGGTGCTCGATGGCTTCGCCGGACTGCATGCCCAGGGCCTTCATGAAGTTCTTCACCCGGTCAGAGGCGAAGATGCGCATCAGGCTGTCTTCCAGCGACAGGTAGAAGCGGCTGGAACCCGGGTCGCCCTGACGGCCGGAACGACCGCGCAGCTGGTTGTCGATACGACGCGATTCGTGACGCTCGGAGGCGATCACGTGCAGGCCGCCGGACTCGATCACCTGCTGGTGACGCTTCTGCCAGTCGGCCTTGACCTGGGCGATCTGCTCAGGCGTCGGGTTCTCCATGGCAGCGACTTCGACTTCCCAGTTACCGCCCAGGAGGATGTCGGTACCACGACCGGCCATGTTGGTGGCGATGGTCAGCGCGCCCGGACGACCGGCCTGGGCAATGATCTCGGCTTCTTTTTCGTGGTACTTGGCGTTCAGTACCTTGTGATCGATGCCTTCCTTCTGAAGCAGGTTGGACATGTGCTCGGACGTTTCGATGGTGGCAGTACCCACCAGCACCGGACGGCCCTGGGCCATGCTTTCCTTGATGTCGGCGATGATCGCGGCGTACTTCTCGTCGGCGGTCAGGTAGACCAGGTCGTTGAAGTCCTTACGCGCCAGCGGCTTGTTCGGCGGGATGACCATAACGTTGAGGTTATAGATCTGGGCGAACTCGAAGGCTTCGGTGTCAGCGGTACCGGTCATGCCGGACAGCTTGTTGTACAGACGGAAGTAGTTCTGGAAGGTGGTCGAGGCCAGGGTCTGGCTCTCGGCCTGGATATTGAGGTTTTCCTTCGCCTCGATGGCCTGGTGCAGGCCTTCGGACAAGCGGCGGCCGGGCATGGTACGACCGGTGTGCTCGTCGATCAGCAGGACCTGGCCGTCCTGGACGATGTACTCGACGTTGCGGTGGAACAGCTTGTGCGCGCGCAGGCCGGCGTAAACGTGGGTCAGCAGACCCAGGTTGTGCGCCGAGTAGAGGCTCTCGCCTTCGGCCAGCAGGCCGACCTGGGCAAGCATCTCTTCGATGAACTGGTGACCGGCTTCGTTGAGCTCGACCTGGCGGCTCTTCTCGTCGATCTTGTAGTGGCCCTCTTGGGTCACTTCGCCTTCCACTTCCTCGATGTGCTGCTTGAGGCGCGGGATCAGCTTGTTGATCTCGATGTAGAGCTTGGAGCTGTCTTCGGCCTGGCCGGAGATGATCAGCGGGGTCCGCGCTTCGTCGATCAGGATGGAGTCGACTTCGTCGATCACGGCGAAATTCAGCTCACGCTGGAATTTCTCTTCCATGCTGAACGCCATGTTGTCGCGCAGGTAGTCGAAACCGAATTCGTTGTTGGTGCCGTAGGTGATGTCGGCCGCATAGGCAGCGCGCTTCTCTTCTGGCGGCTGGAACGGCGTGACGACGCCGACGGTCAGGCCGAGGAATTCATACAGTGGACGCATCCAGTTGGCGTCACGGCGGGCCAGGTAATCGTTGACCGTAACCACGTGCACACCCTTGCCCGACAAGGCATTGAGGTATACGCCCAAGGTTGCGACCAAGGTCTTGCCTTCACCGGTGCGCATTTCTGCGATCATGCCTTCGTGCAAGGTCATGCCGCCGATCAGCTGCACATCAAAGTGACGCATGCCCATGACCCGCTTGCCCGCTTCACGGGCTACCGCAAAGGCTTCAGGCAACAGCTGGTCGAGGGTTTCGCCTTTGGCCAGGCGCTCTTTGAACGCAGCGGTCTTGGCCCGCAGCTGCTCATCAGAGAGAGCCACCATCTGCTCTTCGAAGGCATTGACGATCTGTACCGTCTTGAGCATGCGTTTGACTTCACGCTCGTTCTTGCTTCCAAAAAGTTTTTTTAACAAAGGCGCAAACATATTGGCAGGATCTTCCACACGTAGGGATGGAGGGCGGCCCCGTGAGTCGCCCGTGCAGCCCTTATGGCCGCATGCGAACGAGCATTCTACCCGGAAACGATGGTGAGGAAAGTGGTGGATTTCCACGATGCTGGCACAGCGCTTTGACGGGGCTTTTTTACAATAAGGGCTTTTTTGACAACTTCAACCCATTGGCTACATGAAGTTTTCAACCGGCACCCGGGCACGGCGCTTGCCAGGGGATCTGATAAGATGCCTGTTCTGTAACTTCAGGTGTATCCCCATGGCTTTTCGCCCCTTGCCGGCACGCGCCCCAGCCGTTCTGCTGCGCGAAGCACGGCCGCTCAAAGCCCTGTTCAGCCAGGCCCAGCGCCTGGCGCAACTGCAAAAGCTGCTCGACAGCCAATTGCAACCGGCTGCCCGCGAACACTGCCATATCGCCTCCTGGCGCGAAGGCACGCTGCTGCTGATTGTCACCGACGGCCACTGGGCTACCCGCCTGCGCTACCAGCAAAAACGCCTGCAACGCCAGCTGCAGACGCTGGACGTGTTCGCGAGCCTGACCCGCATCCTGTTCAAGGTACAACCGCCGACCACCCAGAGCCGCGCTGCGGGGCACACTGCCGACCTCTCTACCCGCGCCGCCGAAAGCATCCAAGCCACCGCCGAAGGAATCAGTGATCCGAAGCTGCGGGCGGCGCTGGAGCGTCTGGCCAGCCATGCGCGCGACAAGAGCGCTGACTGACACCGTGGGAGCGGGCTTGCCCCGCGATAACTGTGGGATCGCAATCGCGGGGCAAGCCCGCTCCAACAGGCATAAAAAAGGCCACCCGAAGGTGGCCTTAATCACTAGAGAGAGTGCTCGAACTTACACTGCCGCAACCGGACGCATGTAAGAGATCGGTGCCGTACTGGCATCTTCGAATGTCACCACTTCCCAGGCATCAGTTTCCTCGATCAGCTTGCGCAGCAGCTGGTTGTTCAGCGCGTGTCCGGACTTGTAGCCCTTGAACTCGCCAATCAGGCTGTTGCCCAGCAGGTAGAGGTCGCCGATGGCGTCGAGGATCTTGTGCTTGACGAATTCGTCTTCGTAACGAAGGCCGTCTTCATTGAGCACGCCGTCCTTGTCGACCACGATGGCGTTTTCCACGCTGCCGCCGAGCGCGAGGTTGTGCTTGCGCAGGTACTCGATATCGCTCATGAACCCGAAGGTCCGGGCGCGGCTGACTTCCTTCACGAACGAGGTGCTGGAAAAGTCCACGCTGGCACTTTGGGTCCGGTTACGGAACACCGGGTGATCGAAGTCGATCTCGAAACTCACCTTGAATCCGTCGAACGGCAGGAAAGTAGCGCGCTTGTCGCCGTCTTCCACTGTCACTTCGCGCAGGATGCGGATGAATTTCTTGGCTGCGTCCTGTTCTTCCAGGCCGGCAGATTGAATCAGGAATACAAAGGGCCCAGCGCTACCGTCCATGATTGGCACTTCGGACGCGGAGAGCTCGACGTAGGCGTTATCGATGCCCAGGCCAGCCATGGCCGAGAGCAAGTGCTCCACCGTGTCTACCTTGGTATCGCCATTGACCAGAGTCGTCGACATGGTCGTCTCGCCGACATTCGCCGCGCGGGCAGGAATTTCCACCACGGGGTCGAGGTCGGCACGGCGAAATACGATGCCGGTATCCACAGGTGCGGGTTTGAGGGTCAGGTAAACCTTTTCCCCGGAGTGCAGGCCGACACCTGTGGCACGGATAATATTTTTCAGGGTGCGTTGTTTAATCATGGCATTGGCCGCTTCAGCGCAAATTGCGAACTGGTATCAACAAAGGCTGGGGATAATACCAGACCCGGCCTTTGCTGAACACCAATCACCCTTATACTCCTGATAAATTCCATCAATCGGCCTGACGACGCAGGAACGCTGGAATGTCCAGGTAATCCAGATCGTCTTGCGGATTGAGCTTGGCAGCGGCGGCTGCACCCGCGTGCGCCTGGTTGCGCATCACGGTCGGACGCTCCAGGTCACGGTAGTTCACCGACGGTTGCTCCTGACGCACAGGCGCAGGTGCTGCGGTCTGCATGGCGACAGTCTGCATGGTGTTGTCGATGACCTTGACCGGCTTCTCGATCTTCGCGCCCAGACCGGTGGCAACCACAGTCACGTGCAACTCGTCGCGCATGTCCGGATCGATAACGGTACCGACCTTGACCATGGCGTGATCGGAAGCGAAGGCTTCGATGATGCTACCGACGTCCGAGTACTCACCCAGCGACAGGTCAGGACCTGCGGTGATGTTGACCAGGATACCGCGAGCACCCTGCAGGTTGACGTCTTCGAGCAGCGGGTTGCGGATGGCTGCCTCGGTCGCTTCACGTGCACGGTTCGGACCGCTGGCGCAGCCAGTGCCCATCATGGCCATACCCATTTCGCTCATCACGGTGCGAACGTCGGCGAAGTCGACGTTGATCATGCCCGGACGCTTGATGATGTCGGAGATACCGCGAACGGCACCGGCCAGTACGTCGTCAGCCTTGGCGAAAGCGGACAGCAGGCTTGCATCCTTGCCCAGGATGGTCAGCAGCTTCTCGTTCGGAATGGTGATCAGCGAGTCAACGCTCTCTGCCAGCGAGCGGATGCCTTCATCGGCGATCTGCATGCGCTTGCGGCCCTCGAACGGGAACGGACGGGTCACCACCGCAACGGTGAGGATGCCCAGTTCCTTGGCCACTTCGGCGATGATCGGTGCAGCACCGGTACCGGTACCGCCACCCATGCCAGTGGTGATGAACACCATGTTGGTGCCCTGCAGCACTTCAGCGATGCGCTCGCGGTCTTCCAGGGCGGCCTGACGACCGACTTCCGGATTGGCGCCAGCACCCAGGCCCTTGGTCACGCCGGTGCCCAGTTGCAGGATGGTGCGTGCGCCGATGTTTTTCAGCGCCTGAGCATCGGTGTTGGCGCAGATGAACTCAACGCCTTCGATGTTGCTCTTGACCATGTGATTGACGGCGTTGCCACCGCCGCCACCGACGCCGATCACTTTGATGACCGGACTTTGCGGGACGTTGTCTACGAGCTCGAACATTTTCCCTCTCCTTACTGTTCTCTAGTTTTTGCGCCTACTACTACTGCTTTGAAACTTTTAAAAGTTGCCTTTGACCCAGCGAGTGAAACGCTCGAACGCTGGTGCCTTGGGTTCATCGCCATAGTTGCTGCTGCTGTTGCCGGTCAGGGTCACGCCGTCGGACTGCTTTTGCAGGCCGTAGGTCAGAAGGCCCACGCCGGTGGAATAAATCGGGTTACGCACGACGTCGCTCAGACCCCGAACGCTATGCGGTACGCCCAGGCGTACCGGCATGTGGAAAATCTCTTCGGCCAGCTCTACCGCACCTTCCATCTTCGAGGTACCGCCGGTCAGGACGATGCCAGCAGGCACCAGGTCCTCGTAGCCGCTGCGACGCAGTTCGGCCTGGATCAGGGTGAACAGCTCGTCGTAACGCGGCTCGACCACCTCGGCCAGGGCCTGGCGCGACAGCTCGCGCGGCGGACGATCGCCAACGCTCGGCACCTTGATGGTTTCGCCAGCACCGGCCAGTTTGGCCAGGGCGCAGGCGTAGCGGATCTTGATCTCTTCTGCGTACTGGGTCGGGGTGCGCAAGGCCATAGCGATGTCGTTGGTCACCTGGTCGCCGGCAATCGGGATCACGGCGGTGTGGCGGATGGCGCCTTCGGTGAAGATGGCAATGTCGGTGGTACCGCCGCCAATGTCCACCAGGCACACGCCCAGCTCTTTCTCGTCATCGGTCAGTACCGAGTAGGCCGAGGCCAGCTGCTCGAGGATGATGTCGTCGATTTCCAGGCCGCAGCGGCGTACGCACTTCTCGATGTTCTGCGCGGCATTGACGGCGCAGGTAACCACATGGACCTTGGCCTCCAGACGAACGCCCGACATCCCCAGTGGCTCGCGCACGCCTTCCTGGTTGTCGATCACGTAGTCCTGCGGCAGGGTGTGCAGCACGCGCTGGTCGGCCGGAATGGCAACAGCCTGGGCGGCGTCGAGCACACGCTCGAGGTCGGCAGTGCTGACTTCACGGTCGCGAATGGCGACGATGCCGTGGGAGTTCAGGCTGCGGATGTGATTGCCGGCCACACCAACGAAGGCGGAGTGGATCCGGCAGCCGGCCATCAGCTGGGCTTCTTCCACCGCGCGCTGGATCGACTGCACGGTCGACTCGATATTGACCACCACGCCCTTCTTCAGCCCGCGTGACGGGTGGGTGCCGATACCGACGATTTCCAGGGTGCCGTCGGCGGCGACTTCGCCTACCAGCGCCACTACCTTGGAGGTGCCGATATCCAGCCCGACGATCATTTTGCCGCTGTGCGCATTTGCCATGGTCCTGCCTCTCTCTAATTCTTCGCAACGGCGGGTTGGGCCGTCGTCGGTGCAATCGTTTCCCGCCAGCCAACAGCCAGGCCGTTGGCGTAGCGCAGATCGATGCGGGCGATGTTCGTGATCTGTTCTTTGAGTGTCTTGTCGTAAATGGCAATGAAACGGCGCATCTTTTCCACCAGATGATCGCGTCCCAACAGCAGTTCGACACCAGGCCCTGCGCTACCGGCGCCAGTGGTCAGGAACCAGCTGCCGCGTTCACGCAACTCCAGTCGGGCAATCGAAAAGCCCATTGGCCGCAACATCTGGCTCAGTACCTGATACTGCTGCATCACTTGTTGCTGCGCCCGCTGCGGCCCGAACAGCTGCGGCAGGTGCTCATAGTTGGCCAGCTCGCGCGGGGTGAAGGCCTGGCCCTGGTTGTTCAGCAAGGCCTCCTCGCCCCAGCGCGCCACCGGCAACTGTTCTTCCAGGCGGATCACCACTTCGTCCGGCCACACCCGGCGTACCTCGGCATGGGCGATCCAGGGCATCTGCTCCAGTTCTGCGCGCATGCTGGCCAGGTCGACGGTAAAGAAGCTGGCCGCCACATACGGGGCGATTCGCTGCTGCACCGCCTGCTGGCTGATGTAGCTCAGGTCGCCCTGCACGGCAATCTTGGTGATTGGACGGTCGGCATAGGGCATCAGGCGTTGCGCGCCCTCATAGGCGGCAAAACCTGCGGCCACCAACAGCACCGGCCACAGCAGACGCTTGAAGACGCTGAAGTTGGCCTTGGGCAGGCGCGCCGACAGTGGCTCCTTGGCCACCATCCGGCTGGCACCGCGCGGCACCGGCTTGCTACGGCCGGTGGCGGGTTGCTGATGACGTAACATCGCGCCTTGCATGGGCTTAACCTCGCGCCTCGACGCTGGCCGCCAGGATTGCCAGCACCAATTGCTGGAAGTCCAGGCCGGCTGCGCGTGCCGCCATGGGGACCAGGCTGTGATCAGTCATGCCTGGTGCGGTGTTGACTTCGAGCAGCCAGAAACGCCCCTGCTCGTCCTGCATCACGTCCAACCGACCCCAGCCAGCGATACCAACGGCGTCGCAGGCACGGGCGGTGAGGTCGATCAGTTCCTGCTCTTTTTCGGCGCTCAAGCCGCAAGGAATCCGGTACTGGGTATCGGAAGCCAGGTACTTGGCGTCGTAGTCGTAGAACGTATGGGGGGTGCCCAGTGCGATGGGAGGCAAGACCTGCCCACGCAAGGTCGCGATAGTGAACTCCGGACCGTGAATCCATTGTTCGACCAACACTTGCGAATCGTAGGTGGCGGCGTCTTTCCAGGCGGCGATCAATTCGTCGACGCTGGTCACTTTCGCCATACCGATACTGGAACCTTCATGGGCCGGTTTGACGATCAAAGGGAAGCCCAGTTCCGTGCCCGCAGAAATACAGTCGGATTCGCTGCCCAGTACGGCGTGGCGCGGGGTCGGAATACCCAGGCTCTGCCAGACCTGCTTGGTGCGCAGCTTGTCCATGGCCAGGGCCGAGGCCAGGATGCCGCTACCGGTGTAGGGAATGCCCAGGCACTCGAGCAGACCCTGCATGCTGCCATCTTCACCGCCACGGCCGTGGAGGATGATGAAGGCGCGGTCGATCTTCTCGCGCTGCAGGCGATCGAGCAGGTCGTCGCCCACATCGATGGCTACCACGTCGACACCGGCACTGGTCAGCGCCTCGATCACAGCCGCACCGGACTTCAGCGAAACTTCACGCTCAGCGCTCTTGCCGCCATAGAGCACGGCCACGCGACCGAAGTCTTTCACGGGGATGGTCGAATGCAGCTTGTCGTATTGGTTAACAGTCATTTCGACTTCCCCTGACTGGCGACGGCACCAGCGAACAACGGACTCTTGATAAGTTGCGGGGCCAGGCCACCGATATCACCGGCGCCTTGGCACAGCAGGATGTCGCCTGCACGCAGCAGCGGCTTGACCAGCGGCGCCAGCTCGATGCCGCGCTCGATGTAGATCGGGTCGAGCTGACCGCGCTGACGGATGCTGTGGCACAGCTGGCGGCTGTCGGCGCCCGGGATCGGCTCCTCGCCAGCCGGGTAGACCTCCATCAGCAGCAGCACGTTGGCATCGGCCAGGACCTGGACGAAATCGTCATAGAGGTCACGTGTACGGCTGTAGCGGTGCGGCTGGTAGACCATCACCAGGCGCCGCTCAGGCCAGCCACCACGTACGGCCTTGATCACCGCGGCCACTTCGGTCGGGTGATGGCCGTAATCGTCGACCAGCATCACGCTGCCACCGTCCACCGGCAGTTCGCCGTAGACCTGGAAGCGCCGCCCTACCCCTTGGAACCCCGAAAGGCCCTGGACGATGGCTTCATCGCTGATGCCCTCGTCGGTGGCGATTGCAATGGTTGCCAGGGCGTTGAGCACGTTGTGGTTGCCCGGCATGTTGACCGACACATCCAGCGGCTCGCGGTCGCGACGCAACACGGTGAAGTGGGTCTGCATGCCCGACTGACGAACATTGATCGCGCGCACGTCGGCTTCTTCGGTGAAGCCATAGGTGACGGCAGGACGCTTGACCAGCGGCAGGATCTCGCGCACCACCGGGTCGTCCAGGCACATCACGGCCAGGCCGTAGAACGGCAGGTTGTGCAGGAACTCGACAAAGGTCTTCTTCAGCTTGTTGAAGTCGCCTTCATAGGTCGCCATGTGGTCGGCGTCGATGTTGGTGACCACGGCTACCATCGGCTGCAGGTGCAGGAAGCTGGCATCGCTTTCATCGGCTTCAGCGATCAGGTAGCGGCTGGTACCGAGCTGGGCATTGGTGCCAGCTGCATTCAGGCGGCCACCGATAACGAAGGTCGGGTCCAGGCCGCCGGCAGCGAACACCGAGGCCAGCAGGCTGGTGGTAGTGGTCTTGCCGTGGGTACCGGCAACGGCGATGCCGTGGCGGTAGCGCATCAGCTCGGCAAGCATTTCGGCACGCGGCACCACCGGAATACGACGCTCCAGTGCAGTAGCGACTTCCGGGTTGGCCGTGTTGATGGCGCTGGAGACCACCAGCACATCGGCGCTGGCAGCGTTCTCGGCGCGGTGACCGATGAAGATCTGCGCGCCGAAGGATTCCAGCCGCTCGGTAACTGCCGAGGTCTTGAGGTCGGAGCCCGACACCTGGTAACCCAGGTTCAGCAGCACTTCGGCGATCCCGCACATGCCCACACCGCCAATACCGACGAAGTGGATGCGGCGGATACGGCGCATTTCCGGTTGCGGCATGGCTTTCTGACTTTCAACCATGGGCCACCTCCAGACAGATATCGACCACGGTGCGGGTGGCCGCAGGTTTTGCCAGGCGCCGGGCAGTGGCGGCCATGGTGGTGAGTTTTTCCGGTTGCATCAGCACCTCGTTCAGGCGTTCAGCGAGTTCCGCTGCGCCGGTTGTCGCTTGTGGCATCAGGAAGGCAGCGCCTTCACGGGCCAGATAATGGGCGTTATGGGTCTGGTGATCGTCGATGGCATGGGGCAAGGGCACCAGCATCGATGGCAAGCCGGCCGCAGCCAGCTCACTGACGGTCAGCGCGCCGGCGCGGCAGACCACCAGATCGGCCCAGCCATAGGCTTGGGCCATGTCCTTGATAAACGGCTCTACCTGAGCCTCGACTCCAGCCTCGCGGTAGCGCTCGGCGGTAATCTGGTCGTGTTGCTTGCCAGCCTGGTGGAACACCTGCGGACGAATATCCACAGGCACCTTGGCCAGGGCTTGGGGCAGCAATTTGTTCAAAGGTTCCGCGCCCAGGCTTCCGCCCAGTACCAGCAGGCGTGGCTGGCGCGTGCCCAGTGGCTCACGCGGGGTTTCCATGAACAGCTCACTGCGCACCGGGTTGCCGGTGGTGCGCAGTTTGTCCGATGCACTGAAAGTGCCGGGGAAAGCTTCGCAGACTCGGCCGGCCAGTGGCACCAACAGCCGATTGGCGGTACCGGCGCGGGCGTTCTGCTCGTGCACCACTACAGGCACACCGCACAGCCTTGCGGCCACGCCGCCAGGCCCGGTCACATAACCACCAAAGCCGACCACACAGACCGGCTTGAGCTGACGAATGATGCGACGGGCCTGCAGCACCGCCTTGACCAGGGTAAACGGCGCCTTGAGCAGCGACAGCTTGCCCTTGCCCCGCAGACCGGTGACGTTGATCAGGTGCAACGGCAGACCGGCCTGGGGTACCAGCTCGTTCTCGATGCCGCGCGGGGTGCCCAGCCAATGCACGCTGTAACCGCGCGCCTGGAATTCACGGGCGCAGGCCAGGGCCGGGAACACGTGGCCCCCGGTACCGCCCGCCATGATCAGTACGTTCTTGCCGTCAGCGGCCATGATTGGTCTCCTCGGCAAAATCGCTTTCATCAAATTCATGCTCTTCGCTGCCCAGGTGGGTTCGACTCTCCCACTCGATCCGCAGCAACAGCCCCACGCAGGCACAGCAGATCACCAGCGAGCTGCCCCCGTAGCTCAGGAATGGCAGGGTCAGGCCCTTGGTCGGCAGCAGACCGACGTTCACGCCGATGTTGATCAGGAACTGGCCGATCCACAGGAACGCCAGGCCGAAGGCCATGTAGGCGGCAAAGTATTGTTTGGCTTTCTCGGCCCACAGGCCGATGTACAAGGCGCGCACGGTGACGAACACGAACAGCGCGACGGTGACCAGCGAGCCGATCACGCCCAGCTCTTCGGCCAGTACCGAGAACACGAAGTCAGTGTGCGCTTCGGGCAGGTAGAACTGCTTCTGCACGCTGTTGCCCAGGCCGACGCCAAGCCATTCGCCGCGACCGAAGGCAATCAGTGCCTGGGTCAACTGATAGCCGGAACCGAACTGATCCGACCAGGGGTCGGTAAAGGTGATCAGACGCGCCATCCGATAAGGCTGGGCCTGGACCAGGACGAACACCGCCCCTACCGCCAGCACCACCATCAGGCTGAAGCGGAACAACCCGACGCCGCCGAGGAACAACATCGCAGCCGCTGCGCCCATCATTACGACCGTGGCACCGAAGTCCGGCTCCATCAGCAGCAGGCCAGCCATTGGCAGCAACACGATGAACGGCTTGAAGAAGCCCATCCAGCTCTCGCGCACTTCCTGCTGGCGACGCACCAGGTAGCCGGCAAGGTAGATCACCACGAACACCTTGGCGATTTCCGAGGGCTGCACGTTGAAGAAGCTGAAACCGATCCAGCGCATCGAACCGTTCACTTCGCGGCCGATGCCCGGCACCAGTACCAGGACCAGCAGGCCAAACGCACCCACCAGCATGGTGAAGCCCATTTTCTGCCAGGTCGCGATCGGTACCATCATGGTGACGATGCAGGCGAAAACGCCGATGGCCACGTACACCAGGTGACGGAACATGTGATAGAGCGGGTTGCCCGACTGCGCCGCAGCCACTTCCGAGGAAGCCGAGGTGATCATCACCAGGCCAAGGCCCAGCAGCGCCAGGCAGCCGGCGAGCATGGCGAAATCGAGGTCGATGCCACGGCCGCTGATCAGCGGCGACGGATAGGGCTTGATGATGCCGAAGATCATGCCAGCCCTCCTACGGCCTGGGCGAACAGACGCCCACGCTCTTCGAAGTTCTTGAACATGTCGAGGCTGGCGCAGGCTGGCGACAACAGCACCGCGTCGCCTGGCTGGGCCTGTTCGGCGCATTGCTGAACGGCTTCGTCCAGGGTCTTCACGCGGATCAGCGGGACGCTGTCGCCCAGTGCCTCGGCCAGACGTTCGGCGTCACGCCCCAGCAGCACCACAGCGCGGCAATGCGCCGCCACCGGGGCACGCAGGGCACTGAAGTCGGCGCCTTTGCCATCGCCACCGGCGACCAGCACCAGCTTGCCGTCGATATCGGCGCCCAGGCCTTCGATGGCAGCCAGGGCCGCACCGACGTTGGTGGCCTTGGAGTCGTCGTACCAGCTCACGCCGTTACGCTCACGCAGCCACTGGCAACGATGGGCAAGGCCGGCGAAGGTGCGCAGGCTGGAGAGCATGGCGTCCATCGGCAGGCCAACCGCGTGCCCAAGTGCCAGCGCCGCCAGGGCGTTGGACTGGTTGTGTGCGCCGCGGATTTTCAATTCGCGTACCGGCATCAGGTTCTGGAACTCGAACGCCAGGTACTTTTCACCCTTCTCTTCACGCAGGCCGAACGCCTTGAAGTCGGGCGCGTTCAGACCGAAGGTCCACACCGGCTGACCTTCTGCCAGCAACGGGCGGCTCAGGGCGTCCTGACGATTGACCACCACCTGGTGGGCACCCCGGAAGATCCGGTGCTTGGCCAGGTGATAGGCCGGCAAGCCGCTGTAGCGATCCATATGGTCTTCGCTGACATTGAGCACGGTGGCCACTTCAGCATTGAGTTGGTCGGTGGTCTCCAGCTGGAAGCTGGACAGTTCCATCACGTACAACTCGACGTCGTCGTTGAGCAGGTCCAGCGCCGGGGTACCGAGGTTGCCGCCGACAGCCACACGTTTGCCTGCCGCAGCGGCCATCTCGCCTACCAGGGTGGTGACGGTGCTTTTCGCATTCGAGCCGCTGATGGCAATGATCGGCGCCTTAGCGTTACGCGCGAACAGTTCGATGTCACCGGACAGCTTCACGCCACGGGCAGCCGCTTGCTGCAGCGCCGGGGTGGCCAGGGCCAGGCCGGGGCTCACATAGAGTTCGTCGGCACGGCAAAGGAACTCGACGTCCAGCTCGCCACAGCGCACTTCCACCTGCGGGTAATCACGGCGCAGGGTTTCCAGTTCCGGTGGGGTCTCACGGGTGTCGGCGACCGCAAAGGCAACGCCCCGGTTCGCCAGGAAGCGAACCAGGGACATGCCGCTCTTGCCGAGGCCGACAACGATGCGGAAGTGGTCAGAAGCGATCAATGACACGCGTTTCTACCTCAGTTTCAGGGTGGCAAGGCCGATCAGCACCAGAATCACGGTGATAATCCAGAAGCGGACGATCACCCGAGGCTCGGGCCAACCCTTGAGTTCAAAGTGGTGGTGGATCGGCGCCATGCGAAACACCCGACGGCCGGTCAGCTTGAAGGAGGCCACCTGGATCACCACCGACAGGGTCTCCATGACGAACACACCGCCCATGATGAACAGGACGATTTCCTGGCGAACGATAACGGCAATAGTGCCCAGCGCCGCACCCAGTGCCAGGGCACCGACGTCGCCCATGAACACTTGGGCCGGGTAAGTGTTGAACCACAGGAAGCCCAGACCGGCACCGATCAGCGCGCCGCAGAACACGATCAGCTCGCCCGCGCCCGGCACGTAGGGGATCAGCAGGTATTCAGCAAATTTCACGTTGCCCGACAGATAGCAGAAGATGCCCAGGGCACCGCCCACCATCACCGTCGGCATGATCGCCAGGCCATCGAGGCCGTCAGTCAGGTTGACCGCGTTACTCGAACCGACAATCACGAAATAGGTCAGGACCACGAAGCCGGCACCCAGCGGGATGGTGAGATCCTTGAGCATCGGTACGATCAGAGTGGTTTCCACGCTGCTCGGCGCAGTCATGTACAGGAAGATCGCCGCGCCCAGGCCGAACACCGACTGCCAGAAATACTTCCAGCGGCTCGGCAGGCCTCGGGAGTTTTTCTCGATCACCTTGCGGTAGTCATCGACCCAGCCGATCGCACCGAACAGCAACGTGACGACCAGCACGACCCATACATAGCGGTTGGTCAGGTCGGCCCACAGCAAGGTACTGATACCGATGGCCGACAGAATCAGGGCGCCACCCATGGTCGGGGTGCCGGATTTGGACAAGTGTGATTGCGGGCCGTCGTTACGAACCGCTTGACCGATCTGGCGAATCTGCAGGGTACGGATCATCCAGGGGCCCAACCAAAGGGCCAGCGACAACGCGGTCAGTACACCCAGAATCCCGCGCAGGGACAGGTACTGAAAGACCGCGAAGCCTTTGTAGAACTGTTGCAGATACTCAGCCAGCAGCAGCAGCATTAATGTTTCTCCCCGCTGGAACCGCACAAGGCCGCCACGACGTTTTCCATCGCAGCGCTGCGCGAACCCTTGATCAAAATAGTGGTGTTAGTGGCCTGCTCGGCGGCGCAAACGACGTCGATCAGGTCAGCTTGATTAGCGAAATGTCGGGCATTGGCGCCGAACGCTGCGACCGCGTGAGCCATGTTCGGCCCCACGGCATACAGTGCCGAAACCTTGTCTTTGGCGTAGTCGCCTACCTGCCGATGCCCTTCCTCGGCCCACTGGCCCAATTCGCCGATATCCCCGAGCACCAGGACGGTGCGGCCGGAAAAGCCGGCGAGTATATCAACGGCAGCGCACATAGAGGTGGGGTTTGCGTTGTAGGTGTCATCGATCACTCGCACACCGTTGGCAGCCATTTTCACCACGGTGCGGCCCTTGACCGGTTGCACGTTGTTCAGGCCCTGGGCGGTATCCTCCAGCGACACACCGAACGCGTGTGCGGCAGCGGCCGCAGCCAAGGCATTGCTGACGTTGTGAGTGCCGAGCAAATTGAGCTGGACCCGCGCCGTTCCCACGGGGCCGTGCAGGTCGAACGCGGGGCAGCCTCGCTCATCAAAGGTGACAGTGCCCGCATGGAAATCAGCGGCGCCATTGGTCAAGGCGAAGGTCAGCACGCGGTGATTGCCGGCGCGCTTTTTCCAGGTATCGAAGGCCTTGTCATCAAGGTTCAACACCGCGACGCCATCCTGGCCCAGACCCTCGAGGATCTCGCCCTTGGCTTCGACAATTTTCTCTGGCCCGCCGAACTCGCCGACATGCGCCGTGCCTGCATTGTTGATCAACGCGACCTGCGGCTTGGTCAGCCCGACGGTATAGGCAATTTCACCGATCCGCGAAGCCCCCAGCTCGATGACCGCAGCAGTATGCTCCGGGGCAAGTTCAAGCAGGGTCAGCGGTGCGCCGAGGTCATTGTTCAAGTTGCCGCGGGTCGCCAGAACCGAACCACGGGTGCGCAGAATGCTGGCGAGCATTTCCTTGACGGTGGTCTTGCCGCTGGAGCCGGTGATAGCTGCCACCGGCTTGTCGAACGCAGCACGGTTCAAGGCACCCAACTGGCCCAGGGCCAAGCGGGTATCGGCGACCAGCAACTGAGGCAGGGTGGAGCCTGGCACTTCACGCTCTACCAAGGCGGCGACAGCACCTTTTGCCTGTACGTCGTTCAGGTAGTCATGACCGTCGAAGCGCGGCCCGGCCAGGGCCACAAAGAGCTGCCCGGCAGTGATTGCACGACTGTCGATGCTCACGCCGGTAAAGGTTGCATCGCCACCCACCAGGCGGCCCTGCAGGGGCGCGGTCAACTGGCTTAGGGTCAGTGGCTTAAGCATGGGGGGTCTCCCAGTGCGCGAGGGCTTTCTCGGCTTCAACCAGATCGGAGAAGTCGTGACGCTCACCGTTGATTTCCTGGTAATCCTCGTGGCCCTTGCCCGCCAGCACGATCACGTCGTCGACGCCAGCATTGGCAATCAGCTGGGCAATGGCTGCGCCGCGACCGGCAACGAACGCGACAGCATCGGCATTGGCAAAGCCAGGACGAATGTCGGCAAAGATCTGTTGAGGGTCTTCGGTACGAGGGTTGTCATCAGTGACCAGCACCTGGTCAGCCAGGCGCTCGGCCACTTCGGCCATCAATGGGCGCTTGCCGCGATCGCGGTCGCCGCCGCAGCCGAACAGGCACAGCAACTGGCCCTTGGCGTGCGGACGCAAAGCCTGGAGCACTTGCTCCAGGGCATCCGGGGTGTGGGCATAGTCGACCACCACCAGCGGCTTGCTGCCGCCACCCAGGCGCTGCATGCGCCCGATAGGTCCTTCCAGGGTTGGCGTGACCTTGAGGATTTCGTCCAGCGCATAATCAAGCGCCAGCAATGTGCCGACTGCCGCCAGCATGTTGCTCAGGTTGAAGCGACCCAGCAGACGGCTGCGCAAGGTGCGCTCACCTTGGGCAGTGACGATTACAGCGCGCACACCATCATCGTCGAAGTGCGCTTCGCGGCAGTACAGCGAAGCAGCGCTGTCTTTGAGGCTGTAGGTGATCAAGCGCGATTCGGCATCAGCGTCGGCAAGACGACGGCCGAACTCATCATCCAGGTTGACCACACGGCAACGCAGGTTCGGCCAGGCGAACAGACGCGCCTTGGCATCTTCGTAAGCCTGCATGCTGCCGTGGTAATCCAGGTGATCGCGTGACAGGTTGGTCATCACCGCGATATCGAATTCCAGTGCTGCAACCCGGCCCTGATCCAGGGCATGGGAGGAGACTTCCATGGCAACTGCCTTGGCGCCGCCCTTTTTCAGGTCATTGAGCGTGGCCTGGACGGCAATCGGGTCCGGCGTGGTCAAGCGGCCGCTTTGCAGCTCGCCATAGAAGCCGGTGCCGAGCGTGCCAATCAGGCCGCAATGCTGACCGAGCTTGTCCAGGGCCTGGGCCACCAGCTGGGTGACGCTGGTCTTGCCGTTGGTACCGGTGACACCAATTAGATTCAGTTGACGACTCGGCTCACCGTAAAAGCGCCCGGCGATGTCCGACAGCTGGGCAATCAGGCCCTTTACCGGAATCAGCGGTGCTTCAGTGATCGGCAGCACAGTGGCGCCTTCGGCTTCATAGGCCACGGCGGCCGCACCACGCTTGAGCGCGTCGGCAATATGATCGCGACCATCAACGCGCGCGCCCGGCACCGCCAGGAACAGGTCGCCCGGACGGATGTTACGGCTGTCCAGCGTCAGCTCGCGGATCAACGGATCGCGGCTGGCTTGGGCGAATAGTTTGCTCAGAGGCATTGTCATTAACCGCGCCCTCCCTTGGCGGGCGCAGCATTGACCTGCTGCGGTGGTGTCGCCGGCGGCAGGTTGTCCGGCGGAATATTCATCAGGCGCAAGGTGCCAGACATGACTTTGCTGAAGACCGGCGCAGAGACCAGACCACCGAAGTAGCCGCCTTTGCTCGGTTCATCGATTACCACCACCACCGCATAGCGCGGGTCGCTCATCGGGCCGAAGCCTGCGAACAGCGAGCGGTAGGAGTTCTCGGTGTAGCCCTTGGAACCGATAGTGGCCTTACGCGCCGTACCACTCTTGCCACCTACGTGGTAGAACGGCACCTGCGCACGGAACACACCGCGCGGCGCTTCGATGACCTGCTGGACCATGCCCTGGATGGTCTTGGCGACTTCCACCGGCACCACTTGCGTGGACTCCGGCGTCTTGTCGACCTTGAGAATGCTCAGCGGCACCATCTTGCCGTCGTTGGCCAGCGCGGCGTAGGCATGCACCAGTTGCAGCGCGGTCACCGACAGGCCGTAGCCGTAGGACAGCGTTGCAGTTTCTGCCTTGCGCCACTCGCGGTGGTTAGGCAGGTTGCCCACCCGCTCACCCGGGAAGCCCAGGCCGGTGTACTGCCCCAGGCCTAGCTGGGACATCACGCGGTAGATGGACTCTCCACCGATATCGAAGGCAATTTTGCTCATGCCGACGTTACTGGAGTTGATCAGGATGCCGGTCAGGTCGAGGATCGGGCCTTCGCTTCTGGACACGTCACGAATGGTGTAGCGCCCCAGCTGCAAGGTGCCCGGATAGACCTCGACCTTGTCGGTCGGCTTCCAGCGGCCGCTTTGCAGGGCCGCACTCATCGACAGCGGCTTGACCGTGGAGCCTGGCTCGAACACGTCAATGATCGCCCGGTTACGCATGGCGGCCGGGAACATGCTGCGACGGTTGTTCGGGTTGTAGGTCGGCTGGTTGACCATGGCCAGTACTTCGCCAGTCTTCACATCCAGGATCACCAGGCTGCCCGCCTTGGCTTCCTGCTCGGCAATCGCATTGCGCAGCTCGCGGGTCGCCAGGTATTGCAGGCGCAGGTCGATGGACAACGCCAAGGTCTTACCGGCCTTGGCGTTTTTGGTTACCTGGATGTCTTTGATCAGCCGGCCACGCCGGTCCTTGATGACCTGTCGCTTGCCGGGCACGCCGGCAAGCCACTCATCGTAGGCCAGCTCGACCCCTTCCCGACCATGATCATCAAGGTCGGTAAAGCCAACCATGTGCGCGGCCACATCACCGGCCGGGTAGAAACGACGAAATTCCTCGATGCCATAGACACCGGGAATTTTCAGATCAAGGATCACCTGCCCTTGCTCCGGCGTCAGGCCCCGGACCAGGTAGATGAATTCTTTGCCGGCCTGTTGTTCCAGACGCTGGGAAAGCTGTTGCGGGTTCTGCTTGAGCGCTGCGGCCAGTGCCGGCCAGCGATCCTTGTAGGCCTGCATTTCCTTGGGGTTGGCCCACAGGGTAGTAACCGGCGTACTCACCGCCAGCGGTTCGCCGTTACGGTCAGTGATCAGGCCGCGGTGCGCAGGAATAGGGATATGCCGCAGGCTGCGAGCGTCGCCCTGCCCCTTGAGGAAGTCTCGGTCGACCACTTGCAGGTCGATGATGCGCCAGGCGATCGCACCGACCATCAAGGCCAGCAGGCCGATGACCACGCGAAACCGCCAGGGATAGAGTGCGCCTTCAAGTTTCATCATGGCGCCACCATCCGTACTTCATCGGCCGCCGGAATGCGCATTTTCAGTTGTTCGCTGGCCAGGTTCTCGATCCGACTATGGGCGGTCCACGTGCTTTGTTCGAGAATCAGCCGGCCCCACTCGGCTTGCGCTTTGTCGCGCTCGCTGAGTTCGCCATAGAGAGTGTTGAGCAGTTGACGGTTCCAGTGCGCGCTGTAAGACACCGCCACCGAAGAAACGAGCACGGCGATAAACAGCAGAAGCATCAGGAAGCTTCCGCCTGGCAAAGGCTTGGCGAACAAGCGGCTCACCGCAGCTTCTCGGCAACGCGCATGACGGCACTGCGCGAACGTGGGTTAGCCTTGAGCTCGGCCTCGGAGGCGAACTGCGCCTTGCCGTGAACCTTGATCTTCGGCTCGAAATGCTTGTGCTGCACAGGCAGGTTGCGTGGCAGGTTATCGGACTCGCCCTTGACCAGCTTGCGCATGAACAGTTTGACGATGCGGTCTTCCAGGGAGTGGAAGCTGATCACTACCAGGCGACCGCCTACTTCAAGGGCCTCGAGCGCAGCTTCAAGGCCAGCCTCCAGATCACCCAGTTCGTTGTTGACGTGGATGCGCAGGCCCTGGAACGCACGGGTAGCCGGGTTCTTGCCCTTTTCCCAGGCAGGGTTGGCCACCTTCAGCACTTCGGCAAGATCTGCGGTGCGGGTGAACGGTTCGGTCTCACGGCGCAGCACCACGGCACGGGCCATGCGCTTGGCAAAACGCTCTTCACCGTATTCCTTGAATACCCGGGCGATTTCTTCTTCCGGCGCATTGGCGATGAATTCGGCAGCGCTGACACCGCGCGAAGGATCCATGCGCATGTCCAGCGGGCCATCATTGAGGAAGCTGAAGCCGCGCTCAGGGTCATCGAGCTGCGGCGAAGACACGCCCAGGTCCAGCAGGATGCCGCTGACCTTGCCGTCGATACCGCGCTCGGCCACTTCGGCACCCAGCTCGGCAAAACTGCGCTGCACAATGACAAAGCGGCCGTCTTCGGCCGCCAGCGCTTGCCCGGTGGCAATCGCTTGAGGATCTTTGTCAAAACCCAGAAGCCGTCCTTGCGGACCGAGCTTGCTGAGGATCAACCGGCTGTGGCCGCCGCGACCGAAGGTGCCATCCAGATAGCAGCCATCGGCGCGTACGGCGAGAGCCTCGACGGCTTCGTCAAGCAGTACGGTGATGTGGTTAAAGCCGCTATCTATAGTCACAGGATCAAATCACGCAGTTCGTCAGGCATGGCGCCCGGTTGTTGGATAGCTGCAAGGTCGGCTGCCGAAACTGCGTTCCAGGCATCCTCGTCCCACAGCTGAAATTTGTTCAGTTGCCCCACCAGCATCGCTTTCTTGTCGAGCTTGGCGTATTCGCGCAAACGCGGAGGCACCAGGAAACGCCCACTGCCATCAAGCTCCAGATCCACCGCATTGCCGATCAGCAAACGCTGCAGGCGACGGTTCTCTTCACGCAATGACGGCAAGGCGCGCAACTTGGCTTCAATCAGCTCCCACTCATCGAGCGGGTATACACACAAGCAGGGATCTACCGCATCAATCGTCACGATCAACTGCCCGGAACTACGCGAATCGAGCTCGTCACGGTACCGGCTCGGCATTGCGAGACGGCCCTTTGCGTCGAGGTTGATAGCGTTGGCTCCGCGGAACACGGCTTCGATTCCCCATTTGTTAGCTTTTTTGTGTCAGAAAACCCACTTTATGCCACTTCCTGCCACTTGCGCACACTATAGGAATCCGCCTACCACACCGTCAAGGCACGCTTATAAGGAAATCCCTTACAGATCGGAGATTTAGCGCGGTAGGGGAAGATGAAAGATCAAATCAGAGAAATTTCAGACACAAAAAATCAAACTCACTCAGACGGATAGAGTCCGAAGTTAAAGTAATTTATTAAGAGTAAGATTTTTTCGGTATTACGAAGACACATCTGCTATCGATTCAAGCAGGAGGGGAAAAAGGTGGAGAGTCGATCTGTAAGCCGGGTTCTGTCGAGGACAGTCATTCCTCTACGACGGCCATCACTGGACGCCTTTAGCAACCTACCCGGTTCCAACGCGGGCCGCGCCATATGGAACCCTATTTGGTCTTGCTCCGAGTGGGGTTTACCTAGCCACGAACTGTTACCAGTCGTGCGGTGCGCTCTTACCGCACCTTTTCACCCTTACCGGCACCGAAGTGCTTAGGCGGTTATTTTCTGTGGCACTTTCCGTAGGCTCGCGCCCCCCAGGCATTACCTGGCACTCTGCCCTATGGAGCCCGGACTTTCCTCCCCCCTCTTTTGCGAAACAAAAGAAGGCAGCGACTGTCCAATCGACTCTCCGCCGCAAAGGTTAACGGTAGAGGCCGCCAAGAACAAGCGATAAAACAATTAATATCACGGTGCCACTAGTGGCCTTTCTGTTTTTCCAACGCAACCTGATACAAAACATTCTTGCGTACACCAGTGATTTCCGCAGCCAGTGCCGCTGCACGCTTGAGCGGCATCTCTGCCAACAGCAAATCTAGCACTCGCATCGCCTCGCTGCTGACCGCTTGCTCATCTTCCGGCGCACTCCAGCCAGACACCAACACCACACACTCGCCACGCTGCTGATTACTGTCGGCCTCGACGAAAGCACGCAGCTCACCCAGCGGCAAACCCTTGAGCGTTTCAAAGGTCTTGGTCAGCTCGCGCGCCAGCAACGCCGGGCGCTCGGCACCAAAAACCTCTTCCATGTCCTGCAAACACTCCAGAATCCGGTGCGGTGCCTCATAGAAGATCAGGGTGCGCGGCTCTTCCTTCACCTGGCTCAGGCGCGCCTTGCGCCCTACTGCCTTGGCCGGCAAAAAACCCTCGAAAATGAAGCGATCCGATGGCAGGCCCGCTGCCGACAACGCCGCGATCAATGCACACGCGCCCGGCACCGGCACGACCTGGACCCCCGCCGCACGCGCCTGACGCACCAGGTGGTAACCCGGGTCAGAGATCAGCGGCGTCCCCGCATCGGAGATCAGTGCAACGTTGTCACCTGCCAGCAAACGCGTCAGAAAACGGCTGCCTTCCTCGCGCTCGTTGTGCTCATGGCAGGCCGCCAGCGGAGTGTTGATACCGAAATGCTGCAACAGGCGAATGGAGTGACGGGTGTCCTCGGCAGCAATAAGCGCGACATCACCGAGCACCTTCAGCGCTCGTGCGCTCATGTCATCCAGGTTGCCAATAGGCGTGGCCACCACGTAAAGCGTGCCAGCAGTGGAATGGGTAGCCCCTGGAACTTCAGTCACAACACACACCTGTCATCTAGATCAAACCGCCATTGTAGCCCGACTGCCGGTAACAATGCGTCACCGACAATGTCGCTGTGGTGCGCTGCACGACCTATATTGAAGGATTAGCGCCAGCAAGATCGCGCCCCGGCCAGCGCTTGGGTACAATTGCCAGTTAATTTGATCGAGTAACAGGACCCTTACATGATCGCTTGCCTGCGGCTGTTCACAGCCCTTTGCCTCGCCGCCCTGCTGGCAGCCTGCGCCAGTTCGCCTTCGTCGAGCCTTGGCGAACTGCCACGCACCCCGGACGCCAGCATCGAGCAACTGCTTGAACAGGCCGCCACCAGCAAGACACCGGAACAAGCCGCCCTGTTGCGCCTGAGCGCCGCTGACCTGGCTTACCGACAAAAGGACAACGCTCAAGCCGCGCGCATTCTTGAGCAGGTTCCGGTGGATCAACTCAAACCCGCCCAGCAGATTTTCGCCAGCACCCTGAGCGCCGAGCTGGCCATGGGCCGCAACCAGCCCAAAGCGGCGCTGACTGCCCTGAGCCATCCCAGCATGGCCCGCCTGGGCGAGCTGCCAGAGGACCAGCAAATACGCACCCGCAGCGTCCAGGCCAGCGTACTGGAAGCCAACGGCCAACCCCTCGAAGCCGCCAAGGTCCGCGTAGAGCTCGCCCCCCTGCTCAAAGGCAACGCCGCCAGCAGTAACCAGGATGCCATCTGGAACCTGGTCGCCGCACTGCCCAGCGAGCAACTGCAAAGCCTCAGCACCGGCACGGACACCCTGGCCGGCTGGGCCAGCTTGGCCTTGGCCGTGAAAAGCGCCGGCACCCTGGAGCAACAACAGGCTGCCATCGACACCTGGCGCGGTCAGCACCCCGAACATCCGGCGGCACTGCAACTGCCACTGCCGCTGGTCAAGCTCAAGGAGCTGGCCAGCCAGCCGCTGAACAAAATTGCCCTGCTGCTGCCCCAGGAAGGCCAACTGGCCGGCGTCGCACGCGCCCTGCGCGACGGGTTCATGGCTGCACACTTCCAGGCCCAGCAAGCCGGTCAGAAGCCGCCAGCCATTCAAGTATTCGACAGCTCGCGCCTGACCTCCCTGGATGATTTCTATCGCCAGGCCCAGGCCGCCGGCGTGCAACTGGTAGTAGGCCCGCTGGAAAAGCCACTGGTGAAGAAGCTGGCCGCCCACCCTCAACTGCCGATCACCACTCTGGCCCTGAACTATAGCGACGTCGGCCAGAGCAGCCCGCCCCAGCTGTTCCAGTTCGGCCTGGCCGCTGAAGACGAAGCCCGCGAAGTGTCGCGTCGCGCACACGCCGACGGCATGGTCCGCGCTGTTGCCCTGGTACCGCGCGGCGAATGGGGCGACCGCGTCCTCAAAGCTTTCCGCCAAGACTGGGAAGCCAAGGGCGGCACCTTGCTCGCCGCCGAGCACATCGATCAGCCTGTAGCCCTGGCCCAGCAAATCGCCGACCTGTTCCAACTGCGCCAGAGCGAAGGGCGCGCCAAGAGCCTGCAGAACACTGTCGGCGGCGCCGTTTCGGCCCAGCCGTCGCGCCGCCAGGACATCGACTTCATCTTCCTGGCCGCCACCCCACAGCAAGGCCAGCAAATCAAACCAACCCTGAACTTCCAATACGCGGGCGACGTCCCGGTGTATGCCACCTCGCACTTGTACAGCGCCAGCGGCGACGTCAACCAATACAACGATATGAACGGCATTCGCTTCTGCGAAACCCCGTGGCTGCTCGACACCAACAACACCCTGCGCCAGCAAGTCGTGAGCCAGTGGCCACAAGCCGCCGGCAGCCTTGGTCGCCTGTACGCCATGGGCATCGACGCCTACAGCCTGGCGCCACGCCTGGGCCAGCTCAAGGCGCTGCCAGACAACCGCATCGAAGGCTTCTCCGGCAGCCTGAGCATGAACCCGAACCAGCGTATCGAGCGTCAGTTGCCGTGGGCCGAATTCTCCGGCGGCCAGATCAAGCGCCTGCCTGATACCCCACGCTGATGCCCGGCAGTTCGCCCCGGCGCGCAGGCCAGACTGCCGAACGGCACGCCCTTGAATACCTTCAAGGGCAAGGCCTGCGCCTGCTGGCGCAGAACTGGCGATGCAAACGCGGCGAGCTTGATCTGGTCATGCTCGACAGCGATACAGTAGTATTCGTCGAGGTCCGCTATCGATTGCATGCGGACTTTGGCGGAGCGCTCGGCAGTATCGACGAGCGCAAGCAGGACAAGCTGGCGCTAGCCGCCGAGACTTTTCTGCAAACGGAAACACGCTGGGCCAACCATCCCTGCCGTTTCGACGTAATCGCCGTGCAAGGCAGAGGCCACTCGGGCCAGGCACTTCAATGGCTGAAAAATGCCATCGAACGCTGAGCCCGCCCCTGTACCTTTACCCCTATAACTTTTTTGCTCTTTGCTTCGCGGGCTGCACAGTCATGTGCCGGGACCCTTTCTGTACACTCCCGACACGCCCGACCAGCCGCCCTACTTAAGGTCTCACTGATGGACATGCAATCCCGAATTCGCCAGCTTTTCCAGGCCAGCATCAACACCAAGCAACAGGCGATGGAAGTCCTTGCACCGCACATCGAGCAGGCCAGTCAGGTCATGGTCAACGCCCTGCTCAACGAAGGCAAAATGCTCGCTTGCGGCAATGGCGGCTCGGCCGGCGACGCCCAGCACTTCTCCTCCGAGCTGCTCAACCGCTTCGAGCGTGAGCGCCCAAGCCTGCCGGCCATCGCCCTGACCACCGACAGCTCGACCATCACCTCGATCGCCAACGACTACAGCTACAACGAAATCTTCTCTAAGCAGATTCGCGCCCTGGGCCAACCAGGCGATGTGTTGCTGGCGATTTCGACCAGCGGTAACTCGGCAAACATTATTCAGGCGATCCAGGCCGCACATGATCGCGAAATGATTGTCGTAGCTCTGACCGGACGCGACGGTGGCGGCATGGCCTCCCTGCTGCTGCCCGAAGACGTCGAGATCCGCGTACCGGCCAACGTCACCGCACGTATCCAGGAAGTCCACCTGCTGGCGATCCACTGCCTCTGCGATCTGATCGACAGCCAATTGTTCGGGAGTGAAGAATGACCCCTAACCGCCTCGGCCTGATGGCCCTGACCCTGTGCCTGAGCCTGACCGGCTGCAGCTCGGTCCTCACCGCCACCCGCGACACCCCGATCGAAGACGATCGCGGCACCCGCACCTTCGGCAGCAAGATCGATGACTCACTGATCGAAACCAAGGTTGCCGTCAACGTCGCCAAGGCCAGCCCTGACCTGGACAAGAATTCGCATATCGTGGTCAGCAGCTTCAACGGCATTGTCCTGCTCGCCGGGCAGACCCCGCGTGCCGACCTCAAGAGCCTGGCCGAACAGGCTGCAGGCCAGGTCCAGCGGGTGAAGAAGGTACACAACGAACTGCAGGTGCTGCCCCCCTCCTCGATCCTGGCGCGCAATAACGACGCCTGGCTGACCACCAAGATCAAGACCCAGATGCTGACCGACAACAGCATTCCCGGCTCACGGATCAAGGTCATTACCGAGAACGGTATCGTCTACATGCTCGGCCTGCTGACCCAGCAGGAAGCCACCCGCGCCACCAACCTGGTGCAGGGCGTGTCGGGCGTGCAGAAAATCGTCAAGCTGTTCGAGTACATCGACTGACTTGCCAACTCATCACTGGGCAAGCCCACTCCTACAGGAGCCGGCTCGCCCAGCGATCCAACTACCCTAGGAAGCACCCATGAAAAACGGCCTGCTGTCGACCCTTCTGATCGGCGCCCTTGCCACCCTGGCCGGCTGCTCCACCCCCAGCCTGATCACCCTCAACGACGGCCGCGAATTCCAGGCAGTCGATGCCCCTCGCTTCGAGCGCAGCACCGGTTTCTACGAGTTCGAGCAACTGGACGGTAAAGTGACCCGCGTGAACAAGGACCAGGTACGCACCATCAGCGACCTGTAATCCGGCTGACGCACATAAAAAAAGGCGATCCCTATGGATCGCCTTTTTTATTACTTCACAACCTTCAGGCTTGGACGCCCGGACGGCCGCGGTGGCTGCCCACTCGGCGGGCCGTCGTCATCCGGCTCGATGGTTTCGTCGTCTTCGTACTCATCATCCTCAAGCACTGGAGGCTCGAGTTCGAAGACCATGCCCTGGCCGTTTTCCCGGGCGTAGATGCCAAGAATCGCACCGGCCGGCACGAACAGGGTATGAGCAACCCCGCCAAAGCGCCCCTCGAAGCTCACAGCGTCGTTATCCATGTGTAGATGACGTACGGCATTGGGTGAGATGTTCAGGACGATCTGGCCGTCACTGGCGAAGTTCTGGGGTACCTGTACCGCCGGGTACTCGGCATTGACCAGCATATGCGGGGTGCAGTCGTTGTCCACGATCCACTCATAGAGTGCACGTACCAAATAGGGGCGACTGGAGTTCATCGACAGCTCCTTAAAACCTAGCGCATTTCACGTTCAGCAGCGGACAGGCTTGCCTGGAAAGCCTCACGGGCAAACTGTCGCTCCATATAATCAAGCAACGGCTTGGCCGGCCGCGGCAATTCAATACCCAACACCGGCAAACGCCAGAGTATGGGCAGTAGACAACAATCGACCAGACTTTGCTCCTCGCTGAGGAAACAAGGCTTGTCGGCAAACAACGGAGACACTCCGGTCAGGCTCTCGCGCAGTTCCTTGCGGGCCTGCACGCGGGCGGCCTCCTTGCTGCGCGGATCGAGAATCAGGTCAACCAGTGCGCACCAGTCGCGCTGGATGCGGTGAATCAACAGCCGGCTGTTGGCACGCGCCACCGGATAGACCGGCAACAACGGCGGATGCGGGTAGCGCTCGTCAAGGTATTCCATCACGACCGTCGATTCGTACAACGCCAGGTCGCGATCGACCAGGGTCGGTACACCACCATAGGGGTTCACTTCGACCAGCTTGGGCGGCAGTCGACCGGGATCAACATTGATGATCTCGACGCTGACACCCTTCTCGGCGAGAACGATGCGCACCCGATGAGAATAGTGGTCAGCGGGGTCGGAGTAGCAGGCTAACCGGTTGGTCACGCCCATAGTGGTCCTCCTCGCAGATGAAATTATAGAAGCTACAAATGCAAACGCGCCCTGCGGGCACCTCCGTTGTCCAGAGGCGCCCCAGGGCGCGTTCAACTACCAGAAACTACTGCGTGATCAGTGCACGTCCTTCCAGTATTCGCGCTTGAGCAGATAAGCGAATACGAAGAAGAAGGCCAGGTACAACAGTACGTAGGTACCAATGCGCTGGCTTTCCAGTTTGACCGGGTTGGCCGAGTAGGCCAGGAAGGTCACCAGGTTCTTGACCTTCTCGTCGAACTGCTCTTCGGTCAGGGTACCAGATTTCGGCTCTACAGTTAGCTGGTCGCACGCTTCATGGGTCAACGGCGAGCCGGTCAGCGGGTCGTATTGCTTCTTGCCGTCGACCACGGTCTGCACTTGTTTGCAGCCAATCACCTGATTGCCCTGCAGGCCAACCAGCACGTTCGGCATACCCACGTTCGGGAAGACCTTGTTGTTCACGCCGTACGGACGCGACTTGTCTTCGTAGAAGCTGCGCAGGTAAGTGTACAGCCAGTCGGTGCCACGAACCCGGGCAACCAGGGTCAGGTCCGGTGGCGCGGCACCGAACCAGGTCTTGGCATCGTCAGGCTGCATGCCGATCTTCATGTGGTCGCCAATCTTGGCGCCAGTGAACACCAGCTTCTCTAGCATCAGCTCGTGAGGAATGCCCAGGTCGTCGGCAACACGCTCGTAACGCTGGAACTTGGCGCTATGGCAGCCCATGCAATAGTTTGCAAAGGTGCGCGCGCCGTCCTGCATGGCGGCCTTGTCGGTCAGATCGATATCAACCTTGTCCAGAACCAGGCCGTGTTCGGCCGCGAAGGTCAACGAGGGCATCACTGCCAGGATCAATACTGCAAGTAGCTTTTTCATCAGCCAGTCACCCTTTCCGGAACCGGTTTGGTCTTCTCAAGCCTGGTGTAGAACGGCATCAGAATGAAGTAGGCGAAATACAGGAAGGTGCAAACCTGCGACAGCAACGTGCGACCCGGCGTCGGTGCCAGTACACCTAGCACACCCAGGATCACGAACGAGATGCAGAACACCAGCAGCCAGGCCTTGCTCATCCAGCCCTTGTAGCGCATGGACTTGACCGGACTGCGGTCGAGCCACGGCAGCACGAACAGCACGGCAATCGCAGCACCCATGGCAATGACACCCAGGAGCTTGTCCGGAACCGCCCGCAGAATCGCGTAGAACGGGGTGAAGTACCAGACCGGGGCAATGTGTTCAGGGGTCTTGAAGGCGTTGGCCTGCTCGAAGTTCGGTTTCTCCAGGAAGTAACCGCCCATTTCCGGGAAGAAGAACACCACGGCACAGAACACGAAGAGGAACACGACGACACCGACGATATCCTTCACGGTGTAGTAAGGATGGAACGCGATGCCATCGAGCGGCACACCGTTCTCGTCCTTGTGTTTCTTGATGTCGACGCCATCAGGGTTGTTCGAGCCCACTTCGTGCAGTGCCAGGATGTGCAGCACCACCAGACCGAGGATAACGATCGGCAAGGCCACGACGTGCAGAGCGAAGAAGCGGTTCAGGGTAATACCCGAGATCAGGTAGTCACCGCGGATCCACTGGGTCAGGTCATCGCCGATCACCGGGATGGCACCGAACAGCGAGATGATCACCTGGGCACCCCAGTAGGACATCTGGCCCCACGGCAGCAGGTAGCCCATGAAGGCTTCGGCCATCAGCGCCAGGTAGATCAGCATGCCGAACACCCAGACCAGCTCGCGCGGCTTCTGGTACGAGCCGTACAGCAGGCCGCGGAACATATGCAGATAGACGACGATGAAGAACGCCGAAGCGCCGGTGGAGTGCAGGTAGCGCAGGATCCAGCCGTACTCGACGTCACGCATGATGTATTCGACCGAGGCAAATGCCTCTTCGGCCGACGGGGTGAAGCTCATGGTCAGCCAGACACCGGTAACGATCTGGTTGACCAGCACCAGCAGTGCCAGGGAGCCGAAAAAGTAGAAGAAGTTGAAGTTCTTCGGTGCGTAATACTTGCTGAGGTGGTCTTCCCACATCTTGGTCGCGGGGAAGCGGGCGTCAACCCAATCCATGAACTTACTCATCACGCGTTCTCCTGATCGACGCCGACGACAATGATGTCGTCCGACTCATAAGAGTGCGGCGGCACTGGCAGATTGAGCGGCGCCGGCTGGGATTTGTAGACGCGGCCTGCCAGGTCGTAGTGGGAACCGTGACATGGGCAGAAGTAACCACCGACCCACTTGGGGCCCAAGTCCACAGGAGCGACTTCAGGACGGAAGGTTGGCGAGCAGCCCAGGTGGGTGCACAAACCGACCAACACCAGGATCTCCGGCTTGATTGCGCGGTTCTCCGGGTTGACGTAGGTGGGCTGAACCGAAGCCTTGGACTCAGGGTCGGAGAGGTCACCAGTGATCTTCTTGAGGTTGCCAAGGATCTCTTCGGTGCGACGGACGATGAAGACCGGCTGGCCACGCCATTCAGCAATCATCTGCTGGCCTGGCTCTACCTTGGCGATATTGACCTTCACCGGTGCACCTGCGGCTTTCGCCTTGGCACTGGGGAACCATGACCCCACGAACGGGACCGCAGCCCCCACCGCTCCTGCAGCACCCACCACGGATGTGGCTGCTACGAGGAAGCGACGCCGGCCTGCATTGACGCCGTCATTGCTCATTCAGTCCTCTCCCATCAGCTTTATGGCCTGTTACAACAGGCATCTACTAAGTAATTTCTGAACTGCTTAAAATTTGCCGCATGGTAATGAAAAGACCCTTCTCTGACAAGGTGATTAGCCGTGGCAAAGGGCTGCATCCCTTATAGCACTTGACTTGCGTCTATGCGGCAAGTTGTCACACTAAAGGCCAACATGATTATTCAAGACATAAAAAAAGCCCGGTTCCACTGGAACCGGGCTTTTTTTGACACCGAAGCGAAAATTAACGCTTGGAGTACTGAGGACGCTTACGTGCTTTACGCAGACCCACTTTCTTACGCTCAACTTCACGAGCGTCGCGGGTAACGAAGCCAGCGCGGCGCAGAGCGCTACGCAGAGTCTCGTCGTAGTCCATCAGTGCACGGGTGATACCGTGACGGATCGCACCAGCCTGGCCGCTGACACCACCACCGATAACGGTGACGTAGATGTCAAACTTCTCGGTGGTTTCAGTGAGTTCCAGCGGCTGGCGAACTACCATGCGCGCGGTTTCACGACCGAAGAAGGTGTCCAGAGGACGGTTGTTGATGGAGATGTTACCGGTACCTGGACGCAGGAAAACGCGAGCGGTTGCGGTCTTGCGACGGCCAGTGCCGTAATTTTGAGTCGCCGACATAATGAACTATTCCGTTAAATCTTCAGTTCTTGGGGCTGCTGAGCAGTATGAGGGTGAGCAGCGCCCGCATAGACTTTCAGCTTACGGTACATGTCGCGACCCAGTGGGTTTTTAGGCAGCATGCCTTTAACCGCGGTCTCGATCACGCGCTCTGGGGCCTTGGCGATCAACTTCTCGAAGTTGATTTCCTTGATACCGCCCGGGAAGCCGGAGTGGGAGTAGTACATTTTGTCCGTAGTTTTGGCGCCAGTAACACGGATCTGCTCGGCGTTGATGACGACGATGTAGTCGCCGGTGTCAACGTGAGGAGTGTATTCTGGTTTGTGCTTGCCACGCAGACGGCTAGCGATTTCGGTAGCCAGACGACCCAGGGTCTGACCAGCGGCATCAACTACGAACCAGTCGCGCTTTACTGTTTCCGGTTTAGCAGTAAAAGTTTTCATTCTTTATAGCCTCAGGGGCCGCCCAGCGAAAATTAAGACGGCGGATCTTACTGGATAGTGCGCACCTTGACAAGTCAAGGACACAGCCGCACACGGACGCTATCGGGGGCTCGGGTCAGCGCGTCCAATATTCGGCAGGGTTCTTCTATGAAGCGGGGCATCACTCCCACAGCACGGAGAGGGGCTGAATTATCCAGATTGCGAAAAAAAATTCAACCTGCTTTTATGGTTCTTTTGCCAGGGAGATGCCGATGGACTACCGCCAACTGGGCCGTACCGACCTCAATGTCAGCGCCCTGTGCCTGGGCACCATGACCTGGGGCGAGCAAAATGACCAGGCCGAGGCATTCGCGCAGATCGAACGCGCCAAGGCCGCCGGAATCAATTTCATCGATACCGCAGAGATGTACCCGGTTCCCCCACGCCCTGAAACCTACGCCGCTACCGAGCGCATCATCGGCAGCTGGTTCAAGGCCCGCGGCGACCGCGCCGACTGGATCCTGGCCAGCAAAGTGGCCGGCCCCGGCAACGGTATCAGCCACATTCGCGACGGCCAGCTCAAGCACAACCGCCAGCACATCGTCGCGGCCCTGGACGACAGCCTCAAGCGCCTGCAGACCGACTGGATCGACCTCTACCAACTGCACTGGCCCGAACGCAGCACCAACTTCTTCGGCAAGCTGGGCTACCAGCACCTGCCCCAGGACCACTTCACCCCGCTGGAAGAAACCCTGGAAGTGCTCGACGAGCAGGTCAAGGCTGGCAAGATTCGCCATATCGGCCTGTCCAACGAAACCCCGTGGGGCACCATGAAGTTCCTGCAACTGGCCGAGAGCCGCGGCTGGAGCCGTGCCGTGTCGATCCAGAACCCTTACAACCTGCTCAATCGCAGCTTTGAAGTGGGCCTGGCGGAAATCGCCATTCGCGAACAATGCGGCTTGCTCGCCTACTCGCCCCTGGCCTTTGGCATGCTCTCGGGCAAGTACGAAAACGGCGCACGCCCGGCAAAGGGCCGACTGACACTGTTCAGCCGCTTCTCGCGCTACTCCAATCCGCAGACCGTGGCAGCCTGCAGCCGCTACGTGAAGCTGGCCCGCGATCACGGCCTGGACCCGGCGCAGATGGCCCTGGCCTTCGTCACCCGCCAGCCATTCGTCACCAGCAACATCATCGGCGCTACCAGCCTGGAGCAACTCGACAGCAACCTGGCGAGCTTCGACCTGAAGCTCTCCGACGAGCTGCTGGCAGGCATCGAAGCCATCCACCAGGACCAGCCCAACCCCGCCCCTTGAGACGCAATACCGGTTCTCGTGCATTGCGCGGGAACCGAGGGTAGACACAACGGCCAAAAAATAAGACGATCCAGCCGGTGATTGACCACTCTACCCTATAAGAATAAAGAAAATGATGTTTACCCAACCCTCCGCGTCCTTGCGGCGCGTCAGCATCCTGGCCATCGACAACGTCTTCGCTTCTACCCTGATGCAGGCCAAGGACTTTTTCCACCTCGCCAGCCTGCGTTACGGCAAGCAACTGGGCCTGGGGCTTCGGCCGATATTCGAGACCCGCCTGGTCAGCCCTGACGGCGAGCCGGTGCGCAGTTTCAGCGATGTCCAACTACCCGTAGATGGCGGCCTTGAAGAGGCCGACGTGATCATTCTGCCGGCCTTCTGGGACGACTTTGACGCCCTC